>DHIQ01000020.1:3419-7927 GCA_002403895.1 Candidatus Neomicrothrix sp. UBA4742
AGGGCGGGGCGGCGCCGATGGAACCAAGGCTCCATGACAGGATCGACGCCGCTCCACCCGTCACGTTTTGCATCGGCGGGCGGCTGGATCGGCTGCATAGGCCACACGGCCTGACAAGAGGGGAGCGAGGTGGGTCGATCGACCCATGTCGCCGCGTCGGATCGAGCAACGTCGGGCGGTTCGCTCTCCCCGGGGCTGGGCCGTCAGCCGCCGGGATCCGGTCTCAGCGGCCGAACATGGCGAGCCATTCCTGCTCCGTCTTGGGCCGGAACACGAAGTTCCATCGACGGGTCTCACCCATGGTGGCCGAGGGTTCGGCCGAGTACAGATGACCGGGGAACAACACGGCATCATCGGGGACCTTGGCCAGCTTTTGGGTGAGGCTCTCGTACAGCAGGCGAGCGTCGCCGCCGGGCAGGTCGGTCCGGCCGCAACCCTCGAGGAACAAGGTGTCCCCCGCCACCAGGCGATCATCGACGAGGAAGCATTGCGAACCTGGGGTATGGCCGGGCGTGTGGATCAACTCAATGGGGATCTCGCCCACCATGACCACGTCACCACTGCGGTGCTCGACCAGGTCGCCGCTCGACGTCTCGGTGACGCGGGTGATCCATGGAGCCTCGTCGGCCTGGACGTGAATGGGCACGGGAGCCAGCTCAAGCAGCTCGCGCACGCCCTGGATGCCGTGACCCATCAGGTCTCCGCCGACATGGTCGGGGTGGTAGTGGGTGGCGAGCGCCCCGGTCAGGTGCATCCCGTCGGCGGCGACGAGCTCCAGCAATCCGGCGATGTCGTAGGCGGGGTCGATGACCATGGCCTCGCCCGTCTCGCGGTCTCCCACCAGATAGACGAAGTTCACCATCTGGCGGGCGATCGGGTCGTCGCGGGCGAAGTCGCGCCCAGCAAGGAGCTGACGGAAGTAGAGGCGATCGGTCATCCGTTCATCGTAGGGACCGCCGGGCGCCACGGGTGAACGACGCGACGCCGGTACGGTGAGCCTCGTGCACAGTTTCACCGTCATCGGGACCGGTGCGATCGGGGGCTACTACGGCGCCCGGCTTCACCAGGCCGGGTTCCCGGTGCGTTTCCTGGCGCGAAGTGACGCCGATCATGTGCGCCAGCACGGCCTGCGGGTCGACTCCCCGGAAGGTGACGCGGTACTCGAGGTTGAGGTCTACGACGATCCGGCCGAGGTACCGTCCAGCGACACCACCATCGTGGCCGCCAAGACCACCGACACCGCCGCGGTGGTCGCGCTGCTGCCCCAACTGGTGGCCGATGGCACCACCGTCCTGGTCATGCAGAACGGGCTGGGTGTGGAGGCCCCCTTCCACCGAGCGGTACCCGGGGCGACGGTGCTGGGGGCGATGTGCTTCATGTGTTCCAACAAGGTCGGCCCCGGCCACATCCGCCACCTGGACTACGGGGAGGTGACGTTGGGTGAGTATCGCGAGGACGGTCGCCCGGCCGGTGTCACGGCGGCGGCGCAGGGTGTGGTCGACGATCTCCACACCGCAGGAGTGTCGGCCTCACCGGTGGCTGATCTGGAGACGGGCCGGTGGCAGAAACTCGTGTGGAACATCCCGTTCAACGGGCTGTCGGTCGTGCTCGACGCGAACACCGCCGAGATCCTGGCGGACGAAAGCACCCGCGGCTTAGCCGAGCTGATCATGCACGAGGTGGTGCATGCCGCCCGGGCGTGCGGGCACGGCTTCGATGAATCCTTCGTCGACCGGATGTTGACCAATACCCGGGAGATGACGCCATACCGACCGAGCATGAAGCTGGACTACGACGACGGCCGCCCGCTGGAACTCGAGGCCATCTATGCCGCGCCGGTGGCGACGGCCAACGCGGCCGGGGCCCCCATGCCCCGCACCAAGGTCCTGCTGGCCGAGCTGCGCCGCCTCGACATCGCCAACGTCAAGACGTCCTGACGCGCTACTGATCCCGGAACCAGTCGCGCCAGACCGTCTTGAAGGCGTGGTCGTAGCGGTCGTAGTCGGTCCGCACGTGCTGGCCGGGCCACGAGTCGGTCACCAATTCGGACGGCAACAGCGGGTCCGCCAGGAAGTGGCGCAGCACCGCAGCCGAGGTCACGAACCCCGGTGCCAGCGCGTCGGTGTCACCCGCTTCGAGCCGCCCAACGAGCCCGCGCATCTCGGCCTGCAACTGGTGGGTTCGGGCCGCCCATCCCTCGAGGTCCCACAGCCGACCGGCCAGGGCCGGCGCCGCCTCGTCGACCGGTTGGGCGGTGAAGCGGTGGCACTGTGCCGTCACCACCGCCTCGGCCTCGGGCGCGGACCCAGGGGCCAGGTTGTCGGGTCGGAGCCACACCCCCTCGCGAGTCTCGGCCAGGCGCAGCACCCGCATGGCGTTGCGCAGCTCGCCCCGCTCGACGGCCGACCGGCGCCCATCGACAACGACAGCCATGGTCCATTCACCGTCCCAGGGGCGGACAACCGCGGACCGTGACGCACTCTGGCGGGCCTGCCGGTTGAGGAGGTGGCCCGCCAGCCGATACCCAGCACCGTCGGCCTCGAGCTCGCCGGCCGCCACCATGCGCGACAGCGCCACCCGGGTGGTCCCGGCACTGATCCCGAACAGCTCGCCGGATCGCACCAGCAAGAGCGTGGGGAGCCGGGGTGGGGTCATGCCCAATAGCGTGCTGGCGATGACCGAGCGGGCGGTGAGGGGGCGAGCCGAACTGGAGGCGACGGTCTCGGGGCCAGGCGGGGCCGAGGTCCTCGCGCCGGCTTCCGCTCGATTCGCTTTCTCCCCTTGATGGGTATTCTTACTGTCTTGCATCATGTGTCGTCGAAGTGTAAGACTACTCGGGTGAGCAAGCCATCCTCCTCAGCCACGATGGTCCCCCATCGATCGGTGCTCCCCGACGTATTGCCGACCGAGCGGCTCCAGGCCTTGGGCATGCCGGTGCCGGCCCTGCGCGAATCGTTCCGCCGCATCCCCAACGGCCACAACGTGGCCAACGTGGTGGGCGTGGTCGCCCAATCGTTCGGCGTCATCGCCCTCGCCACCTGGATCGACCATCCCCTCGGCTGGATCGCCGCCTTCGTCCTCATGGGCCGAGCGTTCGCGTTGTACGCCATCCTCGCACACGAGGCCGCCCATCGACTGCTGTTCTCCAACCGCCGGGCCAACGACCTCGTTGGCCGCTGGCTTCTGGCCTACCCCGCTTTCGTCCCGTTCGATCTCTACCGCCGCAGCCACATGGCCCACCACAAGGACGAGATGGGCCCGAACGAGCCCGACCTCAACTTGTACCTCGGCTACCCGGTCACCACCTCCTCGCTGCGTCGCAAGTTGTGGCGCGACGCCCGGGGCACCTCGGGGTGGAAGAACCTCAAGGGTCTGCTCGGAGCGTTCCGCAGCTCGGCCAGCCGGCCCGTCGCCCTGCGCATCCTGGGGGCACAGGTGGTGGTGGCGGTGCTGCTCACCGTCGGCACCGGCCGCTGGTGGGCCTACCCGGTGCTGTGGCTGGCGCCGTGGATGACGGTCTGGCGGGTCATCAACCGGCTGCGAGCCATCGCCGAGCACGGCGGCATGACCCGATCGTCGGACCGTCGTATGACCACGCATGTGATCCACCAGAGTTGGCTGGCCCGCTTCTGGATGGTGCCGTTCAACACCGGTTGGCACCTGGCCCACCACGTGGACATGGGGGTCCCGTTCCGCAACCTGCCCCGCCTCCACGGGGAGCTGGCCGACAGCGGATGGGTCACCGAGGAGCTGACCTACCCGTCCTACCGCTCGCTGTGGCAGGCGCTCTCCTCCCGCGGGACCGTCGATCCTCGCTGACGGCGGTAGGCATCGCTGCCTGCGAAGCACCCCTGGCCGGCGTCGCCTCGCGCTGGCCCTGGTCGTTCTCGCCGTGGTGGTGGCCGCGGGCTGTGGGTCCCAAGCAGGGCACAGCAGCGGCGCCATCGATGACGGGCCGGCGCTGGCCGCGACGACCACCATCGATGCCCGGTACGAACCGCTGCCCCCGGGCCCGGCGACCGTCCTGGTCGTGGGAGACTCGGTGATCCTGGGGGCCAAGACCCAGGTGCCCGACGCACTGGCCGGGTGGAAGGTCACGTTCGATGCCAAGGAGAGCCGCGGCATCCAGGCGGGCATCTCGCTGCTCGAGGCCCGCAAGGGACCGAGCCCGCGAGTGGTCGTCATCCACTTGTGCACCAATTGGGCCGAGCACGACTACGCCGAGCAGATCGACAAGACCATGGCCCAGCTCGAGGGGGCGGACCGGGTGGTGTGGGTGACCTGTGAGCCGTGGCGGGACGAGGTAGTTGAGGCCGACGCCGACATCGCGGCCGCCGTCGATCGCTACCCCAACCTGGTGATGGCCGACTGGGCCGCTCTCGCCGACAAGCCGGGGTACAGCTACAGCGACCATCTGCACCTGAGAACGCCGGGCGCTGTCGCCCTGGCCGCCCTGGTGGCCGAGAAGGTCGGCCCGGCCCCCACCCCCTGACGCTGCCGATTGAGTC
>DHIQ01000263.1:0-8715 GCA_002403895.1 Candidatus Neomicrothrix sp. UBA4742
CCGTTGGCGCCGAGCACGCCGATCTTGGCTCCCGGGTAAAAGGACAGGCTGATGTCCTTCAGCACCTCGCGATCAGGCGGGTAGAAGCGGCCGACCTTGTGCATGCTGAAGATGAACTGGGCACTCATGGCGCCAGACGTTACCGAGGCAAGGGCCAGGGGACCGCATGCGCTCCGGTCGGTCGAGGGTCATCGGGGGAAAACGGCGACCGCCCCGCCGTGGGGCGGGGCGGTCGGTCGAGCAGTTGAAGAACTCAGCGCTTGCGTGCTGGTGCTCTGCGTGCTGGTGCCTTGCGGGCTGCTGCCTTGCGGGCTGCTGCCTTGCGGGCTGGTGCCCTCTTGGCGACGGCTTTGCGAGCCGGAGCCTTCTTGGCCGCTGTCTTGCGTGCGGATGCTCTTTTTGCTGCTGTCTTGCGTGCTGGAGCCTTCTTGGCGGCGGTCTTGCGGGCGGGAGCCTTCTTGGCTACCGCCTTGCGAGCCGGCGCCTTTCTGGCCACAGCTTTCTTTGCTGGTGCCCTCTTGGCGGGAGCCTTCTTGGCTGCCGCTTTGCGGGCGGGAGCCTTCTTTGCTGATGCCTTCTTGGCCGCAGCTTTCTTTGCTGGTGTCACCGGCGCCTCCTCGGCGATTTGGATTGCTCCTGAATGTGTAGCAGTGCCAACCTCGCGAGTGGAAGCTTTCCCTCTCTCTTGTCGCGACACCGGTCGCGCGACGGTTCCGATCGGAACGTCTTGTGGCAGTGGAACTGTCACAAGATCGCCACTGTCTCGGCGCCTTGATTTGTCGCTGTCGACCAGCGCGAGATCGATTCCGCGACGGGGGGCATCGATCGAGGACACCGTGAAACGGCCCGTCTCGCCGATGTCGAGGACATCACGGGCGCGCAGCGGAGCGGGGTCCCCCATCGCTTTCAGCGGCACATAACAGCGCACATCCCCGACGGTGGCGTAGGCGCCGTGGGAGCTGAACGTATCGACGACGGCCTCGACCTCGGAGCCGACCGGGTGGTCATGCACGAAGTCCACGAAGGGGAGGAGATCGTTGAGTGCTTGGGCGGGCTTGGCGCCGGTGCGACGACGGGGCGAGCGATCGGGCCCGCTGGTGCGGCCGCCCCGCGCGCCGGTCGACTTGGATCGAGCTGCTTCCTTAGCGCTGTCGCCCCTGCCGCTGTCCCCTTTGGCTCGCCCTCTCGGGCGGCTCGACCCACTCGTTTCCTGGTCCGACGTCGAGCGTCGCCCTGAGCGGGCCTCCTTTACCGACCGGCGGCTGGCCGGGCCCCGCACGGGGGTACGGAACAGGAAGACCCAGCCCAGGCCAGGGACGGGCTTACCACCGATGAGGCGGCCTTCGTCGAACAGCCAGGGGTACTGGCCGTGGAATTCCTGGAACGAGTCGTTGGAAAGGATCACCGCGGCGGCCCTGTCAGCGATCTGCAGGACGAAGGCATCGCCGCGTCCAATGGCCCCGGCGGGGGGCGACACCAGCTCGCCGGCGAGGACCGCGGCTTCGTACTCGTCGCGCTCGGACGGGTCGATGCGATGGCCGAACGTGGCGTCGACCACGACCGTGAGCCGATCAGCCGGATGTTCCGCCAGGAACGCTCGGACGGCTTCGTCGAGTTGGCGGAGACTGGGGAGGGAGCGACCTTCGGTCGCGATATTCGAGCCGTCTACGACGACATACTGGGTAGTCATGCGGTGTTGGTCAACCGTTCTGTTTTGGTGGAGCCCCAGAGGCGGCCCGACCTTTCCGCACGCCACACCGCGAGAGCGGTTGGCGCCGGTTCGATCCGGGCGGCGTCCGGCGGCAGGGGTTCTTCCGACGTGAATGTCGCCAGCAGCCTACGCTCCCTTTGTGAGTGACACGACCACCGACTCCACGGAGGAGGTCACCGACCTCCTCCGGCACCTCATCCGCAACGCCTGCGTCAACGACGGACAGGCCACCTCGGGCGAAGAGATTCGCAGCGCTGACCTGTTGCGGACCTACCTCGAAGGATCGTCGCTCGACCTCGAGACGTATGAGCCCGAGCCTGGTCGGGCCAGCCTGGTGGCGCGGCTTGAAGGGAGCAATCCCGACGCCCCCACTTTGTTGTTGATGGGACATACCGATGTCGTGCCGGTGAACCCCGACGGGTGGGACCGTGACCCGTTCGGTGCCGAGTTGGTCGACGGCGAGGTGTGGGGCCGAGGCGCCGTCGACATGTTGAACCTCACGGCGTCGATGGCCGTGGCCACGAAGCGTCTGGCCGACGGCGGCTTCAAACCCGAAGGAACCCTGATCTACCTGGCGGTGGCCGACGAAGAGGCCATGGGCTCGTACGGCGCGCAGTTTCTGGTGGACCACGAGACCGACGCCATAAGGGCCGATTACGTCATCACCGAGTCGGGTGGCATCCCGATCCCCTCACCGAACGGGTTGAAGCTTCCGGTCATCGTGGGGGAGAAGGGTTCGTACTGGTGCAAGCTGCGCGTGCACGGCACCCCTGGGCACGGCTCCCAGCCCTATCGAACCGACAACGCCTTGGTGACCGCCGCCGAGGTGGTGCGTCGCCTCGACCAGTTCCAGCCCGAGACGCAGATCCACGACGTGTGGCGCCGCTTCATCTCGTCGATGGGCTACCCGCCAGAGATCACCGACCCGCTGCTGTCGCCCGATGATCTGATGGGGATGCTCGAGACGCTGCCGGTGGGCATGGCCCGTCAGTTTCATGCCTGCACCCACACCACGTTCTCGCCGAACATCGCCCACGGTGGCTCGAAGATCAACACCATTCCTGACCTGGTGGAGCTCGAGGTCGACATCCGGACGCTCCCCGGTCAGACCGATGACGAGATCGCTCGCTTGTTGGAGGCGGCCCTCGGAGACCTGGCTAAGCGGGTCGAGGTCGTGCGCATGGCGGGCGAGGAGTCGAGCGCGTCACCATTGGAGACGCCGCTGTGGGACACGCTGAGTCGCGTGACGCAGCATTTCTATGAGGGCAGCGCGACGGTGCCGTACCTCACCGTGGGCGCGACCGACGCCCGGTTCTTCCGCCGCGAGGGGATCACGTCCTACGGCTACGGCATGTTCTCCCAGAAGATGAGCTTCGAGGACTACGGCTCCATGTTCCACGGCGACAACGAGCGCATCGACGTGGAGTCGCTGGGCATGTCGGTGGAGCTGTGGGAGCTGGTGGCCCGGGACCTGCTGGGATAGCCCGGGCGCTCAGGTGTGGGCGGCCTTCTTGATCTGGGGTCCCAGCCACTTCCACGTCGCGGCCGCACCTTCGGCTGTGAAGTGCTCGCCGTCGCGGTAGAGCTTCACGCCGTTGAGCTCGTTGGTGTACTGATTGTTAGGGCACAGGTACCCTCGGAAATCGACGACCTTCACTTTGTTCGGGTGCTTCTTGGCCCAGTTCCGCGCCTGGTCGTTGACCCACACCAGCCGGGACTGGTCTTGCCGCTCCGGATCGACCGCCGAGCCATCGGAGGTCTGGTTTTCGAAGCAGGTGCCAGTGAGCAGGACGATCTTGCCCCCCTTGGCGGTGAGCACGTTCAGGTCGTTGTCGAGTTCATCCTGGAGGTACTTGGCGAATTCGGGAGTCCCGAACGAGTACGTCTTGCCGTTGTCCTCGAGGTCGTAGGTCTCGAACACCCCTGGCGCCAGCAGGGTGACCGCAGGCTGGTAGGTGTCCACCGCCTGGCGCCACTTGTCGAGGCGGGGAACACAGGGGGGAGGGAGCCTGCCCTCCCGGGTTTGCGGCCGTCTCGTGGCACTGGTGATGCCACACCCCACGATCGACGCGTTGTCCAAGGCGACGCCGGGAGTGTCGCTCTTGGTGAAGCCGTTCCCGAGCGTGAACATCACGCTGTCGCCCACGAGGAGCGCTTTGACGTCACCGGGCAGGATGGCGTTCTGGTCAGCCTGGCTGGGGGTCGCGGTGGTGAGGACCACGCATCCCATCAACAAGACGGCGGCGATGGCGGTGGCGCCGGCCACCACCAAGCCGGGGCTGCGGGGGGCCACGAGGGCCGCCAGCCGCCGCAGGGATCCCTTGCGCACCGGCATCTCGACCAGGTTGTACGAGACCGCCGCCACGGCGAAGGTGGCCACGAAACGGACGGCGAGTAGGGCGTAGCCGTTCAGGCCGGTGCGGTCGCTGGTCAGGAACACGTAGATGGGCCAGTGCCACAAGTACAGGCCGTACGACATGCGCCCGATGAGCGGGAGCGGCGGGCTGGCCAGGATGGTGCGGGCCACCGTCTCCCGGTTGGTCATGACGGCGACGATCAGCAGGCAGGTCATGACGGCGATGAGGGTGAACCCACCCTCGTACATCCAGCCCTGGGAGTCGGTCACCACTACGGACATCACGAGGATGCCGCCGAGGCCGAGAGCGCCCATGGTCTGCAGCAGCCAGGTGGGCAGTTTGGCGAGGGTTTTGCCGTGCATGGCGAACGCCAGCGCGGCCCCGATGAGCAGCGGTTGGGCGCGGGTGTCAGTTCCGAAGTAGATGCGGGAGGGATCGATGCCGGGGTGGTAGAGCAACGCCATGAGGCCCCCCGACAGCGCGGCGAACACCAACAGCCCGACGGCCCAGTTGCGGGGACGGAACTTGGTCAGGCGGAAGCCGAGGGTAAAGACGATCGGCCAGAAGAGGTACCACTGCTCTTCGATGGCCAGTGACCACGTGTGGCGCAGCGGGGAGGGGGCGAGGAACTGCGCGAAGTAGGACTGGCCAGAGAAGATGAAGCGCCAGTTGGCCACGTAGAGCAGCGAGGCGAGGGCGTCTCCTCGGATGCTGGAGAGTTCGAGAGGGTCGGCGAAGAACGCGGCGTAGATGGCCACAACGGCCAGCACCAGGAACAGCGCGGGCAGCAGGCGGCGGGCCCGGCGGATCCAGAAGCCGCCCAGGTTGATCGTCGAGGTCGACTTCCGCTCGAGGAGCAAGAGGGTGGTGATGAGATAGCCGGACAGGGTGAAGAACACGTCGACGCCGAGGAAGCCCCCGGTGGACCATGCCACCAAGCCGTGGTAGAGCATGACGCCGAGCACGGCGACGGCTCGGAGCCCATCGAGCGCCGGCTGGTATCCGAACCGGGCCCGGTCGGCCTTGGCCTCGGCGCTTGCCACGTCATCGCTTCCCGCCTGGCGAGGCGGCGATGAGACCCCTTCTGGGGTCTTCACTGTCAGATCTGCCGGGATTTCGGCCAAGCCGGGTGACCTCCATGGACGCCGCTGCCCCCGGTCCTCCGGAGTTCCGACTTTGAGCGACACGATATCGGAAGAGGAGATGCTAGACGCCGAGCCTGGCCCGGCGGACGCGCCCCACCAGGGGGCTCCGGGCTCCCGTCCCCAGGACCTACGATGCCGGCCGTGATCAGAGCGGCCTTGTTCGATTTCGGTGGGGTCATCCTCTCGTCGCCCTTCGAAGCCTTTGCTCGCTACGAGCGCGACCACGGCTTGCCGAAGGGGTTCCTGCGCACGGTGAACGCCACGAACCCTGACACCAACGCCTGGGCCCGCCTCGAGCGCAGCGAGGTAGATCTGAACGAGTTCGCTCAACTGTTCACCGCCGAGGCGGAGGCGGCGGGCCACCACGTAGACGGCGGCGACATGTTGGGCCTCCTCTCGGGCGAGATCCGCCCGGCGATGATGGAGGCCGTTCGGCGCTGCGATGAGCGGCTCATCACCGGCCTGCTGACCAACAACTTCCTGGTGGCCGGGGACCATGTCGATCGCGAGAGCGAGATGGGTGAGATCTTCGGGCTGTTCGACGCCGTGATCGAGTCCGCCAAGGTGGGGGTGCGCAAACCGGATCCACGCTTCTACGAGCTGGCGTGCCAGCAACTGGGCATCGAGCCCAGCGAAGCGGTGTTCCTGGACGACCTGGGGATCAATCTCAAGCCGGCGCGGGCGATGGGCATGGCCACCATCAAGGTGGTCGATCCGGCCACCGCCCTCGCCGAGCTGGAACAGCTCGTCGGTTTCCCCCTCGCCTAGTTCCGGAAATGAGGGTTATTGGAGTCCGACGAAGATGCGGTTGAGGAGCTCTTCGAGCTCCTGGAGGTGGATGGCCTTGGAGCCGGTGGCGGGCGAGCCCGACTCGGTGCGGCTCTCGCGATGGATCCAGTGGGTGGTGCCGTGGGCCTCGTACAGCCGCCCCTTGATGGCGTTCCACGGGCCCATGTTCTCGGGCTCCTCTTGGAGCCAGAAGATCTGATCGGCATTGGGGTAGCGCTCCAGGACCTTGGCCACACCCTCGAACGGCCAGGGGAACAGCTGCTCGACCCGGACGATGGCCGCGGGCGCGGCCCGGTCGTCGCGGGCGTCGAGGGCGTCGTAGGCGACCTTGCCGGAGGCAAACACCACCCGCTTGACCGCGGCCGGGTCCGACACGCCGGGATCGTCCAGCACCTCCTCGAACGATCCGTGGATGAGCTCCTCGATCGGCGATCGTGACGCTTTGGCCCGCAGCAGCGACTTGGGCGTGAAGACGATGAGCGGCTTGCGCACGCTCCGCTTCATCTGACGGCGGAGCAGGTGGAAGAACTGCGCGGCGGTGGTGGCGTTGCAGATCTGGATGTTGTCCTCGGCGGCCAGGGTGAGGAACCGCTCGATCCTTGCCGAGGAGTGCTCGGGCCCCTGACCCTCGTAGCCGTGGGGCAACAACATGACCAGACCCGAGGTTTGGCCCCATTTGTCGTCCGCCGCCACCAGGTATTGGTCGATGATGATCTGGGCACCGTTGGTGAAGTCGCCGAACTGCGCCTCCCACATCACCAGCGCGTCCTTGTTTGCTACCGAGTAGCCGTACTCGAAGCCCAGGGCGGCGTACTCCGACAGCAGCGAGTCATAGAGCCAGAACTGGGTGCCCTCGGCCGTGAGCGCCTGCAGAGGTGTGTATTCCTCTCCCGTCTCGTAGTCGACCAGCACACCATGGCGGTGCGAGAACGTGCCCCGCCGGGAGTCCTGCCCGGCTAGGCGCACCGACGTTCCCTCGTACAGCAGCGAGCCGAACGCCATGGCCTCACCCAGCGCCCAGTCGACCTCGCCCTCGACGAACATGGCGGCTCGGGTCTTGAACTGCTTGGCCAGCTTGGGATGCACCACAAAGCCCTCGGGCACCGTCTCCAGAGCGTGGAAGATGGCATCCACCTCGGCGCGGCTGATGCCCGTCTCCACGTGAGGAAGTACGCCGGTGGGCGGGGGCGCGGGCTTGGCCCGGGTGCCCTCGGGTGGGGCGTGCAGGCGGGTGTCCTCGAGAGCGGTCTGCAGTTGGTTCTGGAAGTTGTCCAGTGCCGCTTCTGCCTCTTCCAGGCTGATGTCGCCCCGCTTCACCAACGCTTCGGTGTAGAGCTTGCGCACCGACCGGCGAGCGTCGATGCGCTTGTACATCTGCGGCTGGGTATAGCTCGGATCGTCGCCCTCGTTGTGGCCATGGCGCCGGTAGCAGACCATGTCGATCACGACGTCCTTGTTGAACTCCTGGCGGTAGGCGAAGGCCAGGCGGGCCACCCGCACGCACGCCTCGGGGTCGTCGCCGTTCACATGGAAGATCGGGGCCTGGACCATCTTGGCCACGTCGGTCGGGTACTCCGACGAGCGGGCCGAGTCCGGCGGCGTGGTGAACCCGAGCTGGTTGTTGATGATGAGGTGGATCGTGCCCCCGACCCGGTAGCCCTTGATGAGCGAGAGGTTGAGGGTCTCGGCCACGACACCCTGGCCGGCGAAGGCGGCGTCGCCGTGGATGAGGATGGGCAGGACCGGATAGTGGCCCGGGGGCTGGATGAGGTCCATCTTGGCCCGGGCCAGACCCTCGACGACGGGATCCACCGTCTCCAGGTGCGAGGGGTTGGCGGCCAGGTCGACCTCGATGGTGTTGCCCGTGCGGCTCCCGAACTTGCCGGACTGGCCCAGGTGGTACTTGACATCACCGGAGCCCTGGGTCGATTCAGGGTCGACGTTGCCCTCGAACTCCATGAACAGCTGCTCGTAGGACTTGCCCACAATGTTGACCAGCACGTTGAGGCGACCCCGGTGGGCCATACCGATGACGGAGGAGTCCATGTGGGCGTCCGCCGCCTCGCTGAGCACCCCGTCGAGGATAGGGATGGCCGATTCGGCCCCGTCGATGCCGAAGCGTTTCTGGCCCACGTACTTCGTGGCCAGGAACCTCTCCAGCGCCTCGGCGGCATTGAGCCGCTCCAGGATGTGGAGGTGCTCGTCGGGCGACAGCGAGACCGTCACGCCTTCGACCTCGCGCTGGATCCACGCCTTCTCGAGTGGCTCCTGGATGTGCATGTACTCGATGCCGACGGTGCGGCAGTAGGCGTCGCGCAAGAGATGCAGGAGGTCGCCCAGGGCGCGGCGGTCGGAGCCGCCGATGCCGCTGGTCAGGAACTCCCGGTCGAGGTCCCAGATGGTCAGGCCGTAGGTGGCGGGGTCGAGCTCCGGGTGCATGACCGGGTCCTTCGCCGCCAGCGGATCGAGATCGGCGATGAGGTGACCCCGGACCCGGTGGGCATTGACGAGCTGGTCGACGCGCATCTGCTTTTCGAGCATTCCGTGCTCGTGGTCGACGGGACGGACGTCGCGGCGCCACTGCACGGCCTCGTAGGGAACCCCGATGGAACGGAAGATCTCGTCGTAGAAGCCGTCGGCTCCCAGCAGCAACTCGTGGACCCGCTTGAGGAACAGGCCTGACTCGGCACCCTGGATGATGCGGTGGTCATAC
>DHIQ01000263.1:8989-9197 GCA_002403895.1 Candidatus Neomicrothrix sp. UBA4742
AATTCGGTGGGGTAGTCGAGGGTCCCGACACCCACGATCACCCCTTGGCCGGGCATGAGGCGGGGCACCGACTGCACGGTGCCGATGGTGCCCGGGTTGGTGAGGCTCACGGTTACACCGGAGAAGTCATCGGCCGACAGCTTGTTGTTGCGGACCTTGCGGATGACGTCCTCGTAGGACGACAGGAAGCCGGAGAAGTCGAGGGTGT
>DHIQ01000263.1:9436-9658 GCA_002403895.1 Candidatus Neomicrothrix sp. UBA4742
GGAAGCCGGAGAAGTCGAGGGTGTCGGCGTCTTTGATGCACGGCACCAACAGGGTCCGTCCGCCCGCCTTCTCCACGTCGACGGCGAGGCCGAGGCCGAGGTGCTCGTGGTGGATGACCCGCGGCTTGCCGTCAGGTCCCTCGGTGTAGGCCGAGTTCATGTTGGGGACGGCCTCATGGATAGCCCGCACGACGGCGAAGCCGATCAGATGGGTGAAGCTGA
>DHIQ01000024.1 GCA_002403895.1 Candidatus Neomicrothrix sp. UBA4742
GCTCTTTGCACGTCCGGTGGCCAGGTGTCAGCCGGCCAACTACTCACGCGTTGGCGTGCACCGCCACCACGTGGGTCACCGGCTTGGTCGTCGAACGGGTGACCCGGGCGGGCACGTCCATGTGGACCCATTTCGAGATCCCCAGCGGCAGGGTGGAGATGATGATCTCGTCGAAGGCGTCGACGCCGGCGCGGATCATCACGTCGGACACGGCCAGGACCGGGTTGGCATCACCGACCTCGCCGGTGACCGGGAATCCCTCGGCCGTGAAGCGCATGCGGGCCTGTTCGAGGTCCTCGGCCGCCAGATGGCGCGCCTCTCCCTCGGTCCACAGCGCCCCCGCGCCCCCGTGGAGGAAGGGCACCACCAGATGAAACGAGCTGGGGCCCTGGGCCAACCTGTCACGCAGGGCATCATGCAGCTCTGCGCTGCCGAGCGTCTGGTGGGCTACGACGAGGTATCGACGCATCGAGTCCTCCCTCACTGCCTGGTGCAGTAGCCCCAGCGTACGCCTCCCCCTCCCCGGTCGGAAGGCCTAAGCCGCCAGGCCGCTCCCGGGAAGGGGAGCTCCCTGGTTCGTGGCACGCCAAGGAGGCTCCGATGGGGTTCATGAAGCAGATGAAGGACATGAAGGCGACGGTGGATGGCATCGAGGCGAGCGCCCAGGTCGTCGCCGCCGGGAATCCGACCGGGATGCTCAACACCGACCCGATCGTTCCGGTTGAGCTGCTCGTCATCCAAGATGGGCTTCCGCCCCGGCCGGTGTCGTTGTCAATCATCGTTCCGACCCTGCAACTGCACCGCCTGCAGGCCGGCGCGTTGTTGCCGGTGCGCATCAGTCGTTCGGACCCCTCGGCCCTGGCCGTTGACTGGGCCCGAGCCAGCTGAACCCGCACACTTTTCGCGGGAGGTGGTGAGCAGGCCCGGCGCCGATGGCCGGGTCTGGTCGCGTCCAGGCCGCCGGTCGATCAGTGGTCGATCACGGGGCGGGAGGACTGGCGGGGTCAACGACCCGTGAAGCCGAGAACGTGCCCGACGGCCAGTAGTAGATCGAGCTGAGCATGACGTTGCCGCCCGCATGGGGGGCGTGCACCATCAGCCCGTCGCCGATGTAGAGCCCGACGTGGCCCGGGTCGCCGGTCTCGCCCGCGCCCCAGAAGAACACCAGGTCGCCCGGGAGCAGGTCGGCCACGGCGATGTGGGTGGTTTGGGCGTACTGGAACCCGGTGTAGTGGTCGAGGGGCACCCCGGCCTGGCTCCAGGCCCACAAGATGAGGCCTGAGCAGTCGAACGTGTCTGGTCCCGCCGCGGCCCAGATGTAGGGGGCGCCCAGCTTCGACAGAGCGAACTTCACCACATCAGCGGCGTGGGGATGTTGGGGCGGGACTTTGCCCGTCACCGACGAGTCGTTGGCCACCGATTGGGACTGGCCGGCCTCGGCCGCCTGCTGGGCCAACCGCTCCTGTTCGGTGGTCACCAGGGCCACCAGTTCGCCCGTCACCTTGTCCTGAAGCTGCTTCTGTTCGGCCAGCGCCGCGTCCGTGTCCTTGCTGGCCTGGTCGACCTGGTCGGCCAGGCGCTGGGCATCGTCTTGGGCCAGGGAGAGATGCTCGGCCTCGCTGTCGATGCGGTTGCGGGTCGACGCCAGCTCGTCGATGAGTTGCTGGCGCTTCTCACCCACCGTGTTGATGTAGCCGGCCGCCACCTCGGCCGAGGGGGTCGGCGAGCTCAAGAGGCTGTCCACCCGGGCCGAGCCTCCCCCGCTGATGTAGGCCTCGACGGAGAAGCGGGCCAGCTCCTTTTGATGGCCGAGGAGGTCGGCGTTGGCCGCATCGAGGCGGGCCTGGGCATCGGCGGCCACCGTCTTGGCGTCCTCGAGCTGGTGGCGCGCTAGCTCCTGCTGTCCAGTCAGCTCGTCGAGCCTGAGGTTGAGCTGGTCGAGGTGGTCGGCGATCTCCTGGCCTTCGCGCACCTTGTCGATGACCTCATCGCCCTGGGCCGGCGACGGCAAGACGGCCGACGCCAGACCGGCCACGAGGGCGACAGCGACCACCATGCGGGCGCGACGGACCAGGCCAGCCCTACCGGAGGTCCTACGCTCGCAGATCGACAGCACCGCTTCGCAACCCATTCGTCATACTCGTCGGCACTCTACGCCCTGCGCTGAAGGATCTCGACCCTTCTCACATGGGGCTTGGGCTCATCGGCCCCGCAGCAGGGCCAGCAGGCGCAGGATCTCGAGGTAGAGCCACACCAGGCCGAGCATCAGGCCGAAGCCGGCGTACCACTCCATGTAGCGGGGCGCCTGGGCGGCGACGGCGGACTCGATGAAGTCGAAATCGATCATCAGCGAGAAGGCGGCGACACCGACGATCAGCAGGCTGATGCCGATGCCGAGCGGCGTGGGCTTGTTGTAGAACGCCAGGTCGACCCCGAACAGGCGGGCAATGGCTGAGCCCAGGTAGAGCACGAGGATGCCCATCATCGCCCCGATGATGATCCGGGTGAATCGCTTGGTGACGCGCACGATTCGGGTGGCATAGAGGAACAGCACCGACACGAACACGGCCAGGGTCGCCAGCACCGCCTGCAACACGATGCCGTCATATTGGATGTTGAAGGCGTGAGAGATGGCGCCAAGGGCGATTCCCTCCGCCATGGCGTAGAGCAGTCCGGTGATGCGGGCGAGCTTGGGCTTGAAGATCGTCACCATGGCCAGACCGAAGGCGACGAACAGGGAAATGTAGATCCAGGACGGGAAGTTCGTCGAGACCTGGGTCATCGTCCCGCCAATGGTGCTGGGGTCGGGCACCTGCACCTTGGTCTGGGTGACGGCGTTCCAGCCGTAGACCCCGGCGCCTAGGAGAAAGACGAACATGACCAGGGTGGCGGTGAACGTCCCGAAGAGGGTCATCGTCTTGCCCACGACGTGGGCGGGAGCGCGAAGTTCGCTGGCACCGGCCTGGGTGGTGGCCACCGTCGCCGTGGCGCCTGCCGTCGCCGTGGCACCAGTCTCTGGGGCAGCCCAGCCAGCCTTGGTGCCGTCGGTTTCGTCGATCTCCTTTTGGAAGACCGACCCGTTCAATGCCGGACTGCGCAATGCCATGAGGTGCCTCTCGGTTGGGGTCAGAAGTGAGGCGGGACCACCCGTTCAGCCAGGCCTCGCCAGCGAACAGGCCAAGAATACCGGTCTGATCACGTCGTTCCGTGACGCCCCGGCCGCAGGCGGGTGAGGAAACGACGTCGGGGAATCCGGTCGGTGGATGCCGCTCGGTCATTGGCCCTCGATGCCGGTCGTGCCGCCGTGGTCGCTCACTCGTAGCGGCGCTCTTCCCACCAGGGGAACCACTCGGGCATGTCCTGACTGGGGTTGAGGGTCCATTCCGGCGGACGCTTCTCGAGGAAGGAGACAACTCCCTCACGGGCATCGGCCATGCGACCGGTGTCGAACACCCCCCGGGAGTCGATCTTGTGGGCCTCCATGGGATGGTCGGCGCCTAGCATGCGCCACAGCATCTGGCGAGTCAGCGCCGCCGACACCGGCGCGGCATGCTGGGCGATCTCCGCGGCCAGGCCCTGGGCCACAGCCAGCACCTCGTCGGCCGGATGAATACTGCGAACCAGTCCGCCGGCTAGGGCCTCTTCGGCGCCGAACACGCGAGCGGTCAGGCACCACTCGAGGGCCTGGTTGATGCCCACCACGCGGGGAAGGAACCAGCTCGACGCCGCCTCGGGCACGATCCCCCGGCTAGCGAAGACGAACCCGACCTTCGCCTCGGTGGACAGCACCCGGATGTCCATGGGAAGCGTCATGGTCACGCCGATGCCAACCGCGGAGCCGTTCATGGCGGCGATGACGGGTTTGGTGCACTCGAAGATACGCAGCGTGAGCAGGCCGCCCCCATCCCGTGGGGCGGAGCGGACCTCCCGTCCACTGGTGGTTGACGCGTCGAACGTCTCGCCGCCCAGCCCGAGATCCGCACCGGCGCAGAAGGCACGCCCCCGCCCGGTGACGATCACCGCCCTCACGTCGTCGTCGGCATCCACCTGATCGAAGACGTCGATCATCTCGCGCATCATCGTGGGGGTGAAGGCGTTCATCCGCTCGGGGCGGTCCAACGTGATCACAGCCACCCGATCAGCAACTTCGTAGACGATCTCGGTGTAGTCCATCAGCGTCGCGCTCCCCCGTCTGGATGTGGCCAGGAACCTACCCGCAGCCGGACTGGAGAACGCTCAGCCACCAAATCGGTGGTCAACAGCTCTCACGTTCCGCGGATCGCCGGGAACGTCAGACGTCGAGGAAGCGGGTGACGGCGATGCCGGCGCCGATAGCGCCCACGGCACAACCCGTGATCCCCATCAGGATGTAGATGAGGGCCAGCTCAGACCCCGACAGGACGAACCCGCTCACCAGCGGGAAGTCCTGAGGGTTGGGAAGCCATCGCTCGAAAAAGGGCTTAAAGACCACCAGCGACGTGATGGCCACCACCGCGCCGATGAGCCCCTGGACGAGACCCTCGAGCATGAACGGCACCCGGATGAACCAGTTGGTGGCGCCGACCAGCTTCATCACCTCGATCTCCCGCCGGCGGGCGAACATGGCCATCCGGATCGTGTTGAGCACCAGCAGGATGGCGGCGGCCAACAAGAAAGCGGCGATGAAGAAGATCCCGACCGTGAAGCGTTGCGACAGCTCTTGCACCGCCCTGATGGTGGCCGAGGCGAAGGCCACGTCCTTGACTCCGGGCTTGGTGCGGTACTCCTTGCCCAGGTCCTCCACCACCTTGGCGTCCTTGTCCACCGGAACGACCCGGAACGACGGCGGCAGGTCCTTGGCGGTCACGCTGCTGACCATCTCGGGCGTCTGGGCGAACAGCTGCTTGAACTCCTCGTACGAGGCGTTCTGGTCGAAGTAGGCCTTGCGCTCGATCTCGGGGTTCTCGTCGAGGCTCTTGCCCACCGCTTCGATCTGCTCCGGGGGGGCGTCGGCCTTCATGAACACCACGAACTCGATACCGCCCTGCCAGCGCTTGGTAGCGTTCTGCACACCCTGGCGCAACATGAGCGATGCCCCCACCAATGACAGCGACACCACCACCGTCATGATCGAGGCCAGCGTGATGGTGAAGTTGCGGGCCAGGTTGGACGTGGTCTCGCGGACGACGTAATCGATCTTGGGCACGGGAACGTCCTACTCGTAGACGCCGCGGGCCTGGTCACGCACGATGGCGCCGCGGTCGAGTTCGATGACGCGGCGACGCATCGTGTCGACGATGCCGCGGTCGTGGGTGGCCATGACGACGGTGGTGCCCGTCTTGTTGATGCGGTCCAACAGCCGCATGATGCCGACCGAGGTGGCCGGGTCGAGGTTCCCTGTGGGCTCATCGGCCATCAGGATCAGGGGCCGGTTCACGAACGCCCGAGCGATGGACACCCGCTGCTGCTCGCCGCCAGAGAGCTCGGTGGGCAGGCTCTCCGCCTTGTGGGCGAGCCCGACCAGGTCGAGGATGGCCGGAACCTGCGTATGGATCACCTGGCGGGGCCGGCCGATCACCTCGAGGGCGAACGCCACGTTCTCCGACACCGTCTTGTTGGACAGCAGCTTGAAGTCCTGGAAGACGCATCCGATGTTGCGACGCAGGAAGGGCACCTTCCAGCTGGAGAGTTCACCGATGTCCTTGCCGGCAACGAAGATGCGGCCCAGCTCTGGCGTCTCCTCCTTGTTCAGGAGGCGGATGAAGGTCGACTTGCCGGAACCCGACGGGCCGACCAGGAAGACGAATTCACCCTTCTGGATGTCGACGTTGGCGTCCCGGAGCGCGGCATGCTCGCCCTTGTAGGTCTTGGTTACGTGTTCGAGGCGAATCATGTTGCGATCAGGTTACTAGTGGCCCAGCCCCCGCAGGGGCACCCCACGGAGCCATCCGTCACGTGCCGCCGGGCTCGCCTTCGCCCCGTTGCCAACGGAGGTACGCCTCCATGAACTGGTCCAGGTCGCCGTCCAGCACGCCCTCGACATTGCCGGTCTCGTACTCGTCGCGCAGATCCTTGACCATCTGGTAGGGCTGCAGCACGTAGGACCGGATCTGGCTGCCGAAGCCCACCGACTGCTGCACCCCTCGGATGGCGTTGAGCTCCTGCTCACGTTCCTGGCGCTGCAGTTCGGCCAGCTTCGCCTTGAGGATCTGCATGGCGCGATCTTTGTTCTGATGCTGACTGCGCTCGTTCTGGCACGAGACCACGACCCCGGTGGGCAGGTGGGTCAGCCGTACCGCGGAATCGGTCACGTTGACGTGCTGGCCACCGGCACCCGATGACCGGTAGGTGTCGACCCGCAGCTCCTTCTCGTCGATGTCGATGTCGGGGACATCATCGAGGAACGGGGTCGCCTTCAGTGCCGCGAACGCGGTCTGGCGCTTGCCTTGGGCGTTAAACGGCGACATCCGTACCAAGCGGTGCACGCCGTGCTCCGAGCGCAGCCGGCCATAGGCGTGACGACCCTTGACCAGGAACGTGGCTGACGAAATACCCGCCTCCGAGCCCGGTGAAACCTCGTCCAGCTCGACGTCGAAGCCCCGGCTCTCGGCCCACCGGAGGTACATGCGCAACAACATGTTGGCCCAGTCCTGCGCGTCGGCGCCGCCCTCACCGGACTGGATCTCGCAGATGGCGTCGGCCTCATCGTGCTCGCCGGTGAACAGCGAGCGCAGCTCGAGCTCGTCGAACGTCGCGGCGATGGACGCGATCAAATCGGCGATCTCGGGCTCGAGCGACTCGTCACCCTCCTCGCGGGCCAACTCGTAGAGGGTGTCGGCATCATCGATCCGGGCGCTCAACGACTCGAACAACTCGAGATCCTCGGTGAGCGCCGCCAGCTCACCGTTCACCTTGCGCGCCAGGTCGGGGTCATCCCACAGGTCAGGGCGCGACGCCTCAGTCTCGAGCTGAGGGCGGTTGCGACGCAACTCGTCGATGCGGAGGTAGACGAAGGCTTCGTCGAGGCGCTTGCGCAGCGCGGCGAGATCGTCGCTGAAGTCACGCATCGGTCGAGACCGACCCGCTCGCCCGCGAGCCAGCTGGCCGATGAGCGCTCACGCGCCGTGGCACAGCTTGAACTTCTTGCCTGACCCGCACGGGCACGGGGCGTTGCGGGGGGTCTTGTCCCAGTCCGACTTCACCACCGGGGCGTTCACCACGGGCTGGTCGATCGGCGGCGGTGCTTCGATGCCCTCAGCCGCGGCTTGGACGCGGGCCGCGGCCGCCATGGAGTTCGATGTCTCCGACGGGTCTGTCGGAGCGGTGTACTCGACATTGCCGATCGATGCTTCCTGCACCGGCTGGTCAGCGAGCGCGATCTGGGCATGCATGACGTACTTCACGAAATCTTGGGCGACGGCCTGCATCATGGCTCCGAACATCTCGAAGCCCTCTCGCTGCCACTCCACCAGCGGATCTTTCTGACCCATGGCTCGGAGGTTGATGCCCTCCTGGAGGTAGTCCATCTCGTAGAGATGCTCACGCCACCGCTGGTCGATGATCTGGAGCATGACCTGGCGTTCGATCTCCCGCATGGTCTCGGGGCCGAACTCCACCTCGCGCTGCTCGTAGTAACCGATGCCCTCGGCCACCAGCACCTCGTAGAGCTCGTCGGTACTGGTGCAGGCCTTGAGCCTCTCGACGGTGGCGGTGGTGAGCCAGTAGGACTGGATCTCGGGCAGAAGCCCTTCGACGTCCCACTCCTCGTTGAAATCGCTGACGCAGAACGTCGAGATGGCACCCTCGACGGCCTCTGCCAGGTACTCCATAGCTTCGGCCCGCAGGTCAGCGTTGTCGAGGATCTGATCGCGGCGCTTGTAGATCACCTTGCGCTGCTCGTTCATGACCTCGTCGTACTGCAGCACGTTCTTGCGGATCTCGGCGTTGCGCTGCTCGACGGTGTTCTGCGCCCGCTCGATGGCCTTGGTCACCATCTTCGCCTCGATGGGCACGTCGTCGGGCAGGGCCCGGCCCATGACCCAGTTCATGGCGCCGGTGGCGAACAGGCGCATCAGTTCGTCCTCGAGCGACAGGTAGAAGCGGCTCTCGCCCGGGTCACCCTGGCGCCCCGAGCGGCCGCGCAACTGGTTGTCGATGCGGCGGCTCTCGTGGCGTTCGGTGGCGAGCACGTACAGCCCGCCCAGCTCACGCACCTTCTCGCCCTCGGTGTCGGTCTGGTCCTGGTACTTCTTGGTCAGTTCCTCGATGCGGTCGATGCCATCGTCGGTCTCGGGACCGAACCCCTCGGCCGCCGCGTCGCGCTCGGCCATGCCCTCGGGATTGCCGCCAAGCAGGATGTCCACGCCCCGACCGGCCATGTTGGTGGCCACGGTGATGGCCCCCAGGCGCCCGGCCTGGGCGATGACATGGGCCTCCCGCGTGTGTTGCTTGGCGTTCAACACCTCGTGGGGGATGCCTTGCTTGTCCAGTTCGCGCGACAGCTTCTCGGACTTCGCCACCGAGATGGTGCCGACCAGGACCGGCTGGCCGGCCTCGTGACGCTCCCTCAGGTCCTCGACCACCGCGGCGAACTTGGCGTCCTCGGACTTGTAGATCAGGTCGGCCTGGTCCTCGCGGATGAGGGGGCGGTGGGTGGGGATCGGCACCACCTGGAGGTCGTAGGTGCTGGCCAGCTCGGACGCCTCGGTCTCGGCCGTACCCGTCATCCCGGCGAGCTTGTCGTAGAGCCGGAAGTAGTTCTGCAGCGTGATGGTGGCGAGGGTCTGGTTCTCCTCGTTGATCTTCACGCCCTCCTTGGCCTCTACGGCCTGGTGGAGGCCCTCGGACCATCGCCGCCCCTCGAGGATGCGGCCAGTGAACTCGTCGACGATTTTCACCTCGCCGTGCTGCACGACGTAGTCCTTGTCCCGCTTGAACAGTTCCTTGGCCTTGAGCGCCGCCTGGAACTGGTGCACGAGGTTGGTGGAGACCTCGTCGTACATGTTCTCGATGCCCAGCGCCTTCTCGACGGCCTCCACGCCCTCGTCGGTCGGCGCCACGGTGCGCTTCTCCTCGTCGACGTCGTAGTGGACGTCCCGCCTGAGCCCCCGCAAGATGCTGGCGAACTGGTAGTAGAGCTTGGTGGCATCGGCCACCCGCCCGCTGATGATCAGCGGGGTGCGGGCCTCGTCGATGAGGATCGAGTCGGGCTCGTCGACGATGCCGTAGTGCAGCTCGCGCTGCACCGG
>DHIQ01000271.1:0-9395 GCA_002403895.1 Candidatus Neomicrothrix sp. UBA4742
TTGATCGACATGTTGCACACGGCTGCCGCGTTCCGCAGACCGGCGAGCACCGCGATCGCGATGCCGTGCTGGTCGTCGTGGAACACCGGGATGTCGAGCAGTTCCTTGAGGCGCTCCTCAACCTCGAAGCACTGCGGCGCGGCGATGTCTTCGAGGTTGATGCCCCCGAACACCGGCGCCACACGCACGACCGTCTCGATGATCTCGTCGGCGTCGTTCACGTCGAGGCAAATGGGGAAGGCGTCGACCCCGGCGAACTCCTTGAACAGCAGGGCCTTGCCCTCCATCACCGGGAGGGCGGCCTCGGGACCGATGTTGCCGAGACCCAGCACTGCGGTGCCGTCGGTCACGATGGCCACGGTGTTCTTCTTGATGGTGAGATGGTGGGCCTTGCTCTTGTCGGCCGCGATGGCGTTGCAGATGCGGGCCACACCCGGCGTGTATGCCATCGACAGGTCGTCGCGATCCCCGACCGGGGCGAGGGGCAGGACCTCGATCTTTCCGCCCTCGTGCATAGCGAAGGTACGGTCCTCGTAGGCCAGCACCTCGATGCCCACGAGAGCGTCGATGGCGGCCAACACCTCGCTCTGGTGGGCCTCGCTGCGGCAATCCACGATGATGTCCTCGTCGAGAAAGGCCTGCTTGGCCTCGAACCCGTCGAGGCCGGCGATGTTGCCGCCGACGTTCCCGATGGCTACCGCCAGGCGCCCCAGATCACCGGGCTTGTTGGCCATGCGGACCCTGATGCGGAGGGAGAACGCGGCGGTGGGGGTGACAGCCATAGGGCGCCGACGCTACCCGTCAGGCGCCCTCGTAGTCGAAGCCGAGGTCGATGGCGGTGACCAGGGCGTGGAAGCCAATGCCCTCCGCCTCGGCGAGCGCTGCGCAGGTTCCGCCCCGGTCGACCAGGACGAGGATCATCACCGGGTCGGCGCCCAGCTCTCGAACGACTCGTGCCGCCTCGAGGGGGGATGCGCCCCGGGTCACCGTGTCCTCGGTGATGACCACCTTGTCGCCGGGCAGGAGCGCTCCCGCCAGCCGGCCCGACACCCCGTGATCCTTCACCTCCTTGCGGATGGCGAACGAGCGCAGCGCCCGGCCCCGGGTGGCGGCCACGGCCGCCAACCCATAGGCCACCGGGTCGGCGCCCAGCGTCAGCCCGCCGATGGCGGTGATGTCGTCGGGGATCACCGGGAGGGCCTCGTCGGCCACGAGCAGCAGCCCCTCCGGTCGACACATCGTCTGCTTGGAGTCGATGAACCAGGCGCTCTTCTGGCCCGACTTGAGGGTGAAGTCCCCGGTGCGGACGGAATGCTCACGGAGATGGGCGACAAGTTCGGCTTTGCTCACGAAGCCGAACCTACCTCCAGAACTTCCCCCCTCCGTCAGCCTTCGACGACTGGTTCGAATAGTCGTCGGCGAGGTCCAGGAACCCGCTGCGGTCGACGCACTGGGTCAGCTTGGCCAAACCGGCCCCGTCGAGCCGGGCATGGCGGTCGCCCTCTGAGCCCGTGGCTACCGCGTCGCCGCCGGCGTAGACCGTCAGCGAGGTGGAGGGGACGTTGTTGGTCATCCCGTTCCGGCTGGTGATGTCGGCAACCACCGGCTGGCCGCTCGGCGGCGAGCCCCCGGCGGGAACAAGCTCGACGTTGCCCAGTTGGCACGGGCCCCTCTCGTGTGAGGTCGATCCGCATGAGGTCACGAAAGTCGATCCCGCCAGGCCCAAGATGGGACGAGGCGTTCAGGTGAGCTGGACGTGGCCGGTGCCGTCGACGATCTGGCCGATGCGCACCGCCCGCTGGTCGTGCGACCGCAGGACGTCGAGCGCCCTGTAGCTGTCCGCTTCGGGTACCACCACGATCATGCCGATGCCGAGGTTGAACACCTTGGCCATCTCCTCGTCGCTGACCTCCCCGAGGGTTTGCAGCTCACCGAAGATGCGGGGTGGCTCCCACGTCGAGCGCTCGACCACCGCGTCGACCCCCGCCGGCAGGACACGGGTGAGGTTCCCGGGAATCCCGCCCCCGGTGATGTGGGCAACGCCGCGCACGTCGACCGCCCGCGTCAACGCGGCGATGGCCGGGGCGTACACGACCGACGGCTTCAGCAGCTCCTCGGCCAAGGTGTGGTGTGCCCCCGGGAAGGCTGGGTCATCCAGCGACAGCCCTGCCCGCTCGAACAGGATCCGCCGAGCGAGCGAGTACCCGTTCGAGCGCAACCCCGGCGATGGGACCCCGATGAGCACGTCACCGACGGTGACGGTGGCGCCGGTGATGAGTTGGTCCCGCTCGACGACGCCGACCGCGAAGCCGACCAGGTCGAATTCGCCCGGTTCCATGGCGCCGGGATGCTCGGCCATCTCGCCACCGATCAGGGCGCAGCCGGCCTGACGGCATCCCTCGGCGACGCCCTCCACCAGTTGCTCGATGTGGTCCGGATCGAGGCGGCCGACCGCGATGTAATCGAGGAAGAACAGGGGCTCGGCGCCCTGGCAGACCAGGTCGTCGACGCACATGGCCACCAGGTCGACCCCGATGGTGTCGAATCGTCCGGCGGCCTGCGCCACCAGCGCCTTGGTCCCGACCCCATCGGTCGACGACACCAGGACCGGCTGGCGATAGCGGGTCTGATCGAACCCGAAAAGCCCGCCGAAACCACCGATGTCCCCGATGACCTCGGGACGGAACGTGGAGCGGACCTTCGCCTTGATCCGCTCGACCGCTTCCTCGCCCGCCGAGATACTGACACCGGCCTGTTCGTACGTCTCGCCCATCGCCGCCGCTCAGCGCTCGCGACGGGCCGCGTCGGTGGCCGGCAACATGGCGTCGTCCTCGGTCATCACGGCCATGCCCGGCAAGATCAGCGAGGTTGCCTCGACCGGCTCGCCCGACTCGAGCACCCCCTTGGTCAGCGTCACCGGAACCTCGACCGGGTAGTGACCAGTGATGCAGGCATCACAGAACCCGGCGCCGATGGCCCCGGTGGCCGTCACCAGGCGGTCCAGGGTCAAGTAGGACAACGTGTCGACGTTGAGGTAGGCCCGGATCTCCTCGATGCTCAAGTTGGCGGCGATGAGCTCGCCGGGGCTCCCGGTGTCCATGCCGTAGAAGCACGGCCAGCGATAGGGGGGCGACGAAATCCGCAGGTGGACCTCGGCGGCTCCGGCCTCGCGCAGCATGGAGACCATGGCCCGGCTGGTGGTCCCCCGCACGACCGAGTCGTCGAGCACGACGAGGCGCCGGCCGGCGATGTTGTCGCGCAGCGGGTTGAGCTTCAACCGGACGCCGAGGGCGCGCATGTTTTGGTTGGGCGCGATGAACGTACGACCGATGTAGCGGTTCTTGACAAGGCCCTGGCCGTAAGGGATGCCACTGCGGCGGGCGTAGCCCTCAGCCGCCGGGAGCCCCGACTCGGGCACGCCCATGACCAGGTCGGCCTCGACCGGGGCCTGCTCCGCCAGTTGTTCACCCATGCGCACCCGGGCGCGGTGCACGCTCTGGCCGTAGAGGGTGGTGTCGGGACGGGCGAAATAGACGAACTCGAACAGGCAGAGCTTGGGGTCGATCTGGTCCTCGGGGAACAGCCGTACCGACCGGTAGCCACTGGCGTCGATGATGATCATCTCGCCAGGATCGAGTTCACGGACGAAGTGGGCACCCACGACGTCGAGCGCGGGGCTCTCCGACGCCAGGACCCACCCGTTATCCAGCTTTCCCAGACACAGTGGTCGGAAGCCGTTTGGGTCCCGCACGCCGACGATGTGGCCCTCATCCATGAGAACGAACGAGAAGGCCCCCTTCAGGGTGGGGACGACTTCGATCAACGCCCGCTCCAATGCCCGCCCGTCGGCGCTCGCCTCGGGATGACGGCCCAGTTCGGTGGCGATCAGCTCCGCCACCAGATCGCTGTCGCTGGTGACCGCCCCCGGCAGCATGCCCGCGCTCGTGGCCAGGTCTTCGGTGTTGGTCAGGTTGCCGTTGTGGCCCAGAGCGAACGTGTGGGCGGCGCGGTCGCGGTAGACGGGCTGGGCGTTGCGCCAGTTGCTCGAACCCGTCGTCGAGTAACGGGTGTGGCCGATGGCCAGGTGCCCGGTGAGGGCGGCCAGGGTGCGGTCGTCGAAGACGTTGGACACGAGGCCCATGTCCTTTACGACGGTGACCGACTCGCCATCGCTGACGGCCATGCCGGCCGATTCCTGGCCTCGATGCTGCAGCGCGTAGAGCCCGAGATAGATGAGATGGGCCACCGGCTGGGCGGGGGCGTACACGCCGAACACGCCACAGGCTTCTTTCGGGGTGTCGTCGTCGATCAGATCGTGGAGGTCGTCGGCGGTCCCGAGTTCGCTGAGTTGACCCGCGTCTTCCCGACGGGTTGAGCGCGACGGCGTCAGCGAGTGCGGCGGGGTCACAAAAGGGAGTCTAGGCCGGGTGTTGCCCATCCCCGACGACCGCGATCAGCCCTGCGTGGTGCCGGCACCGAGCGTGGAGGGGAGTCGATCCCGCCACGTGGCCGCGGCCACAGCAAGGTCCAGGTCGAACAGATCCTTGACCGACAGCCGGGTGCCGCCGGCCACGCCGATGCGGGCGGTGGGTATGCCCGCCTCCTCGCACACGTTGAGGACGGGTTGCAGAAGATCAGGAGCAACGCAGATGACCACCCGCGAGGGTGATTCGCTGAACAGCTCGGCAGTGTCATGGATCCGCGCGGCTTGGAACCCGACCCCGGACCGCACCGCCATCTCGGCCAGGGCCAGGCCGAGACCACCGGAGCCCACATCGTGGATTCCGGCCACCATGGCGCCGGACACGAGCGTTCGGACCACGCCGGCCACCCGCGTGTGGAAGGCGAGATCCAGCGCCGGGAGGCGCCCACCCCGGTGCCCCTGGGCTCGTGCCCACGCGGAGCCCGAGAGCTCGGGCTGGGTCACCCCCAGCAGCACCAGACGGCCCTCGTCGATCAGGCCGGGGCCGGGAGGACGCCGATCGAGGCGGTCGACCACGCCGAGCATCCCGATCACCGGCGTGGGATCGATGTCGGCCCCCCGTGATTCGTTGTAGAGGCTGACATTGCCCCCCACCACCGGGGTACCGAGCGCCCGACAGGCCTCGGCCATCCCGTCGATCGCCTCGGACAATTGCCACATGACCTCGGGATGCTCCGGGTTCCCGAAGTTGAGACAGTTCACGACCGCCAGGGGGCGAGCGCCCACGCACGCCAGGTTGAGCACGGATTCGGCCACCGTCAGCGCGGTGCCCTGACGGGGGTCGACCGCGCACCAGCGATGGTTGCCGTCCGTGGTGAGAGCCAACCCCCGACCGGTGTCGTCACCGGTCACCGGGTGCTTGAGCCGCAGAACGGCAGCGTCCCCGCCCGGCCCCTCGACCGTGTTCAAGAACAGCTGGTGGTCGTACTGCGACCACACCCACGACGTGTCCGCCAGGAGGTCGAGCAGATCGCCACCGAGGTCTTCGCTGATCGGCAGGTCCGGCCCGACGAGCGTGCGTTCGGCTTCGTTCCAGTCGGCGGGGGCATGGATGGGCCGGTCGTACAAGGGCGCGTCCTCGTGCAGGGAGGCGGCCGGCAGGTCGGCCAGCACGTCGCCATCCCACCCGTCGAGGATGCGAAGCCGGCCGCCATCGGCGTCACCGGTGGCCGGTCCAGGGGTAACCCGACCGATCACGTTGGCCTGCACCTCCCAGCGGTCGCAGATGGCCAATGCCTCGTCGAGGCCGTCGGGCTCGACGATGGCCAGCATGCGCTCCTGGGATTCGCTGGTCATGATCTCGAAGGGCTGCATGTCCGCCTCGCGCAGCGGGATGGCGTTGACGTCGACGTCCATGCCCATGCCACCGCGCGACGCCGTCTCGCTGGTGGCGCAGGTGAGCCCGGCGCCGCCCAGGTCTTGGATGCCCACGACCAGGCCGGCGTCGAGCAGGGCCAGGCACGCCTCGATGAGTCGCTTCTCCTCGAACGGGTCACCGACCTGGACGCTGGGCCGTTTGGCCGCATCGGCCTCGTCGTCGGAGAAGCCGGCCGAGGCCAGGACGCTGACCCCGCCGATGCCGTCACGGCCGGTGCTGGATCCGAGGAGCACCGCCAGGTTGCCAACACCGGTGGCCTGACCCAGCACCAAACGGTCGGTGGGCAGCACCCCAAGGCACAAGACGTTGACCAGAGGGTTTTCGGCATAGGTCTCGTCGAACACGGTCTCGCCGCCCACCGTCGGTACCCCGACCGAGTTCCCGTAACCCGACACGCCGCTGACCACTCCTTCGGCGATCCAGCGGCTGCGGGCGTCGTTGAGGGGTCCGAAGCGCAACGGGTCCATAAGGGCGATGGGGCGGGCGCCCATGGTGAAGATGTCCCGCAGGATGCCTCCCACCCCGGTCGCCGCCCCTTGGTACGGCTCGATGGCCGCTGGGTGGTTGTGGCTCTCGATCCGGATGGCCGCGGCGATCCCGTCGCCGACGTCGATGACGCCGGCGTTCTCTCCTGGCCCGACCAGCACCCACTCTCCCTCCGTCGGGAGGCGCTTGAGGTGCAAGCGCGATGACTTGTACGAGCAATGCTCCGACCACATGACCGCGAACATGGCCAACTCGAGGTGGTTGGGTGAGCGGCCGAGGATCCGGTCGATGTCGGCGGCCTCGTCGTCGGTGAGTCCGAGCGAGCGATGGATGGGTTCTGCCATGCCCCGACGCTACCCGAGGCGCCAGGGGCCTAGATGCGAGTGATTTGGCGGAATAAGGGTGCCTTGATTTCTATCAATGAATGTGATCCGATCACGTCTATGGCAGATACCAAACGCAAGAAGACCCCCATGTCCGACAGTCACAAGGCGGCGCTGGCAGAGGGTCGAGCCCAGAGTCGGGCTGTGCGTGCCTACCTGGAGGCTCTCGAGGCTCATAAGCCAAAGCGAGGACGCAAGCGCACGGCTGATTCGATGAAGAAGCGGCTCGACAAGATCGACGCCGAGTACACCGGTGCTGACCCGCTCAAGCGCCTGCAACTGGCTCAGGAGCGCCTCGATCTTCAAGACGAGTTGGCCGCGTCGGAAAATACCGTCGATCTCGCCGGCCTCGAATCGGAGTTCATCTCGGCGGCCAAGGGCTACGGCGAGCGCAAGGGCATCGGCCATGCAGCATGGCGAGAGGTCGGCGTACCCGTTGCCACCCTCAAGGCCGCCGGGATCACCCGAGCGGGCTGAGTTCAACTCAGGCCGGGATCCGCGCCGCCTCGAGTAGGGACTGCAGCAGGGGCCGGCCATCGGTTGACCCCAGCAGGTCGCGGCACGCCCGCTCAGGGTGGGGCATCAGGCCCACGACGTTGCGCTCACTTGAACAGATTCCAGCGATGTCGTCCATGGACCCATTTGGATTGTCGACGTAGCGCAGGACGATCCGATCTTCGGCCTGCAACTCGGCGAGCGTTTCCGCCGAGCACGTGTAGTTCCCCTCGAAATGGTTGATGGGAATGCGTAACTCTTGACCGATGACGGTCTCTGAGGTGAGGACCGAATCGGTCGAGGCCACCCGCAGCGACACGGTGGTGCAGAGGAACTTCAGTCCCCGATTCTTCTGGAGTGCGCCAGGGAGCAAACCGGCCTCGGTCAGAACCTGGAAGCCATTGCAGATCCCCACCACGGCACCGCCGTCCCGGGCGAATGCCGAGACCGTCGCCATGATGGGCGAGAACCGGGCGATGGCTCCCGGGCGGAGGTAGTCGCCGTGGGCGAATCCGCCGGGCACGATCACCGCATCGACCGCTCCGATCGACGCGTCGCCGTGCCACAAGATTTCGGCATCCCCGCCTAAGTCGCGAATCGCCTCGAACGCGTCCTGTTCGCAGTTGGACCCCGGGAAGAGCACCACGCCCACCCGTGGGCTCATGCAGTCGCCCCCAGATCGATCTGTAGCTCGATGGTGGCGTCCTCGATGACCGGGTTGGTCAGGAATCGCTGGCACAGGTCCTCCACATGGGCCTGGGCGGTGGCTTCATCGGGCGCCTCGATCCGGAACCGGATGCTCTTGCCCACCCGCACCCCGTCCACGCCTTCGAAGCCCAAGGTGGGCAGCGACCGCTCGATGGTGGAGCCCTGCGGGTCGGCAATGCCGGGCCGCAACTGCACGTCAACGTGAACCGAGAAGACCATGGCCCCATGCTCGCACACGGGCACCACCCTCACTGACCGTCAGATGGACCATCAGACCCCGATCTCGGCGAGCGCGACCGCCACGAACCGCTCGATCTCTGGCTCGGTGCCGAAGAGCATTGCCGGCCACGGTCTCAGCGCACCCACCACGGCCAGGACATCGAACGTGGGGTCGTAGGCGTCACGCCCGGACGCCCGCAGCCAAGCGTCTCGAAACGCGTCGGCGGCCTCCCGTCCGGCGGGGCCGATCAGGTTGAACCGGCAGTGGCCGACATCCACGTCAGGGACGCCCCGACTGGCATTGGCCCAGTCGACGACACCACTGACGCGACCCGACGGCCACTCGAACAACACGTTGCCGGGGTGGTAGTCCCGGTGCACCAGCACGTCACCCGACCCAACGGCATCAGCGCGGTGCAGGGCGATGGCCCGCTCCCAGAGCCGGTCATCGGTCGACCACGACGGCACGTCGATTGCCTGGTCGGCGTCATAGGGGCGATACGACCGGACGCGGGCGCCCGGAGGCACCGGGGTGGCATGCATGGTGGGCAGCACCTCGGCCAGGAGTCGGAGTCCACCAGGCGACACGTCCCGGGCGGCCACCGGCGCACCGACCAGCCTCGTCATCAGGAGGGCCGGAACATCGGTGCGATCCCCAGCGACGTCGGCGGCTACCAAGCCGGGGGTCGGGAGGGGTGAAGCTTCGAGGATCACCAGCACCTCGGCTTCTCGCTCGGCCAGGTCAGGCTCGCGAGCCAGCCAATCGGCCCGCACATAGCGACGCAGCACGAAGTGGTGGGTACGGCCACGACGGTCGACCGTGGCGATGGCGTGGACGGCCGAGGAGGTGGCACCCGCCAGCGGCGCGGCGCTCACGATCCGGTTGCCCGGACCGAGGATGTCTTCGACCCAGGCCAGGGCCTCGGGCGGCGGCGCCTCGTCTGCCGGGATCAGGAGACCCCTGGCCAGGCCTGAAAGTCGAGTCCCGTAATGCGCTCGTAGGCCTCGATGTACCGGTCACGGGTGGCCACCACCACCTCGGCGGGCAGGGGCGGCGGCGGAGGTGTCTTGTCCCAGTCCAGACCGTCGAGGTAGTCGCGCACCGGCTGCTTGTCGAACGACGGCGGCGTTGAGCCGGGCCGCCACTGGTCGGCTGGCCAGAAACGGGAGGAGTCGGGCGTGAGGACCTCGTCGGCCACCACCAGCTTCCCGTCGACGATGCCGAGCTCGAACTTCGTGTCGG
>DHIQ01000271.1:9479-15405 GCA_002403895.1 Candidatus Neomicrothrix sp. UBA4742
CGTGTCGGCGATGATGATCCCCCGTGCGTCCGCCCACCCGGCGCCACGACGGTAGAGCTCGAGGCTCACCGACCGAGCCTCCTCGGCCAGTTCCGCGCCAAGCAGTGCGACGGCCCGGTCGAAGGAGATGTTCTCGTCGTGGTCACCCACGTCGGCCTTCGTCGACGGGGTGAACACCGGCTCGGGCAGGGCCGACGACTCCAGCAGCCCGGCCGGAAGTTCCGATCCGTGCATGGTGCCGCTGGTGTGGTACTCCTTCCAGGCCGACCCCGTGAGGTAGCCACGCACGATGCACTCGATGGGCAACATGTCGGCCCGGCGGCACAACATCACCCGACCGGCCAGCTCGGAATTCTGGGCGCCCGGCGGGAGATCGGCGAGGTCGGTGGAGATCAGATGGCTCCCGACCACGTCGGCCAGGTGACCGAACCAGAAGGCGGACATGGCGGTCAACACCCGTCCCTTGTCAACGATGGGCTCGGTCATCACCACGTCGAAGGCGGAAAGGCGGTCAGAGGTGACCAGGAGGAGCCGACCGTCGCCGGCGTCGTACATGTCCCGGACCTTTCCCGAATAGAGAGGGGGCAGGTCGACCTCGATTTTCACGGACGCTCCTTCTCGGGGCGGAGTTGGGACGGGTCGGGAGACCAGGGTGGATCCGGCTAGAGGATCGGAGCCGGCGTGTAGGTGGCGGCCTGAGGATGGGCGGCGACGACGGCCTCGACCGAGGTGACGAACGCCGCCACCTGGTGCTGCGCCGCTCCCACGAACTGGATGGGATCGGCCAGCAGCTTGCTCAGCACCCCCGCGTCGAGCCCGAGCCGAGGGTCGCCGACCAGGCGCTCGACGAGGTCGTTGCCCTCGACGCCCTGCTCACGCTGGGCCAGGGCGACCGCCACCGCGTGTTCCTTGATGGCTTCATGGGCCGCTTCTCGCCCCACACCGGCCTGGACCGCGGCCATCAACATCTTGGTCGAGGCCAGGAAGGGCAGGTAGCGGTCGAGCTCGCGAGCGATGACGGCCGGGTAGGCACCGAAGTCGGCCAGAACCGAAAGGAGGGTCTCGCACACCCCGTCCATGGCGAAGAACGCGTCAGGCAGGGCCACCCGGCGCACCACCGAGCAGCTCACGTCGCCCTCGTTCCACTGGTCACCGGCCAGCGCCGCCACCATGGTCAGGTGGCCTCGCAGGATGACCTCTAAGCCGTTGATGCGCTCGCACGAGCGGGTGTTCATCTTGTGGGGCATGGCCGACGAGCCGACCTGACCGGGCCGGAACCCTTCGGTGACCAGTTCCTGGCCGGCCATGAGCCGGATGGTCAGGGCGAGACTGGACGGGCCGGCCGCCGCTTGGACCAGCGCGCTCACCACGTCCAGGTCGAGGGAGCGGGGATAGACCTGGCCGACGTTGACCAGCATGTGGTCAAAACCCAGGTGGCGGGCCACCGAGTCCTCCAGCTCGTCCAGCCGGTCGAGATCCCCGCCGAACAGATCGAGCTGGTCCTGCTGGGTGCCCACCGGGCCCTTGATGCCTCGCAAAGGGTACCGAGCGATCAGTTCTTCGATGCGGAGGTGGGCCTGGAGGGTCTCCTCCCCGGCATTGGCGAAGCGTTTGCCCAAGGTCGTGGCCTGCGCGGCAACGTTGTGGCTCCGGCCCGTGATCACCGTGTCGGAGTGTTCGACGGCCAACTCGGCGAGGCGGGCGAGCACGGCGACCAGCCGGTCACGTACCAACAGCAGGGCAGTGCGGATCTGGAGCTGCTCCACGTTCTCGGTCAAGTCACGCGAGGTCATGCCCTTGTGGATCTGCTCGTGACCGGCCAGGGCCGAGAACTCCTCGATCCGGGCCTTCACGTCGTGGCGGGTGACCCGCTCGCGGGCCTCGATCGAATCCAGATCCACCTCATCCACGATGGCCTCGTAGGCCTCGATCACCCCAGGAGCAACCTCAACGCCGAGCTCGGCCTGGGCGCGCAGGACGGCGATCCACAGATGTCGCTCGAGCACGATCTTGGTGGTGGGCGACCACAGCTCGGCCATCTCCGGGGTGGCATAACGGGCCGCGAGCACATTAGGGAGGTGGGGCTTCACCGTTTCGTCCTCTCCACCCTGCCCGGTGGATGGGCCGGAAGAACTAAATCGCGGCCCAACGCCGCCGATGCGTAAAGGCCTGACAATAACGGGCCGAAGCACCCTCCAGAGGATTGCCGAGGCCGACCCGAGGCCGAGCGGTACTGCGCAGGGCGAGGATCAACAACATGGAAGAACGCTGTGCCAAGCATCAGTTCGAGGCCGCCGAAGGCGTCTGTCGGACTTGTGGCTACGACTTCTGTGGGGAGTGCCTCGTGTTCTCCTTCGGCCCCGGCAAGCCGCCGTACTGCCTGGCCTGCGCCTTGACGGCATCGGGCGTGCGCTCTAACGCCGCCAATCCGCCGCTGCGGACCAAGCGCGAGATCAAGCTGCGTCACAAGGAATGGATGAAGGTTCGAGAGGCTGGTCACCGCAGCACACGCCAGGTCGAGATCAGCCCGTTCGACGACTTCGTGACCAGCGACTTCGTGACCATCGGTGGCCCGGGCGCTCCAGATGAGAACGCTCTCAGCTGGCTCGACGAGCACCTCGGTGGCACCGGGGAACGCGTCCCCTTCTGAGCCGCACCCGACGCCCGGCAACCGGTTCAGCCCCCCGCTCGCTGGCGACGGTCCGCGTCGAGCTGCCCGGCCAGTGCCGGGTCGTTGATCGCCAGCATCTCGACCACGAGCAGCGCGGCATTCAACGAGCCGTCGATAGCTACCGTCGCCACCGGGATGCCTTTGGGCATCTGAACGGTCGAATACAGGGCATCCACCCCATTGAGGGCACCACCCGAAAGCGGCACCCCCACCACGGGGAGAGTCGTGTGAGCCGCCACCACCCCGGCCAGGTGGGCGGCCATGCCCGCCCCACAGATGAAGGCCACGTACCCGTTGTCGCGGGCGGAACTCACCAGCTCGACGACCTCAGCCGGGTTGCGGTGGGCAGACAGGATCCGCACATCCGCCTCGAGGCCGAATGCCTCGAGGGTGTCGACCCCCGGCTGCATCTTGTCCCGGTCGCTGGCCGAGCCCATCAACACTCCGACTTTCATAGTGCTCCTCCGGCGATGGTCGCGTGCTCCGCGATGTCGGTCCGCACGTGCATACCCGGCCAGCTGAGACAGGCCACCGCCTGGTAGGCCAGCTGGCGGGCGGTGGTCAAGTCCGGTCCCATGGCGGTCACGTCGAGGACCCGACCACCAGCAGTGGTGAGGCGACCCTGGTCGTCGGCGTCCACCCCGGCACAGAACACGGTGACCCCCTCGACGTGGCGGGCAACCTCCAGCCCGGCGATGACGTCGCCAGTGCGGGGCGAGCGCGGATACCCCTCGGCGGCGCAGACCACCGTCACTGCCGCGTCGTCAACGAAGGTCGGCTCCGTTCGCAGCTCGCCGACGGCGGCCTCGGCCAGCAACGCGGCCAGGTCGGTACGGAGCCGAGGCAGGACGACCTGCGTCTCGGGGTCACCGAAGCGGACGTTGTACTCGAGCACTTTGGGACCCTCCGGGGTCAGCATAAGCCCGGCGTAGAGCACCCCTCGGTAATCGATACCCCGAGCCCGCAGGGCCGCCAGCGTCGGTTCGACCCCGCGTTCCATGACGACGGCCATCATGGCGGTATCGACCGCCGGCACCGGCGAGTAGGCGCCCATCCCGCCGGTGTTGCGCCCGCGATCGCCGTCGTCGATGCGCTTGAAGTCCTGGGCCGGGGCGAGGGGCACGGCACGGCGGCCGTCACAGACGGCCAGCACCGAGAGCTCGGGCCCGGTGAGGCCCTCTTCGATCACCACCGTCCGGCCAGCGTCACCAAAGGCATCCCCCGACAGGAACGACGACACCGCGTCGCGGGCCTCCGCCAGCGATTCGGTGACCACCACGCCCTTGCCCGCCGCCAGCCCGTCCGTCTTCACCACATAGAGGCCTGGGAGGGTGTCGAGGAACGCCAGAGCCGTTTCCACCGAGCGGAAGACCCCGTGGCGGGCAGTCGGTACCCCGGCCTCCATCAGCAGATCCTTCATCCACGCCTTGGATCCTTCGAGACGGGCGCCGTCGGCTCCCGGTCCGAACACCAGCTTGCCCTGCGCTCGCAGACGATCGGCCAGGCCGTCGACCAGCGGCTCCTCCGGGCCGATGACGAACAGGTCGGTGTCGAGCTCGGTGGGTGGGGTGGTCACCGAGCCGGGGATGCCGGGGTTGCCGGGGGTGACGACGACGTCGCTGGTCCGGGCGAGCACATGAGCCAGGGCGTGCTCCCGGCCACCGGAACCGACGACGCAGACCTTCATGGCGCGAAGTGGAGGAACTGCTCTCGACCGGGGCCCACACCGACCAGGCTGATAGGCACGCCCACCTGCTGCTGCAGGAACGCGACGTATTCGAGGGCGGCCGCGGGCAGGTGATGACGTTCGGTGGCCCCGGTGAGATCGGTCTTCCATCCGGGCAGCTCGGCGTAGATCGGTTTCACCTTGTGGAGCACCGACTGGTGGTACGGGAGGTGCTCGAAGCGCTCGCCGTCGAGCTCGTAGGCGATGCACACCTTGACCGTGTCGAACGTGTCGAGCACGTCGAGCTTGGTCAGAGCCACCTCCGACAGCGAGTTGAGACGGACCGCGTGGCGCATCATCACCGCGTCGAACCAGCCGGGGCGCCGGCGGCGACCGGTGTTGGTGCCGTACTCGCCTCCCCGTTCGACGAGGAGGTCGCCCGTCTCGTCCAGCAGTTCGGTCGGGAAGGGGCCCGCGCCCACCCGGGTTACGTAGGCCTTGGCGATGCCGATGACCCGGTCGATGTACCGGGGACCGATACCGGCACCGGTGCAGGCGCCCCCGGCCACCGGGTTCGAGGAGGTCACGAACGGGTAGGTGCCGTGGTCGAGGTCGAGGAAGGTGGCCTGCGCCCCTTCCAGCAAGACGTGCTGGCCCGCTTCGAGGGACTCATGCACGAGGTTGACGGTGTCGGCGATCATCGGTTCCAAGCGGGGCCGGCACACATCGAGGTATTCCGCGGCGATGTCGTCAGCCGACAGCGGCAGTTGGTTGAAGACGCGGCTCAACACCGCGTTCTTCTCCTTCAGCACCACGGCGAGCTTCTCGCGGAAGATCTTCGGGTCGAGCAGGTCCTGCACCCGCAGGCCGACCCGGGCCGCCTTGTCGGCGTAGGCAGGACCGATGCCTCGCTTGGTGGTCCCGATCTTGTTCTTACCCAAGCGACGCTCGGTGACCTTGTCGAGCTCCTGGTGGTACGGGAGGATCAAGTGGGCGTTGCCGCTGACCCGGAGTCGACTGGTGTCCACGCCCTTGGCGGCGAGCACGTCCAGCTCGGCCAGCAGCACGCGGGGATCGACCACCACGCCGTTGCCGATGATCGGCGTGATGTGGTCGTAGAGGATGCCGCTCGGGACGAGCTGGAGGGCGAAGGTCTCGCCATCAACGACGATGGTGTGCCCCGCGTTGTGGCCGCCCTGGTAGCGGACCACGAGATGCATCTCCTTGGCGACGAGGTCGGTGAACTTCCCCTTGCCCTCATCGCCCCACTGAGTCCCGACGACGACGGTCGCTGGCACGCGTTGTTCTCCTTCGGAGGCGTCGTCTTACAGCCCAACCCTAGTCGGCGCCAGGGTGCTGCCCGACCGGAGGCGGTGACGGTCCGACGTCGGGACGCGGACCGGGCGTCAAGCGGCGGGGGCGATCAGTCCTCGATCTTGCTCGCCCCCACGAAACAGCCCCCGGCCAGCATCTTCATTCAGCGCCGATGGGTATCGGCTCAACGTCACGACGCCGCCAGCGGCGCCCCATCAACATGATGGAGAGCGCAGCAGGAATCGGGACCAGCACGTTGACGGGAATGTGGAATC
>DHIQ01000271.1:15519-21799 GCA_002403895.1 Candidatus Neomicrothrix sp. UBA4742
AGCCGGCGCGGATCGCGGCGGTTGGCGAAGAAGGGAAGGCCGAGCGCGGCGATAGCCAGCACGGCGAAGAAGTAGGCGTCAGCCAGGTCGCCGATCACCGTGGCGTTGACCGGTGGGATGAACGGGTCGTCGCCGTAGGACTGCACCGCCGGCACCGCATCGTGGTCGTGTTGGAAGGTGTAGAAGGTGCGCTGCACGATGAGGCGGAACTGGTCCAGCGGATGGTGGGCGATCCACCTCAGGGAGCGGTTGGTGAGCTCGGTGTTGCGCAGCGTCTCGAACTCCGGCCGGCGCACCTGGGGGTCGTGACCGAAGCACCAATCCGGGAAGGTGAAGTGACCCTGGGCATCGGGGTTGTTACCGATGCAGAGGTTGTCCCCGGTCGTCGTCCCGATGGGCAAGAACGCCTTCATCGCCACCTGGTTGCGCACCGTCCAGGGGATCATCACCGCGATCACCAGCGCCACCACCGTGCCAAACCGCAGGAGCGCCTGTCGTCGCTCAGCGACGCGCCACATGGCGATGCCGACCATGGGAACGACCAGCAGCGCAATGGGCCGGATCTCGATCGACAGGCCGAACAGCAGACCGAAGACGACCAGCCGCTTCCACGACGGGAACGTCTCCGTCCAAGGTCGCCAACAGAGCACGACCAGCGCCAGCACGAAGACGAAGTTGAACGTGGTCTCGGTGAGGATGGTGGCGGTGTGGAAGATCAGACTGGGGAACAGGGCGACGATGACCGCGGCCACCGCGCCCACCCAAGGCCCCAACAGCCGGCGCCCCAGCACACCGACGAGGGCGACGGTGGAGGTCGAGAAGATCAGGTTCAACGCCGCCGCGTTGGCAATCCAATGATCGGCCAGCGGCGTGAACTGCAGTATGCGGTACCAGAGCCCGAGGATGGCCGGATAGCCGATCGGGTAGTAGGCGGTGGGCTCGCCGTCGGCCAGGCGGTACCCGCCACCCAGCGACAACCGCCGGCCGTAGTCGAGGTAGAAGAACGGATCGTGGAGGCCGACTGGGCCGCGCGCCGCGTAAAGCACCCACCACAGCCGCACCCCGAAGCCGACCAGCACGGCCAGGGTGAGCACCCGTCGGGGCCACGTCCCGAGCACCACGTCGACCACTTGGTGAACCACGGAGCGGATCACGCCGGCACCGCCGACATGCCCGTCGGCACCGGGTCGGCCTGGCGCCGGCGCACCACCGCGCCGATGGCGGCGTCGAGCGCCACCGCCGCCAACAGGCACAAGGCCGGCTCGGCGGTAGCCCGAAAGCGGGTGGCGGCGTAGAACAACGCGCAGGTGGCCAGCACAGTGAAGATGGCCGCCAGCAGGGGGAAGACGGCTTCGCGCCGGCGGCGCAGGATCACCCCGCCGATGACCGCCCCGACCACCATCGGGTAGTACGTCCACAGGCCGAGATCGGACACCCACTTCGGGAAGTTCTCGAGGTAGATGTCGAAGCTCGCTTGCTGGCGGGGGCGGAACACCCCGGTGATCCGTCCCACGCGAGCGGCGATCACCACCGGCACGCGACTGGCGTGGCTCCGGATGTAAGCGATGGCATCCTGGCGAAGGTAGCGGTCACTGGCCCCTTTGAACTCGTAGGGACCGATGCCGTGGTTGGCGAGGATCTGGTCCCCGCACGGGTAGTGCCAGAAGCCGAGTTTGTCCCCGTAGTAGACCTCGTCGCAGTTCGACGTAGCGAGCGTCCCGCCCAGGTTCTCGGATAGGACCACCGTGTGGTCGAACCTCACCAGGTTGAACACGACCCAGGGCCCGACCACGGCCAGGAACCCCAGCGCTCCGATGGCGAGCAAGCGGAGCCGTTCACCCCAGGAGCGATCCTGCACCAACAACGCCAGCGGCAGGATCAAGAAGATGGTCAGCAAGATCAGTTCGGAGCGGGCCAACGTGCCCAGCCCGACGGCGAGGCCGACCACGGCGAGCCGGCCGATCGACGGTCGATGCCAGTAGCGGTAGGCCACCCACAGGGTCACGAGCACCACGAAGATGACCATGGTCTCGGACAGCAACATGCCGTCGTAGCGCCAGGTATTGGGATAGAAGGCGACGACGACGGCGGCCACGATGCCGGCGCGGGGACCGGCGATCTCCCGCCCCACCAGGCCGGCGACGACGATGGACGCCGTACCCAGAAGCGCTGAGGCCAACAAATGCCAGGTGATCGAGGTCATCCCGAACAGGGAGAACACGGCCAGGTACATGAGGTACAGCGGAGGATGGTCGGCGGCCTGCACCGTGCGGTGGCCGACGTAGGCATAGGGGTTGATGAACCCGTCGCCGCGGGCCAGCAGCTCCGCCCCCGAGTGGTAGTAGAGCGGGTCGCCGCCGAACACCGCATGGCGGCGCGAGAACCACACGTAGGCGACCCGCAACGCCAACCCCGCGACGGTCACCGCCACCAGGGAGACGGCGAACCAACGAGAACGAGCCGGCGGGGCGATGTCGGGATCGGGCGCGTCGGGCCGCTCGACGGGAATGGCGTCAGCCACCGGTCACCGGGGGCGGGGTGGTTCCCCGCGCGATCGCCTCGAGCGTCTGGCCCACCCAGGGGGCCAGTTTGTACGACGACTTCGGCGTCCAGTGGATGCCGTCGGGCCGCTCGTCGAGGTTCATCTCCCCCTCGGGGGTCGAGCGCATGTGGGCCTCGAGGTCGACCATGACCGCCCGACTCTTGAGGGCGACGACGCCGCGAACCAGGTCGTTCAGCATGTCAATGCGGGCCGGGTCGTTCTCGGGGGCGTTCTCGGCCAGGCCTTCGGTGACCCCGGCCTGGATGTGGGGGTGGGTGAACCACACCAACGTGGCCCCGCTGGCCGCCACCGTGTCGATGACCGACGAGATCTCGGAGCGGAGGAAGCTGTCGTAGACCGGATCGCCGATGTGGCGCCACCGGTCATCGCCGGGGATCTTGCGGTCGACCACGTCCCAGGTGCCGAACATCACCATGATCACCTGAGGGCGGATGGGGGCGATCTGTTGCGGGTAGTCCGTGGTCCAGTCGCAGTAGTCGTGCACCGGCCGCTCTTGTCCCAGGTAGCGGATCAGGCCGCCCCGACCGACGCTGCAGCCGAGCTTGCCGGCGTCCCACACCTCCAACTGGCCACTCGTCCGACCCCACTTCTCGACTCCTCCGCCCAATGTGAACGCGGAGGAATCGCCGAGGATGAGCACCCGGGGCGTTTCGCCCGGAGCGACCGTCGCTCTGGGCGGGAGGTTGGGCGAATCCCCGATGGTGGCACTGGGCGCCACCGACACGGTGGTGGTCGAGTCCTCGGATGCGACCGGGAGGGGCAGCGCCGGGCTCGCCACCGTGCCGAAGTCGATGACGTCGTCCGCCGATCGTGAAGGGGTCACGGCGATCAGGCCCACGATGATGGCGCCGGCCGCCACCGCACTCAGCACAGAGGGACGGAAGCGCTTGGGCCGGACCCGGAGCCGGATGGGGTTCTCCAGGAGCCAGGCCGAAGCCGCAGCGAGGCCTAGCGTCAGGGCGACCCGCAGGCCGAACAGCGGCCACGGGGTGAGATGGGTCCGCGTCGGGGTCAGCCACAGGAAGATCGGCCAATGGAAGAGATAGGCGCCATAGGAGATCGCCCCCAGCCAGCGCAGCGGGCGGACCGACAGCACCGAGCGGATCGGTCCCCGGCGGATGGCCGCCACGATGACCAGACACGACATCAGGGCGTAGCCCGCCAGCCCGCCTCGATAGAGCCACGAATCGGTCTGGGTCGTGCTGGTCCACATGGCCAGGGTCACCACCGCGCCGGCGGCTCCCGCGGTGGCCCACGCCCAGCGGGGGATCCGGAGGACCAAGCCGGCCGGGTGGGACAACACGATGGCCAGCAGCGCCCCGAGCAACAGCTCGAATGCTCTCGTACCGGTGCTGTAGTAGACGCGGGACGGATCCTGGCCCGGGGTGTAGAGGACCCACATGAGCCCTAGCGAGCCGGCGGCAGCAACCACCAGGACCACGCCGAGGATGCGCCGCGACCCTCGGGCAACGGCCAGCACGCCCGCCACCACCAGTGGGAACACCAGGTAGAACTGCTCCTCGATGGCCAGCGACCAGAAATGCAGCACCGGCGATGGTGCGGCGAAGAGCTGGGAGTAGGACTGCTGGGTGATGATGAAGCGCCAGTTGGCGACGTAGAACAGCGATGCCAGGACATCACCTCGCAGGTTGGCCACCTGACCGGGCGTGGCCACCAGCCAGCCGAACACGACGACGCCGGCCAGGCACAACAGCGATGCCGGCATGAGCCTGCGGTAGCGGCGGCCCCAAAAGTTGCGCAGGTCGATCCGTCCGTGCGAGGAGAACTCCCAGATCAACAGCAGGGTGATCAGGAAGCCCGACAAGGTGAAGAAGGTCGAGACTCCGAGGAACCCACCCTTGGCCCAGCTGAACCCGCCATGGAAGAACAACACCGCCACCAGGGCAATACCCCGCAGCCCCTCGAGACCGGGCAAGAACGGGATGGCCCGCTTGTCGGGCGCGCCGACATCCCCCCCGGCGAGGGCCACCGGCTCCTCGGCGCGTTCGATCGTCGGAGCTCCCACGGACACGCGCAGAGGTTAGCCGGGGTGCCTTGACCTGCCCGTTCAGCGGGTACTGTCCGGCCATCGGATCAGGACGCCTCGGCTATCGGCCCGCCTTCGACGGCCTGCGTGCGGTCGCGGTAGTGCTCGTGGTGTTGTTCCACGCCAACGTGTCCTGGGCGCGGGGTGGCTACCTCGGGGTGGACGTCTTCTTCGTCCTCAGCGGTTTCCTCATCACCCGCCTGCTGCTCGAGGAACGTCAGGCGACCGGGCGTACCGCGCTCGGCCGCTTCTACCTCCGCCGGGTGCTGCGCCTCTTTCCGGCCCTGGTCGTGGTCTCGATAGCCGTGGCCATCTACGCCAACGGTTGGTTGAACGCCGAGCAGGCCTCCCAGACCTGGCACGACGTGGCAGTGACGGCCACGTATCGGATGAACTGGGCGCAGGCCCTGTCGCAGGTCCCGCCTTTCGGACTGTTGGACCACACGTGGTCCCTCAGCATCGAGGAACAGTTCTATGTCCTCTGGCCCCTGGTCGTGATCGTTGCCCATCGGATCGGCGGGCGGTGGGCGGTGCTGGGCGGGGCGGTGGCGGGCACGGTGGCCTCGGCCGTGCTGCGCGGCGTGTGGTGGCACGACGGCACCGTGGCCCATCGCGTCTACTACGGGCTCGACACCCACGCCGACGGGCTCCTCCTCGGGTGTGCTCTGGCCACGCTCACGCTCCTGTGGCCCCGGATGCCCGGCGCCGTCACCGCTCGGTTGGCTCGTTGGTTGGGACCGATCGCGCTCGTCGCCATGGTGATCATGGGAGCCCGGATCGGCCTCGCCAGCGCCGGGCTCTACTCCTGGATCTATCCCCTGTTCGTCGCCGTCGCCGCGGTGGTCATCGTCGACATCTACGCCGGGGGACTCACCACGGCGCCGCTGCGCGCCGTCCCGCTCGTCGCCCTTGGGCGCATTTCTTACGGGTTGTACCTGTGGCACTGGCCCGTGTTCCTCGTCCTCAACGGAGGGCGGCTCCACTGGGGCTTCGTTCCGCTGACGCTGGTACGCCTGGCGGCCAGCCTGGCCATGGCAGTCGCCAGCTTCTTCCTCGTCGAGCAACCGTTCCTACGTCTCAAGCGGCGGCTCGAGCCGGCTGGGCGGCTCTCCGAACCCACCTTCGACCCACAGGCCGCGACGTCGGGCTGAGCTCCCGGCCCGGGCACACCAGGAACGACCAGAGTCTCCGTCGTCAGTTCAGCGCAGCACGAGTTCGTCCCCATCGCCAACGTCCACCGTCACGGTGTCACCCTCGCCGAACCGGCCCTCGAGAATCGCCAGAGCCAGGGTGTCGCCGATCTCGCGCTGGATGAGCCGCTTCAGCGGTCGGGCTCCGAAAGCCGGGTCGAAGCCTTCGTGAGCAAGGACCCCCTTGGCCGCGTCGGTCACCAACAGGGTGATGCGGCGCGCCGCCACCCGCTGTACGAGCGTGTGCAACTGGAGGTCGACAATCCGGCGAAGGTCCTCTTCGGTGAGCTCGCGGAATCGGACGATGTCGTCGACCCGATTGATGAACTCGGGCTTGAAGAAGTCCCGGGGGTCGCCGGGCAGGTTCGACGTCATGATGAGGACGACGTTGGTGAAGTCCACGGTGCGACCCCGTCCATCGGTGAGCCGGCCGTCGTCGAGCAGCTGCAACAAGACGTTGAACACGTCCGGATGCGCCTT
>DHIQ01000271.1:22048-27225 GCA_002403895.1 Candidatus Neomicrothrix sp. UBA4742
TTCTCGATCTCGTCGAGGAGCACCACCGCGTACGGCCGACGACGGATGGCTTCAGTGAGCTGGCCACCCTCGTCGTAGCCGACATAGCCTGGAGGAGCGCCGATCAGCCGACTGACCGAGTGCTTCTCCATGTACTCGCTCATGTCGATGCGGACCATGGCCCGCTCGTCATCGAACAGGAAGTCGGCCAACGACCGAGCCAGCTCGGTCTTTCCCACGCCGGTGGGTCCCATGAGCAAGAAGCTGCCGATGGGGCGATTGGGATCGGACAGTCCTGCCCGGCTGCGACGGATGGCGTTGGCGACGGCCTGCACCGCGTCGTCCTGGCCCACCAGCCGCTCGTGCAGCACGTCCTCCAGCCGGACGAGCTTGTGCATCTCGCCCTCCATCAGGCGTGAAACGGGAACTCCCGTCCATTTGCTGACGACCTCAGCGATGTCTTCTTCGTCAACCTCCTCCTTGAGCATCTTCTGGGAGGCCTGCAGCTCGGCGAGGATCTTGGTGGCGTCGTCGATGCGGTGCTCGAGCTCGGGAAGTTGCCCATAGCGGATCTCGGCCGCCTTCTCGAGGTCGCTCTCGCGTTCCACCTCGCTCCGCTTCGACTCGAGCTGCTCCTTCAGGTCGCGGATGGTGTCGATGGCGTCCTTCTCCGCCTGCCAGTGCGCCTTCATGGCGGCCGACTGCTCCTGGAGGTTCGCCAACTCCTCGTCCAGCGCGGCCAGCCGCTCCTCGGACACGATGTCGGTTTCCTTGGCCAGCGCCACGCGCTCGATCTCCAGCTGACGGATCCGGCGCTCGACGACGTCGATCTCCGTCGGCATCGAGTCGATCTCGATGCGCAGCTTGCTGGCCGCTTCGTCCATCAGGTCGATGGCCTTGTCGGGCAGGAAGCGTCCGGTCAGGTATCGGTCGGACAGTACGGCCGCGGCCACCAGGGCGGCGTCTTGGATGCGTACCCCGTGGTGGACCTCGTAGCGCTCCTTGAGCCCACGCAGGATGGCAATGGTGTCTTCGACCGAGGGTTGGCCGACGAACACCTGCTGGAACCGCCGCTCGAGGGCCGGGTCCTTCTCGACGTATTTGCGGTACTCGTCGAGAGTGGTGGCCCCGATCATGCGCAACTGGCCGCGCGCCAACATGGGCTTGAGCATGTTGCCGGCGTCCATCGCACCCTCCCCGCCGGCCCCGGCGCCGACGACGGTGTGCATCTCATCGATGAACGTGATGACTTCGCCGTCGCTGTCGGTGATCTCCTTGAGCACGGCCTTGAGCCGCTCTTCGAACTCGCCGCGGTACTTGGCGCCAGCCACCATGCTCGATAGGTCCAAAGAGATGAGGCGCTTGTTCTTGAGGCTCTCAGGCACGTCGCCCTCGACGATGCGACGGGCCAGCCCCTCGACGATGGCGGTCTTGCCCACCCCTGGGTCACCGATGAGCACCGGGTTGTTCTTGGTGCGCCGCGACAGCACCTGGATCACCCGGCGGATCTCCTCGTCCCGTCCGATGACGGGATCGAGGCCACCGGCCCGGGCGGCCTCGGTGAGATCACGCCCGTACTTCTTGAGCGCCTGATACTGCTCCTCGGGATTCTGGGACGTCACCCGGTGGCTGCCCCGCACGTCGGCCAAGGCGGCCAGCAGGTCCTCATGGCTCACGCCGAGACGATCGTGCAGGGCCAGCAGCACGTGTTCGGTCGAGAGGTACTCGTCGTGCAACTCGCGTCGGGCTTGGTCGGCGGCGTCGAGCAGAGCGGTGAGGTCGCGACTCAGGTGGGCGTCGCTGCCGTAGGCCTTCGGGAGGCGGCTGAGCGCTTCCTCGGCGGCGTTGCGCAGGGGGGGTGACGCCTGCCCGACCTTTTGGAGGATGGGGAGAACGACACCCTCGCTCTGGCCTAACAGCGCGACCAGGAGGTGGTCAGGGGTGACCTCGGGATTGGCATTGGAACGGGCCAGCTCGATGGCGACGTTGAACGCCTCCTGCATCTTCAGGGTCCAGCGGTTCGGGTCGAGCGCCATGCGTTGTTTCTCCGGGAAATCGTGGTTGGTAGGAGCATCGCAGATTGCCGGCCAGAGGCCCAGGGATCGCTCCCGGGCCCCTCGCCCACGAGCAGGTCCTAAGCTCGGTTACTCAAGAAAGTTGATACTCAGCATATCAAGTTCAGGAAAGTTGTCCACAGGCGTAACAGCCGGTCACCGCCAAGGACTGAACCCATGGCCGGTCATCACCCCACGCAAGCACCCGGTGCGGCCGGATCAAGGGATCATCACCCTGACGAGCGGGTCGGTGCCCGACTCGCTACCGTGACGTCGAATTCGTCTGACCTGACCACACCCACACGAGCCGACAGGGGGACCATGATGGTGATGCGCCATTCGCTCCCTCACGACTGCCTGCTCTTTCCCGCGGTGCGCGACCCCGAATGGGTCGAGGCGTCGTTCGGACACAGCTAGCCATGTCCTCCACCCGGCCGGTGCTACGCGCCAACGATGTCCGCGACTACGTCGCCGAGCACGTGTTCCAGCCGTGCGGAGATCCCAATGGCCTGGGCGTCGAGTTGGAATGGCTCACCAGCCAGGGCAGCCGCGAGCGTCGCCTCCCCATCGCGGCGGCGACGTCGCTCATCGACACCCTCTCGCCCTTGCCGCGAGGGAGTCGGATCACGCTCGAGCCTGGTGGCCAACTCGAGTTGAGCAGCGAGCCGTTTCCCACCATCGACCAATTGTGCGACGCGGCCGAGGCAGACCTGGCCGTGTTGGACACCGCGTGTGAGGCCAACCAGGTGGAACTCATCGCCCTCGGCGCCGACCCGATTCGCGCGCCCGAGCGCGTCGCCCTGGGGCCGCGCTATCAGGCTATGGAGCGCTACTTCGACCAGCTCGGGCCGGCCGGGCGCACGATGATGTGCAACACCGCCGCCATCCAGGTCAACGTCGGGCTGGGTGACCGCCCGGTGGCGGCCGAACGGTGGGCCCTGGCCAACCGTATGGCCCCCACGCTGCTGGCCTGCTTTGTCAACTCACCCTTCGCCGGTGGACAACCAAGCGGTTGGCAGTCGAGCCGACTCCGGGCGTGGTGGGCACTCGACCCCTCACGTGCCGCGCCCGTCTCGCTCGACCTCGACCCCGTCGATGCCTGGTCCAGCTACGCCCTCGACGCGCGGGTGATGTTGATCCGCCAAGCCGAGGACCAGTGCCTTCCCTTGGTGGAACCGTTGCGGTTCGGCGAGTGGCTGACTCAGGGGCACGAGCTGGGATTCCCCACCATCGACGACTTCTCATACCACCTCACCACCCTGTTCCCTCCGGTACGACCGAAGGGTTGGCTGGAACTGCGGATGTTCGACGCGTTGCCCTCGCCGGCCTGGGAGGTGGCGGTGGCGGTCACGTGCATCCTGCTCAGCGACCACGCACTGGCCGATGACATCTCCAACGCGGTGACCGGCACCGAGCGGCTCTGGGTCGACGCCGCCCAGCTTGGCCTCGGCCATCCCGCCCTGGCCCACAGTGCCCTCCGGTTGTTCGACCTCGCCGGCCAAGCCCTCACCACCGCGGGCGTCTCCACGGCGCGGCAGGACCTCGTCGCGGCATTCAATGACCGCTGGGTGGCCCGGGGCCGCTCTCCGGCCGATGACCGGCTCGATGGGTGGCGCCACGATGGTCAGCTGTTCCCACCGGCTGAGTCGGTGGCCAGCCTGGCCGGGGCCTCGCTCGCCGCGGGGGAGTTCGGCCGCCGATGAGCGCCACCGAGCTGCACCATCGAGGAATCGACCGTCAGGTCCTGGCCGACGAGCTGGCACGCGCCCGAGCCCGGACGTTGGGCCTGCTCGACGGGCTCGACGACACCCAGCAGCGGGCCCAGGTGTCACCGCTGATGTCTCCCTTCGTCTGGGACCTGGCCCACATCGGCAACTACGAGGAGCTGTGGCTGCTGCGCGAGCTGGATGGCCGACCAGCGATCGACCCCACGCTCGATGATCTCTACAACGCGTTCGAGCATCCCCGGTGGCAGCGGCCCGCGCTGCCCATCCTGGGACCGACCGACGCCCGCGCCTATCTCGAGCGGGTGCGTAACGAGGTCCTCCTGCTGCTCGACCGGATCGAGCTGACCGATCCGTGCCCCGCCCTCCAGCTCGACGGCTTCGTGTACGGGATGGTCCTGCAGCACGAGCATCAACACAACGAGACGATCCTGGCCGCCCGCCAGCTTCTCAGCGAGCAGACGGCCTCGCCGTTGCCTCCCGGCCTCGACGAGGAGCGACCGGCGCACCAGGCGATCGACGTCGCCTCGCTGCCGGAGATGCGCCTCGTCGACGGCGGGCCGTTCGTCATGGGGACGTCCACCCATCCGTGGGCCTATGACAACGAGCGAACGGCCCACGTGGTCGACCTGGCGCCATTCCTCATCGACACCACCCCCGTCACCAACGAGCGTTACCGTGACTTCATCGCCGACGGGGGCTACGACGACGAGCGGCTGTGGAAGCCGGCGGGCTGGTCGTGGCGCGGCGAAGAACAGCTCGAGGCGCCGCGTTTCTGGCAACGCGAGGGAACCCACGACTGGAGCGTGCTCCGCTTCGGGCGGCGCCTGGACTTGACCGACCACCTCTACGAGCCGGTGCAACACGTGTGCTGGTACGAAGCCGACGCGTATTGCCGTTGGGCCGGAAAGCGGTTGCCGACCGAGCCCGAATGGGAAAAAGCGGCCACATGGGATCCGACCACTGGCACCACCAGGCCGTGGCCCTGGGGTACCGGTGAGCCCAACACCGAGCGGGCCAACCTCGGCCAGCGCAGCGACGGTCCGCACCCGGTGGGGGCCCACCCGGCGGGGATGAGCCCGTCGGGGTGCCTGGCCATGATCGGCGACGTGTGGGAATGGACGTCCAGCGACTTCCGGTCCTACCCGGGCTTCAAGGCTTGGCCCTACCGCGAGTATTCGGAGGTCTTCTGGGGGTCGGAGTACAAGGTGCTCCGGGGTGGCGCCTGGTCGGCTGACCCAGTCGCCGTGCGGAGCACGTTCCGCAACTGGGACTACCCGATCCGACGCCAGATCTTCGCCGGTTTCCGCGGCGCCCGGGATGCCTGACCGTGTGCCGCCACCTGGCCTACTGGGGCCCCGCCCTGCCCATCGCCGAGCTCATCGTGGCCACGCCTCACTCGCTTCTGCGCCAGTGCACG
>DHIQ01000271.1:27374-32224 GCA_002403895.1 Candidatus Neomicrothrix sp. UBA4742
TTCTACGACCACGAGGGCGGGAGGCCACTGCGCTTCCGATCGGCCGTGCCCATGCCCGAGGATCCGCAGGGGTTGGCGGAGCTGGCTGGAGTCCGGTCGGGCCGCTTCGTGGCCCACGTCCGTCACAAGTCCCCCGGCTCACCCACTGAGGTGGCCGGCAACGCGCCGTTCGTCGAGGGCCCGTGGATGTTCGCCCACAACGGGTTCGTGGCCGACTACCTCGACGGCGTGGGCGAGGCCCTGCGGAAGACCTTGAGCCCAACCCGGCGCGATCGCCTGCGCGGCCACGCGGACAGCGAGGTGCTCTTCGGCCTGGTGCTGGACCGGATCGATGCCGGCGCCGACCCGCTGGAGGCCATGGACGACATCATCGAGCCGCTGTCGGGCCCCAGCCGGGACCGCGGTCGCTTCAACCTCCTGCTCACCGACGGGAACCAGCTCCTGGCCAGTCGCTGGGGGAACTCGCTCCATCTCCGCACCGACGACGGGCCCGCCGGCCGATCGGTGACCGTGGCCTCCGAGCCGTTCGACGATCATCCCGGATGGGATGCCGTCCCCGACCACACCTTGGTGCGCATCGATGCCGGCGGCGTCGAGCTCATCGCCCACTGACCGGAGATCCAACATGGCCGACCAGACGGCAACCGAGAACGCCCCGATCACCGTCGACGTGCTGATGGGCCCCACCGATCTCGACGACGCGCTGCGGGCCGACGTCCGGGCCGGCCTCACCGCATCGCCCAAGACCCTGCCACCCAAATGGTTCTACGACGACCGGGGCTGCGAGCTGTTCGATGCCATCACCCGGCTGCCCGAGTACTACCCCACCGAGGCCGAGCGGACGATCCTGCGGGCCGAAGCGACGGCCATCGTCGCCGCCTCGGGCGCCGACACCATGGTGGAACTCGGGTCGGGCACCTCGGACAAGACCCGGGTCCTGCTCGGCGCGTTTGCCGCCGCCGGCCAGCTCCGGCGCTTCATCCCCTTCGAGATCAGCGAGACGACCCTGCGGGCGGCGACCAAAGCTCTCGCCACCCAGTATCCGGGCGTCGAGGTTCATGCGGTGGTGGGGGACTTCGAGCGCCACCTCGGTCGGATCCCGTCCGGCGGGAGACGCATGATCGCGTTCCTGGGCAGCACCATCGGCAACTTCGCCCCCGACGAACGCGCTCGGTTCCTGGCGGATCTCACCGCGGGGCTGGCGCCGGGCGACAGCCTCTTGCTGGGGACCGACCTGGTGAAAGACGTCGACCGTCTCGAAGCGGCCTACGACGACGACGCCGGGGTCACCGCCGAGTTCAATCTGAACGTCCTGCAGGTCATGAATCGCGAGCTCGGAGCCGACTTCGATCTCTCGCAGTTCGCCCATGTGGCTCGCTTCGACCGGGCGAACGAATGGATCGAGATGCGCTTGCGCTCCCTGGTCGACCAGACCGTCACCATCACGGACCTCGACCTAACCGTCACCTTCGCCGAGGGCGAGGAGGTGCTCACGGAGATCAGCGCCAAGTTCCGCCAGAGCGGAGTCGAGGCCGAACTAGCCGCCGCCGGGCTCCGACTCGAGCGGTGGATGACCGACCCCGACGGCGACTTCGCCCTCAGCCTGTCAAAAATCCCGTGATCAGCGGTCGCCGAAGATCGACGAGTTGCGCCCGAACAGGGTCATCGCCTGGCTGAGGGGGACGAGGTCTCGTCGGTAGTGCCGATGGGTCTGCTGCACGGCTTCGCCCGCCTCGGCCTGTGATCGGGCCAGTTCGTCGCGCAGGCTCGCGTTCTCGTTTTCGAGTTCGAGCACCAGCTTCACCCCCGCCAGGTTGAGCCCGGCGTCGGTGAACTCCTGGATGCGGCGCAGGAGGTTGATGTCCTCCTCGCTGTAGCGCCGGCTCCCCCCGCCCGTCCGCGCCGGCGCGACCAAGCCCTTGCGCTCATAGATGCGCAGGGTCTGGGGGTGGACGCCAGCCAACTCGGCGGCGACCGAGATCACATACACCGCTCGGGTGCGGGACGAGTCCTGCATCATCGGTCCTCCCTCCCGTTCGACCGGCTTGTCGGCGTGGGGACGTCGAGTTGCATCATCGCTCAGACTCCCAGGTGGGCGCGAGGTGATTCCTTCGATGCCTCGGCCAGCGCCTCGACGGCCTTACGCTCGTCGGCTGTCAACTTGGTGGGCACCGCCACCTCGATGGTGACGAGAAGGTCACCGGTGCCCTTCTTGGTCTCGACGCCGCGACCCTTGACCCGAAACACCCGGCCCGAGTTGGTACCTCCCGGCAGCTTGAGGGTTACCGGCGACCCGTCGAGCGTCGGTACCTTGAGCTTGGTACCGAGCGCGGCCTCGGGGAACGTGACCGGCACCGTGATGGTGAGGTTGCGGCCGTCGCGACCGAAGATCAGGTCCATGGTGACCTGTGCCGTCACGTACAGGTCACCGGGAGGCCCGCCGTTGCGGCCCGGGCCCCCTCGTCCCTTGATGCGGATGCGCTGCCCGGCGTTGACCCCCGCAGGGATGCGGACCTTGACCTGGCGGGGCCGGCGTTCGGCTCCCGAACCATGGCAGATCGGGCATGGCTCGGACACCACCGTTCCCCGCCCTCCGCACACCTGGCACGGGGCGCTGAACGAGAAGAACCCCTGGTTGTCGTCGATGACCCCGCGGCCCCCGCAGTTCATGCAAGTGCTGGGCGCGGTCCCGGGCTTGGCGCCAGAGCCGTGACAGTTCGAGCACGCGGCCTCCGACACCAGGTTGATGGCGGTCTCCATCCCCCGGACGGCGTCCAGGAATGAGAGGTGGATCTCGGCTTCGAGGTCATCACCGCGCTGAGGGCCGGGGCCACGACCGGGACCGCCACCCCCACCTCGGCGTCCACCGCGGTTGAACAGGCCACCGAGCAGGTCGTTGATGTCGGTGGAGCTGTAGGCGAAATCGCCAGGGCCGCCGCCACGACCGCCGGTACCGAAGCCACCGAGGCCGCCCATGGGCCCGGCCCGACGGACCTCGTCGTATTCGACTCGGCGCTCGTCGTCTCCGACCACGTCGTAGGCGGCGGAGACATCCTTGAAGCGCTCTTCGGCCGCGGGGTTGTCCGGGTTGGCGTCGGGATGGAGCTCCCGCGCCAGCTTGCGGTAGGCCTTGGTGATCTCCTTCGGGGTCGCCGAATCGGCAACCCCCAGGATCTTGTAATAGTCCTTCTCGAACCATTCGCGCTGAGGCGCCAACGGCCTTCCCCTCTACTCGTCAGCCCCGGACCTTGACCATGGCCGGGCGCAGGACGCGTCCCTTCCACCGGTAGCCGGTTCGGAGGCTCTCGACGACGGTGGGCTGGCCACCGTCTCCTGGTTCGTGGAGTACCGCCTCGTGCAGGGTCGGGTCGAAGAGCTCCCCTTCCGGGACCATGGGCTCGAGTCCCTCCTTGAGCAGGGTCTCGAGCAACATCTTCGAGATGGGGCCGACGTCGGTGGCGTCGTGGATGATGGCAGCGTCGCAGGCGTCGAGCACGGGCAACAGCTGGCTGACCAGGTTCTCGGCGGCACGCTCGCGCGTCTCGGTATCGGCCTTGGCCGTGCGCTTGCGGTAATTGTCGAACTCGGCCTTCACCCGCTGCAGGGCGTCGCGATACTCATCGCGTTCCTGTTCGACCGACGAGGCACCGAACCCGTCGATGTCATCGCCGTCTACGAGGAAAGCCTCCTCGACCGCGGCAAAGGCATCGGCGACCGAGGCGTCGGTAGGGGCCCCGTCATCGGGACCCCCACCCGCGCCAACGTCGTTGGGGTTGGCCATGTCAGCTGGCCTCGTCGTCGACGATTTCCGCGTCCACGACCTCGTCATCGTCAGGAGCGGAGCTGGTGCCGGCCGAGCCGGCCGATGCGCCACCGGCGGCGTCAGCTTGGGCGGCCTGCTCGTAGAGCTTCTGGGTGAACTGCTGGCTCGCATTCATCAACAGCTCGGTGCTGTTCTTGATGGCCTCGAGATCGCTCCCGGCGATGGCCGACTTGAGATCAGCCAGCTTGTCCTCGACGGCCTTGCGCTCGTCGCCGGAGATCTTGTCACCCTGTTCCTTGAGCAACTTCTCCGTCTGGTAGACGAGCGTGTCGGCGTTGTTGCGGATCTCGGCTTCTTCCTTGCGACGCTTGTCGTCCTCGGCGTGGGCTTCGGCATCCTTGATCATCTGGCTGATGGAGTCCTTGTCGAGCGAGCTCTGACCGGTGATGGTCATCGACTGCTCCTTGGAGGTAGCCCGGTCCTTGGCCGACACGTGCACGATGCCGTTGGCGTCGATGTCGAACGTCACCTCGATCTGGGGGACGCCACGAGGGGCGGGCGGCAGATCTACGAGCTGAAACTTGCCCAGGGTCTTGTTGTACTGCGCCATCTCGCGCTCACCCTGCAGCACGTGGATCTCCACCGATGGCTGATTGTCGTCAGCAGTGGTGAACACCTCGGTGCGGCGAGTGGGGATGGTCGTATTGCGCTCGATGAGCCGGGTCATGACCCCGCCCTTGGTCTCGATCCCCAACGACAGCGGGGTCACGTCGAGCAGCAGGATGTCCTTGACCTCACCCTTGAGCACGCCGGCCTGCACCGCGGCGCCGATGGCCACGACCTCGTCGGGGTTCACCGACTTGTTGGGCTCGCTCCCGGTGAACTCCAGCACCATGTCGGCCACGGCCGGCATGCGGGTGGAGCCACCCACCAGGATCACGTGGTCGATGTCGCCCTTGGCCAGACCCGCGTCCTTGATGGCTTGGTCGAAGGGGGCCTTGCACCGCTCCAGCAGGTCGGCGGTGAGCTCGGTGAACTTGGCCCGGCTGAGCTGATAGTCGAGGTGGAGCGGGCCCTCGTTGGTGGC
>DHIQ01000271.1:32489-32716 GCA_002403895.1 Candidatus Neomicrothrix sp. UBA4742
GTGATGAACGGCAGGTTGATCTGGGTCTGTTGGACGGCAGACAGCTCGATCTTGGCCTTCTCGGCCGCTTCCTTGAGCCGCTGCAGCGCCATGTTGTCCTTTGACAGGTCGACCCCGTGGTCGCCCTTGAACGACTCGACCAGCCAGTCGATGACGCGCTGGTCCCAATCGTCGCCGCCCAGCTGGGTGTCACCGTGGGTCGACTTGACCTCGAACACGCCGTCGCC
>DHIQ01000230.1:0-7504 GCA_002403895.1 Candidatus Neomicrothrix sp. UBA4742
GTGGTTGGGGTCCATGTTGGCCTGGATCTTGAAGACGAAGGCGGTCATGGCGTTTTCGTGCGCGTCGATGACGCGCGTATTGGCACTTTGCGCGCGCGGCGGCGGCGCGAAAAAAGCGAGCGCATCGAGCAGGTCCTTGACGCCGAAATTCTTCAGCGCCGAGCCGAAGAACACCGGCGTCAGGTGACCCTCGCGGAACGCTTCCAGCTCGAACGGCTTGCAGGCTTCCGACACCAGCGCGAGTTCTTCCCTGATCTCGCCGACGTCGAGATTGGGATTGCGGCCGGCGAGATCGGCGATGTCGATCTGTTGCGCCGCACCGGTCTTGGCGCCGCCGCCCTCGAGCAGGCGCACGCCGCCGGTTGAGAGATCGTAGGTGCCGAGGAAATCGCGGCCGCGGCCGACCGGCCAGGTCATCGGCGTGGTATCGAGCGCCAGCGTCTTTTCGATTTCATCCAGCAGATCGAAGGTATCACGGCTCTCGCGGTCCATCTTGTTGATGAAGGTGATGATCGGAATGTCGCGCAGCCGGCAGACCTCGATCAGTTTCAGCGTGCGCGCCTCGATGCCCTTGGCGGCGTCGATCACCATCACGGCCGAATCCGCCGCCGTCAGGGTGCGATAGGTGTCTTCGGAAAAGTCTTCATGGCCGGGCGTGTCCAAAAGGTTGAACCCCGTGTCCTGGTATTCAAACGTCATCACCGCCGATGTGACCGAGATGCCGCGTTCCTGCTCGATCTTCATCCAGTCGGATTTCGCGCGCCGCGCCTCGCCGCGCGCCTTCACCCTTCCTGCGGCATGGATCGCCCCGCCCAGCAGCAGCAGGTGTTCCGTCAGCGTGGTCTTGCCGGCGTCGGGATGGGAAATGATGGCGAAGGTGCGCCGGCGGGCGGCCTCAGCCACGAGATCGTTCACCGCACGAGGCTACTGGCGACGGGTCCCGTCTCCGGGGCAGGGTCCTGTGCTCGTTCCGGACGGTTCAGAGGGCGTCGTACACGGCGTTCATCAGGTTGGCGCTGCGCATGTCGCCGGCGATGCCGATGTCCATGCGGTTCATGACGTAGCCGAAGCCCAGCTCGGCCTCGGGGTCGCCCCAGCCGACCGACCCGCCCATGCCGTAGTGGCCGAAACTCTCTGCACCCCGCTGGACCAACAGCGTCGAGGGGAGCATGAACCCGAGCCCGAACTGGATGTCGAGCCCCATGAGGATCGTGTTGGGACCGGAGGTCAGCTGGGTGGTGGCCGCCTTGAGCTGGGCGGGGCCGAGAACGCGGACGCCTTCTACCTCACTGACCATGCCGGCGTACATCCGGGCCAGCGAGCGGGCGTCGGTGACCCCGTTGGCCGCGGGGATCTCGGCCGCCCGCACGGCACGGGTGTTGAACACGTCCAGTCCGTCGAGGTCTTGGCTCGGAGAGAAGGCGCCACCGGGGGCGTTCAGGGCGCGGCCGAGGTCGGTCTCGGGGCCCATGATCATGTCCATCATGTCCTTCATGGGGCCCGGCGGCGGCGTGGGGATGGTGATGAGGGGGACCACGCGGGTCTCCTGCTCCTCGGGCAGCCCGATCCAGAAGTCGAGGCCTAGCGGCTCGGCCACCTCGTCCCGGAAGAAGGTCCCCAGACTCTTCCCGCTGATGCGGCGAACCACCTCACCCACCAACCAGCCGTAGGTGGTGGCGTGGTAGCCGTGCTGGGTGCCGGGTTCCCAGGAGGGGGCCTGGCGTTCGAGGGCGGCGATGACGGGTTCCCATCCGAGGGCCTCCTCCAAGGTCATGACGTCATCGACCCAGGCCAGGCCGCTCTGGTGCGAGAGCAGGTAGCGCACGGGGAGGTCAGCCTTGCCCGCCTCGGCGAACTCGGGCCAGTAGGTGGCCACCGGCGCGTCGACGTCGAGCAGGCCCTGCTCGACCAGTCGGTTGGCGCACAGCGCTGTCGCGCCCTTGGTGGTTGAGAAGACCAGAATGATCGAGTCTTCGTTCCACGATGCGCCGGTGGCGGGGTCGGCCACACCACCCCACAGGTCTACGACCTTCTCGCCCCGATGATAGGCGGAGAAGGCGGCGCCTACCTCGGCCTGGTTGGCAAAGTTGTCGGCGAAGACGTCGCGGACGCGTTCGAAGCCGGGAGCGGTCGAGCCATGGATCTCAGTCATTGCCCAACCGTATCTGACGGCCGTCGCCTCGACGGCGGGGCTCCGTCATGAGTTCAGGAGCAGTCGGAGCAGCGTCCCACGAGGTCGAGTCGATGGAGATCGGCCTCGAACCCGGTCTCTCGCCCGACGGCGGCGAATGCCTCGGCCATCGAGGCTTCGAGGACGGGGCCGATGGTGAAGTCGGCCACCGCCCCACACGAGGAGCAGATGAGGTGGTGGTGATGCTCGGTGAGATCCTCGGCCAGTTCGTAGCGGGTGAACTCGTCGGTGGCCACCACCCGATGGACGACACCGGCCTGCTCGAGTACGGCCAGATTGCGGTAGACGGAGCTCTGGGCCAGATCGGTCCGCAGGGCCAGCACCTCGGTGATTGTCACTGGGTGACCGGTCGCCTCGAGCAGCGATACCAGCACCCGCCGGTTGGTGGTGTAGCGCTGGCTGTCCCCCCGGAGCCGTTGGGCGGCGGTGGAGTGGAGGTCGGCGGACGGGAGGTGGTCCTCGGGCATGGGCCCCACCCTATCGGAGAATGAGAATCAGTGAGAACGTGGAGGCCTGGCATGCTGGTCCGGTGACCAACTCCGTCCCTCTGCCTCCCGTGGGTGAGGTCGAGCTGCCGGGGACGTTGCTATCAGCGGTGCGAGCCGAGTTCCGCCGCGCTTTTCACTCGCCGTACGAAACGCCCATCGTGGTGGTCGTCAATGGGCTGCTCATGACCGTCCTCTGGTTCGGCCTACCGGTCGGGCTCCAGGACGCCCTGTTCACGCTGCACGGGGAGCTGGCCTTCCCCATGGTGCTGGCCAGCTGGATGATCTCCGACGTGCCCGCCACCAATGTCGTGGGACCAGACCGGTTCCGCGTGGCGTCGGTGCTCGACGATCCCCAGCACCTGCGCCGGTTGCTCTACGCCAAGAACCTGGTGTTGTGGGCGTTGGTGGCGCCGTTCTGTGCCGCGGTGGCCATCGGCATCGGCGCCAGTTCTCACCGCCTGTCTACCTGTTTGCTCACCGCGCTGTGGATCGTGATCGCTCCCATGGGCGCGTTGGGGGTTTCGGCTTGGGTGGGCATCCGCTTCCCCTACCACCCCCGACCGCTGCGCTGGCGATGGGAGAACCGCCATCGGTGGCGCACCGTCATCGTACGCTGGCTGACCCTCGCCCTGGTTCCCTACGCCCTGGTGCCCGCACTGACCGTCGTCATCCTTTCCCCGTCGCTGTTGGTGTGGAACCTCGGCAACGACCACGGACTCAACGGTCGGCTCGCGGACGGCGAATTCGCGGCCGGTTTGGTGGTGTCGGCCGCCCTGTCTGCCGCCATGTTCTTCGGGGGTCACCGCGTCGGGCTGGCCATGGCTCGACGCCGGGCCGAATCGCTGCGGGCCTACCTGGCTGACCCCGAACGGGGCTGATCCGGCTGGGTCAGGCTTGGCGATCCCGTAGGCTCCCGGCGTGACCGACCAGGCTGAGGAGATCGTGAGCTACCCCGGGGCGAAGCGACCGGATCGCACCCGATGGGTGTCGGCCAATGGCTTGCGCATCGCCGTCTACGAGTGGGGCCCGGCCGACGCCCCGCCCATCGCGATGGCCCACGGGGGATTCGACTTCGCCGGCACGTTCGATGTGTTCGCCCCGCTCCTGGTGCAAGGGGGCTACCGCTGCGTGTCGTGGGACGCCCGGGGCCACGGCGACTCGAACTGGAGCGTGCTCTACAGCTGGGGCGGCGACCTGCGTGACGCGCTGGCTGTCCTCGACTCCGTGAGCCCCGATCCGGTCCCCTTCCTGGGGCATTCAAAAGGGGGAGGGGTCATGTTGGAGTTGGCCGACGCCTGCCCCCATCGCGTCTCCCACGTCATCAATCTCGATGGGTTGCCCTCCAAAAACAATTGGCCCGACGTGTCCGATCGGGAACGCACCCGCATGGTGCACACCGAGATCACCGGGTGGCTCGACCATCGGCGATCGGCGGTGGACAAGCAACGACGGCCCGACACTCTCGACGGTCTGGCCCAACGGCGCGCCCGCATGAACCCCAGGCTCGACCCCGAGTGGTTGCGCTATCTCGTGACGGTCGGCGCTCGTCATGACGCGGACGGATGGCGGTGGAAGCTCGACCCGACGTTGCGCATGGGCGGCTTCGGCCCCTGGCGGCCCGAATGGTCCATGCAGCGGGTCCCCGGCATCGGGGCTCCGTTCCTCGGTGTCTTGGGTCTCGAGGTCGAAGCGATGGGCTGGGGCACGACCACCGACGACGTCCTGCCCTACCTGCCGCCCGGGGCCGAGTTCGTTCCCCTCGAAGGGGTGGGTCACTTCGTCCACATCGAACAACCACGCGTGGTGGCCGACCTCGTCCTGGACTTCCTGGCATGAGCGCCGCAGCTGCCTCCTCGTCGGTGAACTTCGTACGCAACGGCCGCGCCGATCTGGCCGTGCACCACCTGCGAGGGGGAACCGGTCGACCGCTGCTGCTGCTCCATGGCTTGGCCGAGCGCACGCCGGACACCGCGCCCGCCACCGTCGACCACTGGGTCGGTCCCGTCTGCGGCCTCGACTTCATCGGGCATGGGAGCTCCACCATCCCGGCGGGTGGCGGCTACACGGCCGAGGTATTGATGGCCGACGTCGACGCCGCCCTCGGGGAGCTGGGGCCGTGCACCATCCTGGGCCGCGGCCTCGGTGCTTATGTTGCCCTGCTCATCGCCGGGGCACGACCCGAGCTCGTGCGGGGGGCCATCCTGGCTGACGGGCCCGGGCTGATCGGGGGTGGCATCCGCCCGTCGTCCCCGTTGGTGGTGCCGCTGGATCCGGCGCTCCCCGTCCCTCCCGATCCACTGGCGCTGGCGGAGCTCTCCCGCGACGTCCGGCCTCCCGACTACGCGGCGGAGTTCGTGCGCATGGCCCTGCACGGTTCGGGCCTCGACCAGCCCATCGCCGTGGCCGCCGTCGTACGCCCCGAGTGGCTGACCGGGGTGGTCGGTGAGTTCGGCGTCATCGAGCTGACCGTCGAGTCGGCCCTCGCTCGCTTCGCCCGCATCGACTGACCTCGCCTGACGGGGTTTCGACCACCGAGCGGGCCCCCAGACCGGACAGCACCGTGTCGATCTCTGAGTCGATGACGAGATCGCGGGTGGCATCGTCGAACGGGAAGCCGAGTAGCAACAGATCGGCGACCCCGTGGGTCGCCGTCCACAACGTGAGCGCGGCGACGATCGATCCTCGACCGCTCCCGGACTGCTTCCCGTTCCGGGGTCACTTTCACAAACGTCAATGGTGGGACGGATTCTCGCCGCATGCCGCGGTGTTGCGTTCAGTGCTGCCGCTCGGCCACGTAGTGCGCCATCGTCACGAGGGCCTGGCGGGCGTCTTCGCCCAAGGGCGCCGCCTGCATGGCGTCGATGGCCCGCTCCGTGAGGGTGGCAATGGATCGCTCGATCTCGGGGCGCGCGCCGCAGTTGGTGAGGAGCTCCTGGAGGGCGACGACCTCGTCGTCGTCGAGATCAGGCGCCCCCACGCGGGCCAGCAACGCGCGCCCGACGGGGTCGTGCACCCGGGCTGTGGCCTCAGCCAGCAACGGTGTCGGCTTGCCCTCGCGTAGGTCGTCGCCCACGGGCTTGCCGGTGCGTTCGCTGTCTCCGAACGAGCCCAGGATGTCATCGCGCAGTTGGAAGGCCTCTCCCAGCGGGTCACCGTAGGCCGACAGGGTCGATGCCAGTTCTTCTCCCCGTCCGGCCAGGGCTGCGCCGAGGTGGAGAGGACGTTCGACCGTGTACTTCCCGGACTTGTAGCGGGCGATGCGGCGGGCGGTGGTGACGTCGGTTCCTGCCCGGGCGGTGCCGAGCACATCGAGGTACTGGCCGACGTTGAGCTCGATCTTGAGTTCGTTCCAGATTCGTCGCGCCGGGGGCGGGGCGCCCACCAGGAGACGGTCGGCGTAGACGCAGGCCAGGTCCCCCACCAGAATGGCGACGCCCTCGCCGAAGCGCCGCGGCTCACCCCGCCAGCTCCCGTCGGTGTGGACGCCTTCGAACTCGATGTGGACGGTGGGGGCTCGCCGCCGAGTGCCCGAGCCGTCCATGACGTCATCGTGGATCAGGGCGAAGGCGTGGAGCAGCTCGAAGGCAGCGCCGACGTCCACGATGGTAGGTGGGTTGTCGGCTCGGTCGTCGCGAGCTCGATCGGCTGGTTCGTCGTGTGGTGTGGCGGACCCACCGGCTCCGACGTAGGCCCAGTGACAGAACGCCGGACGTAGCCGTTTGCCGCTGCCCAACACGAAGCGGCGCAACGCCTCGAGGGGCGCGCCCAGGTCGGCGTCGATGGCCACCCAGCGCGCTTGCTCGTCGGCCAGGACCTCTTCAAGACGGCGCTCGACCGGCCCGGCGACCACACGGATTACCTCCGGCGGTTCGACCCCACTCACGGAGTGTGGTTCCCGTCCCCGTCGGGATCACTGGTGGGGTCAGCACCGGTCGCCTCGGGCCCGGCGTCGAGGTCGGCGACGATGCGGGTGACCTCGGTGCGGGCGTCGTCGAGCCGGTCGCGACACAGGCGTACCAGCTCCGCGGCCCGCTCCACCCGTGTGGCGAGGGCGTCGATGTCGGCGTCACCCGCCTCGAGGTCATCGAGGATGGCGTCGAGCTCGGCCAGCGCGTCGGCGTAGGAGGACGCGGAGGCCCCGGTCGATACTCGTTCGGCGCCAGGCGTGGAAGCGGGGGTATCACCGAGCATCGACGCGTCCTCCGGATGGTGTGATGGTGAGCCCGTCGGGGACGACTCGGCTTTGGGTCGTCCCGTCGACGAACGTGGTGACGAGAAGATCACCAGGCTGCAGGCTCTCGACACTGCGGACGAGTCCGCCGCCGGCGGTGCGGGTGATGGACCAGCCCCGGGCCAGCGCCCGCGCCGGGTCGAGCGAACCGACCCGGGTCGCGGTGGCGTCCAGGTGAAGGGTGGCGCGGTCGACCGCCCGGGGTGCCGCCCGGGCCAGCCGCCGGGAGGACTCGCCCAGCTGGAGATCGCCGCCCAGTACGGCCGCCTGACCAGCGCGGGCCACCCCGGCGGCAGACGCCCGGAGGTGTCGATCAACTCGCTCGAGCTGGTGGTCGGCGGCTCGTCCGATGTGCGACCAGCAGGCGTCGACCCGGTCATGGAAGGCCCGGGCCCGGGCGACCAGAAAGGCGGCGCAGGCGGTCGGGGTTTTGCACGCGGTGTGGGCCACCTCGTCGGCGATGCTGCGGTCGATCTCGTGGCCGATGCCGGTCAGGACCGGCACGCCGAGTCTGGCGATGGCGCGGGCCACCACCTCGCGGTCGAAGGTGGCCAGGTCGGTGCGGGCTCCGCCGCCCCGGATGACGGCAATGGC
>DHIQ01000230.1:7674-7895 GCA_002403895.1 Candidatus Neomicrothrix sp. UBA4742
CGGCAATGGCGTCCACCTCATGGGTGGCGAGTTGGCGCACCGCGGCGGCCACCTGGCGATCGGACGCTCCGCCCTGGACCCTCGTGTCGAGCGCGATGACCTTCCACGCCAGGCCGCTAGCTTCCAGCTCGTGGAGGAAGTCCGCCTCGGCGGCACTCCCGCTGCTGGTGACCATGCCGACCCGCAGGGGGCGGAGGGCGAGGGGCAGCGAGGCGTTGCGG
>DHIQ01000230.1:8160-8353 GCA_002403895.1 Candidatus Neomicrothrix sp. UBA4742
CGAGCAACCCCTCGGTGGAGAGCGCCTGCAAGAGTCGCTCCCGTTCGCTGGCCAGCCGTCCCAGCGTGTAGTCGGGATCGATCGCCGTCATGCGCAGTTGCAGCTTGCCTTGGGCGCCGTAGACCGAGAGCCGCCCCCGCAGCCGGATCTCAACGCCGTCGGTCATTCGCATGCCACCCACCCGCTTGAGGGT
>DHIQ01000230.1:8574-8867 GCA_002403895.1 Candidatus Neomicrothrix sp. UBA4742
GCGTTCACCGAAGCCTTGGCCGAGGAGAACAGCGTGACCGCGAGCTGGGCCACGGGCGGGCCACCCGGTTCGCCGGCTTCGACGAGCTGGAAGTACACGTGCCCCGCCGGGGACCGACTCAGCGAGCTGATCTCGCCTTGGACCCAGACCTCGTCGGGGAAGCACACGTCGAGCGCGGTCTGGATGGCGTTCGTCAGATCGCTGACCCGGTAGGTGGGCTCGTCCACGAAGGGTGACCGTAGCGGCCGCGTCACCGGACTCACGCTTCGGCCTGGCTCGCCCGTTCGATCCTG
>DHIQ01000170.1 GCA_002403895.1 Candidatus Neomicrothrix sp. UBA4742
CCCAGCGTCAGTCGACGATGGCGACGACGTCGCCGCTGCCGACGGAATCGCCGGAGGAGACCTTGATCTCCTTCACGGTGCCCGCTTTCTCGGCGGCGATGTTGTTCTCCATTTTCATGGCCTCGAGCACGCAGATGGTCTGGCCCGCCTCCACGGTTTGGCCGGCCTCAACCAGGACCTTCACGATGGTCCCCTGCATGGGAACGGTGACCGCTCCCGATCCTCCGACCGCGGCCGCGCCGCCGCCCCCTGCCGCTCGACGGGGACGAGCGGCCGCGGCCGACCCGCTTCCGGCGGCAACGGCGGGCCCGGTGGCCGACTCGGGGACCCACAGGCTCACGTAGTACCGGCGGCCGTTGACTTCGACGTCGACGTCGCGCTTGACCTTGGGCTCGGCATCGCTGCCGGCCGCCGCGGGGGCCGGGCCCGAGTCCACTCCGGTGAGGTCGAGGACGTCTTCGACCCACTTGGTGGAGTGCTTGGCCTCGACGAAATCGGGGTGCTCCAAGATGGCCACATCGGCCGGGATGGTGGTGGCGATGCCCTCGATGCGGAACTCGCGCAGTGCTCGCAGCATGCGGCGGATGGCGGTCTCGCGGTCGTGGCCCCACACGATGAGCTTGCCCACCAGGTTGTCGTAGTACTGGCTGACGGTGTCACCGGACTCGTAGCCACCGTCCCACCGGATACCGAAACCGTCGGGTGGGACCAGCGTGGAGATGTCGCCTGGCGAGGGTAGGAACTTTCCTCCGGCGGGATTCTCGGCGTTGACCCGAACCTCGATGGCGTGGCCACGAAGGGAGATCTCGTCCTGAGTGAACGACAGGGGCAGGCCCGAGGCCACCCGGATCTGTTCGGCCACCAGATCGATGCCTGACACCATCTCCGTCACCGGGTGCTCGACCTGCAGTCGGGTGTTCATCTCCAGGAAGTAGAACTCGCCGTCCTGGAAGAGGAACTCGACCGTCCCGGCGTTGTAATACCCGCAGGCCCGGGCCACCTTCACCGCCGCCTCGCCCATGGCTTGTCGCACGTCCGCGGGGAACGATGGTGCCGGGCTCTCCTCGATCAGTTTCTGGTGGCGACGTTGTGCGGAGCAGTCGCGCTCGGCCACCCAGACGCAGTGGCCCTGTTGGTCGCCGATGATCTGCATCTCGATGTGGCGGGGCCAGGTGAGGTAGCGCTCCACGTAGCACTCGCCCCGGCCGAAACCCTTGAGGGCTTCGCTGCTGGCCGACTCGAATGCTTCGACGGCCTCGTCGGCGGAGTTGACCACCCGCATGCCCCGGCCACCGCCCCCATAGGCCGCCTTGATGGCCACCGGCCACCCGTACTCCTCGCCGAAGGCGATGACCCCGTTCCCGTCGATCAGGAACTCGGTGGTGCCGGGCACCCCCTTGACCCCGGCCGTCTGGGCGGCGATGCGGCTCGACACCTTGTCGCCCATGACGTCGATGGCTTCCGGTGGCGGCCCGATGAAGGCGACGCCCCGCTCGGTGATGGCGCGGGCGAAATCCGTGTTCTCGGAGAAGAACCCGTAGCCCGGGTGTACGCCGTCGGCCCCACTGCGCTCGATGGCATCAAGGATCTTGTCGGTCTGCAGGTAGCTGTCGGCCGCCGTCTCACCCCCCAGCGCGTAGGCCTCATCCGCGATGCGCACGTGGAGCGCATCGCGGTCCAGGTCGCTGTACACGGCGACGGTGGCGACACCCATCTCCTGGCAGGCACGGATGACACGGACAGCGATTTCGCCGCGATTGGCGATCAGAACCTTTGTGAGCACGCCATATGGTTACAGGGATGAGGGGGGACCGTGCCAGATCAGCTCTTGCCGGGACCCGTTTCGCCGACGTCCGCTGGGTGAGCGAGACCGGTTCCACCAACCGGGACGTCCTCGAACTCGCGGCCCGTGGCGCGCCCGAGGGTGTGGTGGTGGTCGCCGATCACCAGCAGGCAGGGCGGGGGCGGCTCGACCGCTCGTGGCATGCCCCGCCCCGTGGATCGCTGCTGATGTCCATCTTGTTCCGCCCGTCCCTGGCCGTGGCTGACGCTCATCGGTTGACCACCGCCGCCGGGGTGAGCGCGGCCCAGGCGTGCCGATCGGTGAGCGGCATCGAGCCCCGACTGAAGTGGCCCAACGACCTGGTCATCGACACCGACCGCGACACCGATCCCGGGGGGTCCGTTCGCAAGCTGGGTGGGATCCTGGCGGAATCCACCGTCGAGGGGGGCGAGCTGCAGGCGGTCGTGGTCGGGATCGGCCTCAACGTGAACTGGCCCTCTGACCTGCCGACCGAGCTGGCCGAGATCGCCACCGCCCTGAACCACCTGACGGGTTATGACCTCGATCGGGAGGATCTCCTCATCGCGCTGTTGGCCCAGCTCGACCACTGGTCCGACGTGGTTTTGGCCCCGTCGGGTGACCGCGCGTCCTTGCTGATGGACCAGGCCCGTGCGTGGTCGGCCACCCTTGGCCGCCAGGTGCGGGTCGACCTCGGCGTCGAGCAGGTTGAGGGCGAGGCCCTCGAACTCACCGACGACGGTGCCCTGGTCGTCGGTGTCGGGACCGCCGCCGGTCTCGAGCGGCGGGTCATCGTCGCCGGTGACGTCGTCCATCTCCGCCCCACGGATTGATTCAGGGGTCGAGGTCGTGGGCCATCAAGGCGGCGAAGGCGGCGGCGGCCTCGCGGGTGCGCGGGCCGGGGAAGGCGGGCAGGGCCAGGCCGTCGAGCAGGCGGATCGATTGCACGTCCCGGGTGGAGGAGGTCAGGAACGCTTCGGCGGCGCTGGCCAGGGCGGCCAACGGGAGCGCCACCTCCTCGACCTCCACCAGCTCGCACACCAGCTCGCGGGTGATGCCGGCCAGACACCCCGAGGCCAGCGGCGGGGTGCACAACCGACCCTCGTGCACGACGAAGACGTTGCTCCCGGTTCCCTCACACAGCTCGCCGGCGGTGTTGGCGAAGATCGCCTCCGATCCGCCGCGGGAGTGGGCGTAGGCCAGGGCCACCACGTTCTCGGCATACGACGTGGTCTTTAGCCCAGCTACCGCGCTGTGCTCGTTGCGCCACCACGGCACGGTGATCACGGGGGTGCTCGCCTCCCACGCAGGAAGCTCCGCGGTGGCGATCAGGACCGACAGTCCGGAGTCACCTCGGTCCGATCCGAGGGGTGACACGCCGCCGGTGACGGTGAGGCGCAGCCGCCCGACGCGGACTCGGTTGGCACCGATCACCGCGGCCATGGCCTGGCGGAGCTCCCCGTCGTCGGGCAGGCCCTCGAGTCCCAGCCCCGCCGCCGAGCGGCGGAGACGGGCCAGGTGGCGGGCAGCGGCGAACGGCTCGTCGCGGACGATCTGGATCGTCTCGAAGATGCCGTCCCCGACGGTCACCCCGTGGTCGAGCGGCGATACGGCGGCTCGATCGAGCGGGACGAGCCCATCATCCACCCACACCATGGGCTGGTCAGCCATCCGATGATGCTCCCACGCCGACGGGGTGGCTGGAGGCCACCTGCAGCAGCCTCCGCGCCTTGAGCTCGGTCTCGGCCCATTCGCCCGATGGCGCCGAATCCCACGTGATCCCACCGCCAGTGCCGAAGTGCAGAGCGCCGTCGTCGACCCAGAACGTCCGGATGGCCACGTTCAACTCACCCTCGGCCCGGTCGGCGTCGACCCAACCCACCGCGCCGCAGTAGACGCCGCGCTCGACCGGCTCGAGCCGTGCGATGTGGTCGAGCGCGGCGCGCTTGGGGGCCCCGGTCACCGAGCCGGGGGGAAAGGTGGCGTCGATGGCGGCGGCCCACCCCAGGCCCGGTCGCAGGTGTCCTTCGACGGTGCTCACCAGGTGCACCAGTCCTGGGTGGGGTTCGACCGACAGCAGTGCCGGCACCTGTACCGTCCCCCAGTCGCACACCCGGCCGAGGTCGTTGCGCACCAGGTCGACGATCATGATGTTCTCCGCCCGGTCCTTGGGGAGGAAGTCGTCGACGGTGGCGGCGGTGCCCTTGATGGGTGATGACCACACCCGGTTGCCTGATCGGGCCAAGAACCGCTCTGGCGAGGCGGAGGCCACCTCGACTCGGTGGGCGGGTAGGCGAACGACGGCGCTGAACGGGGCGGGGTTGCCGGCGGCCAGCGCCGCGCCCAGCGCGGCGACGTCGACCGGAGCGGGCAACGGAGCCGAGAGCCGTCGGGTGAGGTTGACCTGATAGACGTCACCGGCGGCGATGGCCGAGCGGATCGCCTCCACCCCCGCCTCGAATCCGGCCTGATCGAGGCTGGTCGTCCACGACTGGACCGGCGGTCCGTGCCACGGGAGCCCGGGCCACGGGCGGGCCGGGCGTACCTCAGCGAAGCGGGCACACACCGGGTCACCGGAGAAGGGCAGAACCACGGCCCAGAAGCCGCTCGAATCCAGGGCGGCGAGGTCCGCGGTGACGTCGAGCAGACCGGTGGCCAGGCGGCCGCCGACCACCGCGAGGGGAGCGAGTTCGGGCGTCACGCCTACCATCCTCGCCTATGAGCATCGAACTCACTGCCGAGCAGGAAGCACTGCGTCTGGTCGTGCGCGATTTCGCCGCGAGCGAGATCGCCCCTCACGCCGAGGCCTGGGACCGAGACCACACGTTCCCCGTCGACGTGGTCCAGGCCATGGGGGATCTGGGCCTGTTCGGTATCCCCTTCCCGGAGGAGTACGGCGGGGGAGGGGCCGACCTCACCACGCTGTGCGTCGCCATCGAGGAGCTGGGTCGGGTCGACCAGTCGATGGCTATCACCTTGGAGGCCGCCGTCGGGTTGGGCGCCAACCCCATCTTCCAGTTCGGCACCGAGGAGCAGCGCCAGCGATGGCTCCCCGACCTGATCGCGGGGCGGACGCTCGGGGGCTTCGGTCTCACCGAGCCTGATGCCGGCAGTGACGCCGGCGGGACTCGGACCCGCGCCGTGCTCGACGAGACGACCGACGAGTGGGTCATCAACGGTGAGAAGGCGTTCATCACCAACTCGGGCACCGAGATCACCTCTCTGGTGACGGTGACGGCGTTGACCGGTTCGGTCGGCGGCCGCCCCGAGATCAGCACCATCGTGGTGCCTGCCGGGACGCCGGGCTTCACGGTGCAGCCGCCGTACCGCAAGATGGGCTGGCACGCCTCGGACACGCACGGACTCACGTTCACCGAATGCCGGGTCCCGGCGGCCAACCTGTTGGGGGAGCGAGGCCGGGGCTTCGCCAACTTCCTGGCCATTCTCGATGACGGGCGGGTGGCCATCGCTGCGCTCGCCGTCGGGGTCATCGAGGGCTGCCTGGCCGCCGGCGTGCGCTACGCCAACGAACGTCACACGTTCGGCCGCCCCATCGGCTCGAACCAGGGCATCGCTTTCAAGTGCGCCGACCTGGCGGTCATGGCCGAGGCGGCCCGGTCCCTGACCTATGGCGCCGCCGCTCGTCGCGATGCCGGCAAGCCGTTCAAGAAGGAAGCGGCCATGGCCAAGCTCTATGCCACCGAGGCGGCGGTCACGGCGACGCGGGAGGCCACCCAGATCTTCGGCGGCTACGGCTTCATCGACGAGACCCCGGTGGCCCGCTTCTACCGGGACGCCAAGATCCTCGAGATCGGTGAGGGGACGAGCGAGATCCAGCGCTTGGTGATCGGTCGCGAGCTGGGCCTCCCGGTCTGAGTTCTTGTCGCGGGGGCGCGACCGAGGTCGACCGGCCCGCTGCTATCCTTTGGCGCTATGTCTGGTGGCCCCCGGCCGTCGCGTCGGCGCCGTACGTGGCCCCAGCGACTGCTCCTCGCATTCAACGTCGTCGTCGTCCTGATCTGCTTTTCGTCCGCGGTCGGGCTGGCCTACGTGTTCCGCCAGGCCAGCGACATCCAGCGCTTCGGGGGTCTGAGCGCGACGCTCGATCAGAAGCCGGGCAAGGGCGAACCCGCGAACTTCCTGCTGGTCGGGGTGGACAACGCCGAGGGTCTCCAAAAGAACGATCCGGTACTGATCGGGCGCTCTCAGGCGTCGCTGCTGTCGGACACGATCATGATCATCCGGGTCGATCCCCAGACCCACCAGGCGGCGATCCTCTCGTTGCCTCGTGATCTTTATGTGCCGATCGCCGACACCGGCGGCAAGTCCAAGATCAACTCGGCGCTTCCCGGCGGCGGGCCCCAGCGGCTGATCAAGACCATCCAGCAGAACTTCGGCATCCCCATCAACGGGTTCATCGAGGTGAACTTCGCCGGCTTCCGCTCGTTGGTGGACGCCGTCAACGGCGTGCCCATCTACTTCCCGTGGCCGGCGCGCGACAACCACACCGGCTTCTTGGTGGAGGACCCGGGCTGTGTGACCCTGGACGGGGTCCAGGCGTTGGCCTACGCGCGGTCCCGCTACTTCGAGACGAAGCAGGGCAACCAGTGGGTGGCCGACCCCAGCAGTGACTTCGGACGCATCAGCCGCCAGCAGCAGTTCATCAAGCTGGCGCTCAAACGGGCCATCGCCAAGGGCATCCGCAATCCGTTCGTGCTCACCCAGCTCGTCGGGGTGGCGCAGGCCAACGTGAAGCTGGACGATCAGATCACCACTCAGGACCTGCTCGATCTCGGTCGGGAGTTCAAGGATTTCGACCCGGACACCCTGCAGGTGTACACGCCGCCTGCCACGGGGGCCGACATCGGTGGGGCCTCAGTGCTGCTGCTCGACAAGGTCGGCGCCCAACCGCTGTTCGATCTGTTCCGGGGCAAGGCCGACCCGAACAATCCGCTCCGAACAATCCTGGTCGAGGTGCGCAACGGCTCGGGGAAGGCGGGGCAAGGCCAAGACGTGCTCAAGTCACTCGACGACATCGGCTTCGGGACGATCGCGTCGAGCGATGCCTCGAGTTTTCGCAACCAGCGCACCGAGATCCGCTACGCCCCCGGGGCGGAGAGCTCGGCGGTGCAGCTGGCCCGCTACCTCGACGGCGATCCCAAGTTCACGGTTGATCGCAGCCTCGCCGTCACCAACATCGTGCTGGTGACCGGTCGCGACTTCACCGGCATGCGCGCTTCGCCCCGCCCGGAGACGGACTTCTCCTTGTTCTTGGCCACCACCACGACCACCACGGTGGGGCCGGGTGGGCCGGTTGCTCCCCCCACCACGTCACGGGGGATGTTGCCCCAGACGCCACCGGGCGAGACCTGCGGCTGACGCGTCCAGGCGACGCTCGCGTCGCCCGTGCCCCGCGCACGAGGCCGTGCCCAGTCCGTCGATGGGGGCCGATTACGCTGTGATGACGTTGACGCCGGGCGGGGCCCGGAGGGAGCGAACGACATGGCCAACATCGCGATCATCGGGACCGGGTACGTCGGTCTCACGACCGGTGCGTGCTTCGCCCATCTCGGTCACAACGTGATCTGCGCCGACGTCATCCCCGACAAGGTCGAGCGGCTGTCGCGGGGGGAGATCCCCATCTTCGAGGCCGGCCTCGAGGGGCTGGTTCGTGAAGGGTTGCAATCAGGTCGGCTGAACTTCGTGCTCGGAGCGGCCAAGGCGGTGGCGGAGAGCGAGTTCCATTACCTCTGCGTGCCCACTCCCCAGGGTGGCGATGGATCGGCCGACCTCACCTACATCGAGTCTGCCGCACACGAGATCTCGGCCCTCTTGGCGTCCGAGTCAGTGGTGGTGAACAAATCGACGGTTCCGGTGGGATCGACCCGCCGGGTGGAGCAGGCGCTGGGCCGGAGTGACGTCTACGTCGTGTCCAACCCGGAGTTTCTGCGGGAGGGCTCGGCGGTCAACGATTTCCTCAATCCCGATCGGATCGTGATCGGCAGCGACGACCAGGGCGCCGCCATCCGCGTGGCATCGCTCTACATCGGGGTGCCGGCGCCGCTGATGGTGACCGACCCGGCATCGGCCGAGACGATCAAGTACGCCAGCAACGCCTTCCTGGCCACCAAACTCTCCTTCGTCAACGCGGTGGCGGCCGTGTGTGAGGCGGTGGGAGCAGACGTCAACGATGTGGTGCTCGGCATGGGCTACGACAAGCGCATCGGTCACGAGTTCCTCCGCCCCGGGCCTGGTTGGGGCGGTTCCTGTTTCGTCGGTGAGGAGACAGTCCTGGTACGACGGGGCGACGACGTCCGGCTGAGAACGTTCGAACAACTCGCGGTCGACATCGACCAGTTTGGCGTGGAGGGCTACGAGGTCTACGCCTGGGCGCCAGCCGAGCCGTCTCCCGCGTTCTTTCCGATCTCGGCCTTCACGGTTCGTCCCTACGCCGGTGACATTCTCGAGGTCAGGACGAAGATGGGTCGTCGGGTGCGGGTCACCCCCGATCATCCGTTCTTTGTGAACGACGGAGTCGACGGTGACCGGTTCGAGATCCGGTTGGCTCAGGATCTGACCACCAGTGACTGGATTCCGCTCGCTCAGGATGCCCCGCTTCCCCGGGATGAACGGATCGTCGTCTCGACGCTCGACCACCTGGAGGAGGCGGGACTCGACCTCACCAAGCTGATCGGCCTGTTCCTCAGTGAGGGCCGGCTCGGCTCGAACTGCGACACGAAACGACTGCCCGACCTGGTCTGGGGTCTCGGCGTCGAGGAAAAGCAGGCGATCCTCCGCGGACTGTGGGACGGCGACGGGTCCTGGTCGGTCGTGTCCGGCGGTCCCAGCGTGGTGTTCGAGTACGGCACGGTCTCACGCGAACTGGCCGACGGGATGTTGAGGCTGCTGGGCGATCTCGGTATCGTGGCCCGACTGAAGTTGGGGCGGACTGCTAAGTCCACGGTGGACACGTATCGGTTGATCATCAGCGGGGCAGGGCAGGTGGAGCAGGCGGCTTTTCTCTTTCCTGACGACGAGCAAGCGCAGATCCGGGGCTGGATCGCCAAGCAGGCAAGACGCATCAGCCCCACCGGATACCGCCGTCTTGGGAAAGGAGCTGCCTCGGTGCGGGTCACCTCGGTCACGCCCGTCCCCTTCGAGGGCCTGGTGTACTCCGTCGAGGTTCCTGGGGCGCACACCGTCGTGACCACCCACGGGCTCATCGCTCACAACTGTTTTCCAAAAGATGTACAAGCATTGCTCTACATAGCCCGGGAGGCCGGGTACCACTTCGACTTGCTCGACGGCGTGGTGAGCGCGAACGAGGAGCAGTTCGCCCGAACCGCCGGGAAGGTGGTGGCCATGGCCGGGGGCTCGGTCGAGGGCAAGGTCATCGGGGTGTGGGGCCTCAGCTTCAAGGCCAACACCGACGACCTGCGCCAGTCCCCAGCCCTGCAAATTGTCGAGCGTCTGGTGGCGCAGGGTGCGGTGATCAAGGCCTATGACCCGTCGGTCCACGGGCCGCTGGAACAGGCCCCCGATGTCGAGATCGTGGGCGACGCCTACGCCGCCTGCGACGGGGCCGAGGTGCTCACCGTGCTCACCGAGTGGGACGAGTTCAAGTGGGTGGATCTCGACAAGGTCGCCGACCTCATGGTCCGTCCCTGCATCGTGGATGCCCGCAACCTGCTCGACCGTTCGGTCATCACCCGTCGGGGCTTCATCTACCAGGGTGTGGGCCGGAGCTGATGGCGCGGGTCGTCATCACCGGCGGAGCGGGCTTCCTCGGCTCGAATCTGACCCGTGCCCTGTTGGCCCGAGGCGAAGAGGTCGTGGCCATCGACAACCTCAGCACCGGCCGGCGCACCAACATCGCTGATCTGGAGGGCGGTCCGGGGTTCACCTTCATCGAAGCCGATGTGACGGAGGCGTTCGAGGTCGACGGCCCGGTCGACTCGATCCTCCATTTCGCCAGCCCCGCCTCGCCGCCCCGGTACCTGGCGATGCCGCTGGAAACCCTGGCGGTGGGCTCCGACGGCACCCGCAACGGCCTCGAGTTGGCCCGGGCCAAGGGCGCCCGGTTCATGCTGGCGTCGACCAGCGAGGTCTATGGCGACGCGGCGGTCCATCCCCAGCCCGAGACGTATTGGGGCAACGTGAATCCCATCGGACCCCGCAGCGTCTACGACGAGGCCAAGCGCTTCGCCGAGGCCCTGACCATGGCCTACCACCGCACCCACGGCGTCGACATCCGGCTCCTCCGTATCTTCAACTCGTATGGCCCCGCCATGGACCCAGACGACGGTCGAGTGGTGTCGAACTTCTTGGTCCAAGCCTTGCAGGGCAAGCCCATCACCATCTACGGCGACGGCTCCCAGACCCGCAGCTTCTGCTACGTCGACGACGAGGTGCGGGGTATCCTCGCTCTGCTCGACGGCGACTTCCTGGGGCCGGTCAACGTCGGCAATCCCAACGAGTTCACCATGCTCGAGCTGGCTGACCTCGTCCTGGAACTGACCGCCTCCTCATCGGAGATCGTGTACGAGCCGCTGCCGGCCGACGATCCCACTCAACGCAAGCCCGATCTCACCGTGGCCATCCGTGAGCTGGGCTGGACCCCGGAGATCCAGCTCCGTGAGGGCCTCACGCGCACCGCCGAGTACTTCCGGACCACGCTAGGACTGTGACGAAATGACGAACGTTCCTTCACCACCGCCCGCTCAATCACGGCTCCCCACCGCCGGGCTCGGCTAGAGGGCGCGAGCCTCGGCCTCGGCCCGATGAGCCAGGTACCACTCGAGCGTTCGGGCCAGACCCGCCTCGAACGACGTCACGGCCACGAAACCGAACTCCTTCTCGGCTCGGGAGCCATCCACTCCGCGTCGGGGCTGACCATCGGGCTTCGACGCGTCCCAGCGGATCTCGCCCTCGTAGCCGATCAGCTCGACCATGATCTCGACCAGCTCGCGGATGGGCAGCTCGCGATCGGCGCCGAGGTTGACCGGCTCACCGCCGTCGTAGTGCTCCGCGGCCAACACGACACCGTGAGCGGCGTCGTCGACGTAGAGGAACTCCCGGCTGGCTGATCCCGTGCCCCACACCTCGACGGAGTCGTCGCCTGCTTCCTTGGCATCGACCAAGCGCTTCATGAGCGCGGGAATCACATGGGAGACCGCCGGGTGGAACTTGTCGCCCGGCCCGTACAGGTTCGTCGGCATGAGGTAGACGGCATCCTGGCCGTATTGCTCGCGGTTGGCCTGGACCTGCACCAGTTGAGCCAATTTGGCGATGCCATAGGGAGCGTTCGTCTCCTCGGGGTAGCCCTGCCACAGCGAGGACTCCTGGAATGGCACCGGCGTGAACTTGGGGTACGAGCAAATCGTCCCCACCATCACCGTCTTGGCCGTGTGGCGGAGCCGGGCCTCGTCGAGCACGTAGGTGCCCATGAGCAGATTGTCGAGGTACAGATCGGCGGGCCGGGCTTGGTTGGCGCCGATGCCGCCCACGCGAGCCGCCAGATGGATCACGAGGTCCGGCCCGGTGGCGGCGAACAGGGCGGCAACCGCCTGGCGGTCCCGCAGGTCATAGTCGCTGCTGGTGGGCGTGTGCACCGAGACGGCCCCCAGCGCTTTGAGACGACTCACCACTGCTGAACCCAGGAAGCCGTTTCCGCCGGTGACCATGACCCGCCGGGTGGACCAGAACGTCGACATGGGTGGTCAGCCTACTGGCCCGGTCCGTCGTGGGAGACTCGCACCTCATGGCTGAGCCCCACCGAGTCGTTCCGCCTGATCGAGGGGTGCCGCGCCGGATCGCCGTGACCCTCGAACAGTGTTGGCATCAGGTTCCCGGAGGCACCGCGGCTGCAGCCATCGAGACGACGCGGGCCCTGCTCGAGCGGGACGATCTTGATCTGGTGGGCGTCAGTGCCCGTCACCGCAAGCCACCGCCGGAGCCGTGGGTTCCCCCGATCCCGGTTCGTGGCCTGCCCTTGCCCCGGCTGGCGCTGTACGAGAGCTGGCATCGGTTCCGTCGACCCGACGTTCAGCGGGCCACCGGGCCGGTGGAGGTCATCTGGGTCACCGGCATGGCCATGCCCCCACCCTCGGCACCCCTGGTGGTCACCGTGCACGACCTCGCCTTCCTGGATGATGCCTCGCGAGGGACCCGCCACGGCATGAGGTTCTTCCATCGGGCGATCGAGCTCGCCCTTGGCGATGCCCAGCTGGTATGCGTCCCCTCGGTGGACACCTGGAACGACTGTGTGAGCTACGGGTTCGACCCGGACCGGCTGCGCCTCGTGCCCTGGGGCGTCACGCGGGTGGAAACCACCCCCGAGGAGGTGGAGGCGGTGCGAGCGCACTACCGGTTGGCGCAGCCCTACATCCTGTGGACCGGCACCATCGAGCCCCGCAAGAACCTGCCGACCCTGCTGGAGGCGTTCCGTCACCTGGACCGCCATGGAGTGGAACTGGTGCTGGCCGGCGCCCAAGGCTGGAACGAGGATCTCGATCGTCACCTGGGTTCGGCCATCGGCCGGGTCCGGGTGCTCGGTTTCGTGCCCGGGGACGAGTTGCGGGCCCTCTACGCCGGCGCGTCGGTGTTCTGTCTGCCGAGCCTGCGGGAGGGCTTCGGCCTGCCGGTGCTGGAGGCCATGGCCCAGGCCACGCCGGTGGTGACCTCGGCGTCGGGAGCGACGGCCGAGGCCGCTGGTGACGCCGCCCTGCTCGTCGATCCACGCGACGTGGGAGCGCTGGCCGAGGCGCTGGCCTCGGTCCTCGACGACCCGGACCGGGCGGCCGGACTCGCCAACGCGTCGCTCCGGCGGGCGGGCGAGATGCCCTGGTCGAGGACCGCCGATCTGCTGGCTGGCGTCTTCGCTGAGGTGGCGTCATGAGCTCCGCCCACGTCGGAGCCAACTTGTTGTGGCTGGTGCCCGGGGTGGTCGGAGGCAGTGAGGACTACACGGTGCGACTCCTGGATTCCTTCGCCCGCATCGCTGCAGATGATCTGAAGCTCACCTTGTTCGTGAACCGGGCATTTCCCAAGGCCCATCCCGCCATCTGTGAGCGCTACCCGATCGCGGTGGCGCCGGTGACGGGGTCGTCCCGTCCCGCCCGGGTGCTCGCCGAGGCCACCTGGCTGGCTCGCCAGACCCGAGCCGAACGGCTCGCGTTCGTCCACCACCTGGGCGGCACCATGCCCCTGCGAGAATCGCTCCCGGGAGTCGTGACTGTTCACGACCTCCAACCGTTCACCCACCCCGAGTACTTCCGTTCGGTGAAGCGCGCCTATCTGGGTCTGACGGTGCCGCGGTCAGTGCGTCGGGCGGTGGTCGTCGTGGCGCTCAGCGAGTTCACCCGACGCGATGTCTCGGAACGCATGGGCATCGATCCGGCTCGCATCCTGCTGGTACCACCAGGGATCGACCGCCGAGGTGTCCGCGACAAGGCCGAGATGGCCCGGGTCCGCCACGCCTTCGGGCTCGGCGATCGGCCGTTCTTCCTCTACCCGACGATCACCTATCCCCACAAGAACCACGTCACCCTGGTGCAGGCGTTCGCGCTGCTGGCCGCCACCGACCCAGAACCGATGCTGGTGCTCACTGGTGGGTCCGGTGGCTCTGAGCCCGACGTTCGAGCCGAGATCGAACGCCAAGGGCTAGGGGAGCGGGTGGTCCGTGCCGGACGCATCCCGCGGCCGGACCTCGACGGGCTGTTCGATGCCGCGTCGGCACTAACGTTCCCGTCGCACTATGAAGGATTCGGCATCCCTGTCCTCGAGGCCATGAGCCACCGGCTGCCCGTACTGGCGTCGTCGTCGACGGCCCTGCCCGAAGTGGTGGGCGCCGGCGGGGTGTTGCTCGACCCCGACGACATCGAAGCGTGGGCCGAGGCCATGGCCCGCATCGTCCACGACCCCGACCACCGGGCCGACCTGGCACGGCGGGCGGCGGAGCGAGCAGCCGGATTCACGTGGGAGGCATCGGCCGAGTCGCTGGCTTCGGTGTACCGCGTCGCCCTGGAAAGACTCGGTCTCCGTCCGGCGCGCCGAGGAGGTCCCGAATCGTGAACATCGTGGTGCTGTGCCCCCACTTCGCCCCCGATGTCGCCCCCACCGGCGAGGTCATGACCAGCATCGCCGACGCACTCATCGACCGCGGGCACCGGATGCACGTGGTCACCTCATTGCCCTGGTACCAGCAGCACGCGCTCGAGCCCGGGTGGGACGGCCAACTGATCCGTCACCAGACCACCGCGTGGGGTGCCGTCACTCGCGTCCACCCCTTCCCGACGGACAAGCGCAACATCCCGGCCCGGGCCGTTGCCTTCGGCGGATTCACCGCCCTGGCCACGTTCGAGGGCATCGTGTCGCGGTTCACCCCGGACGTCGTGCTGGCCATGTCGCCTCCGCTCACGCTGGGGCTCGCCGGGTGGGCGGTGGCTATGACCCGACGGGTGCCGTTCGTGTTCAACATCCAGGACGTGTTCCCCGACGTGGCGGTGGAACTGGGGTTGCTGACCGGCAAGCGGGCGATCGCCGCCGCCAGCTGGTTGGAGCGGCTGAGCTATCGCCGGGCCGACGCCGTCACCGTCCTGTCCGATGACCTGGCCGACAACGTGCGGGCCAAGATCGCCCGTGGTCTTCCGCCCGCGACGGCCGCCACCCAGGAAGCGAAGGTCCGGGTGATCCCCAACTTCATCGACACCGCGTGGATCACCCCCGGGGCCCGGGAGAACAGGTACCGGTCCGAGTATGGGCTGGTGGGCAAGCGGGTGGTGATGTACGCCGGCAACGTCGGCTTGTCCCAGTCGCTCGACCTCGTGCTGGACGCCGCCGCCGCTCTGCGCCACGAGCCGGATGTGGCCTTCGTCATCAACGGGGGCGGTGCGGCTCGTCCGGAGTTGGAGCGCAGGGCGCGGGGCCTGGACAACCTTCAGTTCGTGGACATGCAGCCCAAGGCGCGACTGCCGGAGGTGCTGGCCGCCGGAGATGTCCATGTCGTCCCCCTGAAGCGGGGACTGGCCTGGTCGAGCGTGCCGTCGAAGCTGTATTCGATCCTGGCGGCGGGGCGTCCCATCGTGGCCAGCGTCGACCCGGGAACCGAGGTGGAGCGCACCGTCGAACAGGCCAAGGCCGGGCTCGCCGTGCCCCCCGACGATGCCGAGGCGTTCACCAAAGCGATTCGCCGCCTGCTGGACGACCCCGGGGGCGCGGCGGCGATGGGCGCCTCTGGCCGCCGATTCGTCGAGACCTGGGCGTCGCCGGCGGCGGTCGGCGCGGCCTACGAGGCGCTTATTACCGAGCTCCGCGATTTGCGGTCACGACGTCGCGACTAGGTTGTCAGCCCTATGGGTAAGGCATCGACCTCGAAAAAAGTGGCGCGCGCGGCGCGGGCCGGCGGCTCGCCGAACGCCCGGAAACGCAACTGGTTGTTCCCGGCCGCACTCGCCGCCATCGCCGTGGTGGGCGTGGCGGTGGTGCTGGTGGC
>DHIQ01000041.1:0-5360 GCA_002403895.1 Candidatus Neomicrothrix sp. UBA4742
AGGACAGCGCGTCGACCAGGACGAACAACAGGTCCGCTTCACAGGCCAACTCGCCGCCCACCCGGGCCCACCCGTGGCCCTTGCCGGCCCGGGCCGACATGCGACCCAGTTCCACCTCGAGCTCGAGCGTGTCGCCCGGCCCGACCTGGCGTCGGAAGCGGGCACTGTCGACTCCACCGAACAACGGCAGCTTGGCCACGTAGCGCTCGTCGGCCAGCACCGCCACCGCGCCCAGCTGGGCGATCGACTCGACCATGAGCACGCCCGGCAGGGTCGGCCGCCCCGGGAAGTGCCCGGCAAAGAAGGCTTCGTCACCACTCAGATGCCAGCGGCCCTCGGCCCGCAGGCCCGGCTCCAGCGCAGTCACCTCGTCGAGGAACAGGAACGGGGGTCGGTGGGGCAACAGGTCGGCCGGTGCGGGCAGCGCGGCCGGTCCCGTCGGCAGGTCGCTCACGATGCAGCCAAGGCCTGCTGGAGCTTCACCGGGGTGTCCTTGGGGCTGATCTTGTACCAGGCCTCGGCGATCTTGCCCTTCTCGTCGACGAGGAAGGCCGAGCGGATGATGCCCATGTACGTACGCCCGTAGTTCTTCTTCTCGCCCCAGACGCCGAACGCCTCGGCCACGGCATGTTCGGTGTCGGCCAGGAGCGGGAAGCCGAGCGTGTACTTCTCGTCGAACTTCTTCTGGCGGGTGGGGGCGTCGGGGCTGATGCCCACGATGGCGGTGTCGCCGATGTCGCCCTGCACGTCGCGGAGGGCACACGACTGCGTCGTGCAGCCCGGGGTGTCAGCCTTCGGGTAGAAGTACACGAGGACCTTGCGCCCCTTGAACGACGACAGCTTCACGGGCTGTGCGTCCTGATCCTCGAGGGTGAACGCCGGGGCCTTGTCGCCGGGGGCGAGCTTCGTCGGTGCGGTCATGGAGCGAACCTAGCAAGCGCGCGCCTTACCCGGGCCCTGACGGGAGACAGGGGGCGTCGCGGCGCCCCCTGTCCCCCGTTGGTGGCCCTGGGGCCGGTCGTGCGTTACGTCGAGGCCTTGGCGACAGCCTTGAGCTTGGAGCCGGCCGTCACCTTCACCGCGTTCGCGGCCGGAACCTGGATCGTCTCGCCGGTCTGCGGGTTGCGACCCGTCCGGGCCGAGCGCCTGGTGCGCTCGAACGAGAGGAAGCCGGGCAGCGTGAGCTTCTCCGTGCCAGCCGTTACGACCTTGTGGACTTCGTCTTCGAAGCCCTTGAGCACCTTCTCCACGTCGGTCTTGGCGACGCTCGTAGCGTCAGAGATCGCCGCAACCAGTTCGGTCTTCGTCATTTTCTACTCCTTCTCAGGGCTCGGGGGTTCGGGAAACCCCTAACCGGGTGAGGCCCGAGCCTATGAGTTCCACGCTTCTGGATAGGCCACCCGTCGACCAGCATTGTCAACACTGGCGCGGAAAAGGTGGATGGGAGCCAAAGACATCCTTCATGCGCCCGTCATCGGGGTAGAGCGGCCGGAGCATCGGGGCACGATACCGGGCGCGTTAGGGTGCGCGGATGAGCCGGGGGGTGCCCACTGCGATCGACACCCGTTCGCCGAACGCGCGCGCCAACCGCGCCGCCATGCTCACCCTGCTCGAGCTAGTGCTCGGCGAACAGGAACGGTTGCTCGAGGGCGGGGGCGAGCGCTACGTCGCCCGGCACCGCCAGCGCGGGCGGCTGCTGGTGCGCGAACGGATCGACCTGCTGCTCGATCCGGGCGCGCCCTTCCTGGAGCTGTCCCCCCTGGCCGGATGGGGTTCCGACGACCCGCTGGGTGGCGGGCTGGTGACGGGCATCGGCCTGGTGGAAGGTGTCCAGTGCGTGATCAGCGCCAACGATCCCACCGTCCGAGGCGGCACCTCCACACCCACAACGGTGATCAAGGGCCTCCGCGCCCAGGAGATCGCCCTGCGGAACCGGTTGCCGCTCATCAACCTGACCGAATCAGGAGGAGCCGACCTGCCCCGCCAGGCCGAGATCTTCGTGCCCGGCGGAGCTAGCTTCAAGGGCCTCACCCAGCTCTCGGCGGCAGGGATCCCCACCATCACGCTCGTGTTCGGTTCCTCCACCGCCGGTGGGGCGTACGTCCCGGGGATGAGCGACTACACCGTGTTCGTGGCCGACCAGGCCCGGGTGTTCCTGGGCGGTCCACCGCTGGTGAAGATGGCCATCGACGAAGACGCCGACGAGGAGGAACTGGGCGGGGCTGAGATGCACGCCCGGGTTTCCGGTCTGGCCGACTTCCTGGCCCGCGACGAGGCCGATGCCCTGCGACTGGGGCGCATGATCGTCCGGCGGCTGAACTGGCGCACGCTGGGGCCGGGACCAGAGGGTCGCCCGGCCGATCCCCCCCTGCTCGACCGCCAGGGGTTGCTCGACGTAGCCCCGGCGGACATCCGCCAGCCCGTCGACGCCCGGGAGATCCTCTGGAGAATCGTGGATCGCTCCGAGCTCGACGAGTTCAAGCCGCGGTACGGCACGCAGCTGGTGTGCGGGTGGGCCGATCTTGGCGGCTACCCGATCGGGGTCCTGGCCAACAACGGGATCCTGTTCAGCGAGGAGTCGCAAAAGGGCGCCCAGTTCATCCAGCTGTGCAACCGTAGCGAAACGCCCCTGCTGTTCGTCCAGAACATCACCGGTTTCATGGTGGGCACCCGCTACGAACAGGGCGGCATCATCAAGCACGGCAGCCAGCTCATCAACGCCGTATCGAACTCGACCGTCCCCCACCTCACGCTCATGGTGGGCGCGTCCTACGGAGCCGGGAACTACGGCATGTCGGGCCGGGCCTATGACCCTCGTTTCGTGTTCACCTGGCCCAACCATCGGATCGCGGTGATGGGCCCAAAGCAGCTGGCCGGGGTGATGTCGATCGTGCAGCGAGCCGCCGCCGAACGAGCCGGGCGGGACTACGACGAGGACGCCGACGCCGCCATGCGCGACGCCATCGAAACCCAGATCGAGTCGGAATCCACCGCGCTGTTCGCCACCGGCCGACTGTGGGACGACGGCATCATCGACCCCCGCGACACCCGCACGGTGCTCGCCATCGCCCTGTCCGCCATCCACAGCGCCCCCATTCACGGCGCCGAGTCGTACGGGGTGTTCCGCCTGTGATCCGGCGGGTGCTGGTGGCCAACCGAGGCGAGATCGCGGTGCGGGTCATCGAGGCCTGCCGCGACCTTGGCATGGAGGCTGTCGGCGTCTACGCCGAAGCCGACCGCGACGCCCCGTTCGTCCACGATGCCGATGTCGCTGTCGCACTGGGGGGCATCTCGTCAGCGGAGACCTATCTCGACCAGGCCAAGCTGCTGGACGCGGCGCTGACCCAGGGTTGCGACGCGGTGCACCCCGGGTATGGCTTCCTGTCGGAGAACGCCAGTTTCGCCCGGGCGGTGACTGAGGCCGGCATGACCTGGATCGGGCCCCGCCCCGAGGCCATCGCCGCCATGGGTGACAAGCTGGCGGCCAAGCAGGTGGCGGCCCAGTTCGGCGTGCCCACCTTGCCCAGCGTGGAGCTGACCGACGACGCCGAGGACGGCTGGCGAGCCCAGGCCGACACCGTGGGCTACCCCCTGCTGGTCAAGGCCGCTGCCGGCGGTGGGGGCCGGGGTATGCGGCCGGTCAGCTCGTCCGACGAGTTGGCCCAGGCCGTGCCCTCGGCCCGACGCGAAGCCGAGGCGGCCTTCGGGAACGGGACCGTGTTCGCCGAGCGGTGGCTGTCCGCCCCCCGCCACATCGAGGTACAGCTCGTGGCTGATCGCCATGGCACGATCGTCCACCTGGGCGAGCGGGAGTGTTCGATCCAGAGACGGCACCAGAAGCTCATCGAGGAGGCGCCCTCCCCCGGCGTCGACGACGATCGGCGAGAGCGCCTCGGCCTGGCTGCCGTGACCCTGGCCCGGGCCATCGACTACGACAACGTGGGCACGGTCGAGTTCCTGCTCGACGACGCCACCGGGGAGTTCTTCTTCTTGGAGATGAACACCCGGATCCAAGTCGAGCACCGGGTGACGGAGGAAGTCACCGGTTGGAACCTGGTCGTGACCCAGATCCAGTCCGCTGCCGGCAAGGCGTTGGGTGACGACGCGGACGGCATCGAACTCGATGGCCACGCGATCGAGGCCCGCCTCTACGCGGAGGATCCGGCCCGAGATTGGCTGCCCATCGCCGGCACTATCCATCGGTGGGACGACGACCTCGTCGATGACTACCTGATCGTTGACCGGGCCGTGACCAGCGGCTCGACGGTGAGCTCGGAGTTCGATCCCCTCCTGGCCAAGATCGTGGCCTACGGCGGCAGCCGGGACATCGCCATCGGTCGCCTGGTGCGCTACCTGCGGGGCCTTGAGCTGCACGGCGTGGGATCCAACCGCGACTACCTGCTGGCGGTCCTGGAGCACCCGGACTTCCGGGAGGGACGCACCACCACCCATTTCGTGGCCGACCATCCCGCCTTGCTGGAGGCCGGGCCCGAGCCCGACACCGTGGCCGCCCACGCGGTAGCCGCCGCCCTCGCGTGCGCTCGGTCCGACCGGGCCAACCGCCGGTGGCCCTTCGCCCCCGATGGCTGGCGCAATGTCGGCGCATCCGCCAGTCGCACCGATGGGTTCATCTGGCGTGACCGCACCATCGAGGTCATCTCCACCCCGATCGCGGATGACCAGTACCAGTTCGACGTGGACGGGCTCACCCTCCACGGGCGGCTGGTCGCATCCCTCGACACCCATGTCCTGGTCGAGCTGGACGGGGTGACTCGCTGCTACTGGCTCAACCACGTCGGCGACACCTGGTACGTGAACTCGTCACTGGGCCAGACCGACCTGGGGGAGTGTCCCCGATTCGCCGAGGAGGCGGCGGGCGCGGCCGACGGTGGACCGACCGCACCTCTTCCCGGCCGTATCGTGGCCGTGGAGGTCGCCACCGGGGATGTGGTCGAAGCCGGCCAGACCCTCGTGGTGCTCGAAGCCATGAAAGTGGAGCACCAAGTCTGTGCGAACCGGGCGGCCGTCGTCGCCGATGTCCTCGTTCAACCGGGAGACACCGTCGACGCCCACCAGCTTCTTATCCGCCTCGAGGAGCCACCGCATGCCTGACCCTGACGAGCCCGACCGCGCCGGCACTGCCCCTGGCCCGAATCGGCGTCACCAACGGTCGCCCCCGCGACCGCTTCCTTCGCCGATTCGGGTGTTGCGGGGGGCCAACCCATGAACGACACCGGCTCGGGCGAGTCACCCACGCCCGTCACCCCCCAAGAACTGGCCGCCGCCCGGCGCAAACTGCGCCTCGGCTTCGATCCCGACGACGAGGGCGACGAGATCGAATCCGACGCGGCCGAATCCGA
>DHIQ01000041.1:5556-19460 GCA_002403895.1 Candidatus Neomicrothrix sp. UBA4742
ACGCGGCCGAATCCGACGCGGCCGCCACCCCGGCGGCCCCCGCGGCCCCCGCGGCCCATCTCGAGGCCCCAGCCGAGGCCGAGCCGGAGCCGGAGCCCGAACCCGACCGGAGGCCGTTGCGGGTGGCCAACTGCAGCGGCTTCTACGGAGATCGTCTGTCGGCGGCGCGGGAGATGGTGGAGGGCGGCCCCATCGACGTCCTCACCGGCGACTGGCTGGCCGAGCTGACCATGATGATCCTGGCCAAGGGCAAGCTCAAGGACCCGGATCTCGGCTTCGCCACCACGTTCTTGACCCAGATGGAACAGGTGTTGGGCACCTGCCTGGCCGAGGGCATCGTGGTGGTGTCGAACGCCGGGGGCCTGAACCCGGCCGGGTGCGCCGACGCGCTGCACACCTTGGCCGCCCGCCTCGGGCTGACCCCGAGCATCGCCTATGTCGAGGGGGACGACCTGATGCCCCGGCTGGGCGAGCTGGCCGCCGCCGGCATCGATCTGGCCAACCTGGACACGGGTGAACGCCTCGGAGATCTGGGGGTGCAGCCCCTCACGGCCAACGCCTACCTGGGCGCGTTCGGCATCGCCGCCGCCCTCGACCGCGGCGCCGATGTCGTCATCACCGGCCGCGTGACCGACGCCGCGGTGGTGCTGGGCCCTGCCGCGTCGTACTTCGGGTGGGGACGCACCGACTGGGACCGCCTGGCCGGTGGAGTCGTGGCTGGTCACCTCATCGAGTGCGGCGCGCAGTGCACCGGGGGCAACTACGCCTTCTTCGAAGAGGTCCCCCGCCTCGAACAACCCGGCTTCCCCATCGCCGAGATCCACCAGGACGGATCGTTCGTGGTGGCCAAGCATCCCGGGACCGGCGGTCTGGTGTCGACCGGCACCGTGACCGCCCAATTGCTGTACGAGATCCAGGGCCTCGGCTACGCCAATCCCGACGTGGTGGTGGCCTTCGATTCGATCCAGGTGGACGCCCTGGGCGCAGACCGCGTCCGGGTGTCGGGAGTGAAGGGCCTGCCCGCTCCGGACGCCACCAAGGTGGCGATCAACTACCTGGGCGGCTTTCGCAACTCGATGACGTTCGTACTCACCGGGCTCGACATCGAGGCCAAGGCCGATCTGGCCGAACGGACGCTATGGTTTCTCATCCCCGGCGGCCGGGACGCGTTCCAGGCGGTGGATGTGCGGTTGCGCCGGGGCGACCGGGCGAACCCGTCAACCAACGAAGAAGCGCTGGCCGAGTTGCGCATCACCGTGATGGACCCCGACCGCGACAAGGTGGGCCGGGCGTTTTCCAACACGGTCATCGAGATGGTGCTGGCCAACTATCCGGGGCTGTTCACCACCTCGCCTCCGGGGGACGGATCCAGTTTCGGCGTCTACTGGCCGGCGCTGGTGCCCGACACGTTCCCGACCCACGAGATGGTCCTCGACGGCGAGCGCCTGGCCATCGAGCCCGTACCCAACGACGAGCGCGGCGGCGAAGACGTCAGCCACGACTGGCCGGACGGGCTTCGCTCGTTGCTCGATGCCCCGGACCCGCCCGGCAGCGACCGGGTGCCACTGGCCCTCGGCCGGCTGTTCGGTGCCCGCTCCGGCGACAAGGGCGGCAACGCCAACATCGGTATCTGGGCCCGCAGCGACGACGCCTTCGTCTGGCTGCACCGGTTCCTGACCGTCGAGCGGATCCGCCAGCTCATGCCCACCGAGACCGAGGGGCTGGAGGTTCTGCGCTACGAGCTTCCGAACCTGCGGGCCCTCAACATCATCATCGTGGGCTTGTTGGGCCGCGGGGTGGCGGCGTCGACCCGGACCGATCCCCAGGCCAAGGGCCTGGGCGAGTACCTGCGGGCCAAGGTGGTCGACATCCCCAGCCATCTACTGTCCGGGCTTGAGACCCTGGCTCCGCCGCTACCCGGGCTGCCCCCACCGCCGGCCTGATCCGCTCCATCCTCATCCAATCCCTCCCCTGCTTCTCCAGCCTGACCAGCGAGGTCGCCATGCAGTTCACCGCCGAGCACGACCTGTTCCGCAAGACCGTCCGCGAGGTCGTGGAACGCGAGATCAACCCGTACGTCGAGGAGTGGGAATCGGCGGGTATCTTCCCGGCCCACGACCTGTTCCCCAAGCTGGCCGAGGTGGGGTTGCTCGGGTTGGAGTACGACCCGGCCTACGGCGGCCAAGGTGCCGATCACAGCTTCACCGTGATCTACGGCGAGGAGGTGGGCCGGGCCGGGTGCGGTGGCGTTCCCATGGCCATCAGCGTGCAGACCGACATGGCCACCCCTTCGCTCCACCGCTTCGGCACCCCTGAGCTCAAGGAGCGGTACCTGGCGCCGGCCATCCGGGGAGAGATGGTGGCCGCGATTGCGGTGACCGAGCCCGACGCCGGGAGCGACGTGGCCGCCATCCGCACCCGGGCCGAACGTGACGGCGACGAGTGGATCATCAACGGCACCAAGCTCTACATCACCAACGGCACCCAGGCCGACTGGCTGTGCCTGCTGGCCCGCACCTCCGCTGAAGGCGGCTACCGGGGCATGAGCCAGATCGTGGTGCCCACCGACTCACCCGGCTTCTCGGTCAGCCGCAAGCTCGACAAGTTGGGCAATCGCTCGAGTGACACCGCCGAGCTTTCGTTCGTGGACATGCGGGTGCCGGTGGCCAACACCATCGGGGAGATCGGACGGGGCTTCCAGCAGCAGATGGCCCAGTTCCAGAACGAGCGCATGATCGCCGCCTACATGTCGGTGGGCGGGATGCAGGCCGCGGTTGAGCGCACCATCGACTACGTCAAGCAGCGCCAGGTGTTCGGCAAGCCCCTGGCCGACAACCAGCACGTACAGTTCACCCTGGCCGAGCTGATTGCCGAGATCGACGTGGCCCGGGCCTACAACCGCACGTGCGCCGAGGCCTACCTGGCCGGCCAGGACACCACCCGCTACGCCACCATTGCCAAGCTCATGACCGGTCGGCTGAACCGCAAGGTGGCCGACACCTGCCTCCAGTTCCACGGCGGGGTCGGGTACATGGAGGAGACGTGGACGGCCCGCTACTTCCGCGACTCCCGCCTGCTCTCGATCGGTGGTGGCGCCGACGAGGTCATGTTGCGGGTGCTGGCCCAGCTCGAGGGCATCGGCGGTTCGTGACCACCACGACCTCCATTTTCCGGTTCTCCGCGCACTTTTCAGCCACATCTAGCCAAAACGTGCGCGGGTAGCAGAAGGGGCCGTGAGGTAGAGCCAGGGGGCGTGACGTCAAGCCCGCTTGACCACCCAATGGCGGCGCCCGGTGGCGGCCTCGGCCTGGGCGACCCAGCACTCGACGTCGCGCCGGCTGAGCCCTCGCTTGTAGCACTGCTCGGTCCCGTCCGGCGTCAGGCGCCACAGCTCGTGGTCGAGGTCGGGTGGCTCGGCGAGCTGGGCGAACCGATCAGGGTCCTCAACGCGCAAGAGGCGCATCTCGTAAGCCTCAACCCCGAGATGGCGCAGGGCGTGGGGGACGTCGGCCTCGTCCAGGCGGACCAGAAGTTCCTCGCTGAGTTGGTGGAACTGGAGGCCCATCACCATCCCGCACGACCACTGCAGGTCCCAGTAGAGCCGGGGGTCGGCGTCGCTGGGGTCGGTCATGGCCGTGGGCTCCCCCACCGCTTGGTAGAGGCTCAACTCACTGGTGCGAACCCGGCAGAGCGGCTCTTCCAGGAGGCGACTGCGGGGGAAGTTCCGCAGCCTGATCAGGCCGTCACGCATGACGCATACCCTAGGAGCCGCAGCGAGCGCTCAGGGCAGAAGGGTCGTTCCTGCAGTTCGCGCTCTGTGGTGGGGCTGGATGCAGGAACGATCCCGACCGGTCGGTCACACCGCCCTCCGATCCTCAGTTAGGTTCGACGTCCGTCGGCGTGCCGAACAAGGGCTCGTCGGTGCTGCGAATGTCGGCCGCCGGCACGCCACGGGGATGGTCACGGCGAACCCGGTCGATGGCATCAAGAGCGATGGCCAAATGCTCACGGCGCGAGGCCTCATAGAATGCCGCCGCCGCGCCCGACAGTTTCGGCGCGCCGTGGAGCGGCTTGTCGGACACACAGAGCAGGGTGGCGTTCGGCATGCGGTAGCGGAAGCCATTGGCGGCGATGGTGGCCGATTCCATGTCAACGGCCACGCTGCGGGAAGCCCGGATGGCGGCCAGCGCGGGGGCCTGGTTGAACTCCCAGTTGCGGTTGTCCGTCGTGTACACGGTGCCGAGCCGGAACCGCGTGTCGCGCTCGGCCAGGGCATCGAGCAGGAAGCGGTTCAGATAGTGGTTGGGTGTGACCGGCACGCTGGTGGGCAAGACGTCGTCGAGCACGTGATCGCCCCGCAAATAGGCCGTGGCGAGGACGAAGTCCCCCACGTCCTGGTGGTTCCGGAGGCCACCGCAATGACCGATCATGATCAGAGCGTCGGGCCTCAACACGCCGATGTGGTCGGTGATGGTCTTGGCGTTGGACGGCCCCACGCCGATGTTGACGATGCTGACCCCCGTGTTGCCAGGGGCCCGGTGGTGCCAGGCCGGCATCTGCACCGGGCTCTCGGGTCCCTCCGCGTCAGCGAAGCGGTCACGGAACGCCTCGACGTGCATGGCGTAGTTGGTGAACAGGACGTAGCGCTGGAAGGACTCGGGGGCGGTGCCGGTGTAGTGGGCCAGGCGATCGAGCGACAGCGCCACCCGCTCCGGCCCGAACAGGAACAACTTCTTGGTGCGGACGTCCCAGTCGCTCTCGTCCACCGCGGCCGAGAGGGCCACATCCGCCAGATCGACGGCAGGACGGGAGCGCCGCACCCCGACGGTGGCCCCCCGTCGCAACAGCGCGCCGAGCTCACGCTCGAGGTACCACCGGATCGGCTGGACGCTGGCGAACTCCCCGGTGATGCGCGGATTGTGGGCCGACCAGGGGCGGATGACCTCCACCTCGGCGTAGGACCCTGCGTCGGCCACCTCACCAAGGGCCACGAGGAGTCGTTGCACCGCGGCGTCGATGCCCTCGACCGGGTCGATGGTGGTGCCGTCCTCGACAACCATCAGTCGCCCGCCGCGGCGTCGAGGTGCGCGGTCTCGTTGAAGCGGCGGAGGATCCATCGCTCGGGGGTGATGACAAGACCGGAGATCGAAGCGTTGTCGGCTACGAAGGCAAAGTGCTGGGAGCCGGTGGCTTGGGCCAGGAGGGCGCCAATGGTGCCGCCGTGGGCCACCACCACGACCAACTGGTCGGGGTGAGCGGTCGCCACCCGCTCCAGGCCGACTCGAACCCGGGCGGTGAACGCCGCGTCCTTCTCCGCGCCCGGGATGACCTCCCAGCTTTGCTCGGTCATCATGCGGAGGGCCAGTGGGTCCCGCTCGACGACCTTCTGGCGGAAGAGGCCGTTCTCCCACTCCCCCAGATGCACCTCCCGGAGATCGGCCTCGACTCGCGGCTCGATGCCCAGGCGGGCGGCCAGGGGGGCCGCCGTCTCGGCGGTGCGCCGCAAGGTGGTGACGTAGATGGCGTCGATGGGTTCGTGCGCCAACCGTTCACCGAGCCGCTCGGCCTGCATCCGTCCCTCGGGCGACAGAGCCGGATCTCCGTGGCCATCCACGAGGGGGTGGTCCCGGCCCTCGACGACGGGCTCGGACTCGCCATGACGGACCAGGAGGATCTCCGTGGCACCGGGCGGTCGCTCGAAGCGGATCTGGGGGAAGACCTTGGGCTCAGGCATGACCGCCGAGCGTAGAGCGTGACCGATCAACGGCGACGAGGACCGCCCGTCACCCTCAGCTGGAGCCGAGGTGCGGCTCGGGGGCCGGGGCCCGGAGCATCATCGTGATGCTGAGAGCCGCCACCCAGATGACCCACACGATCGGGCCGAGGCCGAAGGCGTAGCCGGCCGCGTTCCACCCGGTCCGACTAGGCAGGCCGGCGATCTCGACCAGGCTGACGGCGATCACGATGGCGCCGAGCGCAACAAGCCAGCGGGGCACGATGCCCGTGCGCCAGATGACGACGCACGGCGCCAGCACCGACACCAGGGCCACGGTGGCGGTCACGGCGTACAGCGACAGGTTCTGCGCGTCGAACGCGAGCCGAACCAGCGTGGGGTCGATCTGGTCGGCGCCCCGCCACACGACCACGTTCAACGGCACACCTGCGGCGCCGATCAGGACGAACAGCGAGATCCAGGAGCCAACGGTGACCGTGGCGAGCGGCGCACCCTCGCCCTCGACCCCGGAGAGCATCGCTCGCAGATACCCCAAGAACCACAAGAACAGGGCCAGCCCGACGAGGGTGAGCGCCATCCCGGCGAGGAGGCCGCTGCGATGGGCATGGAGGTGAGCGACGACCTTGTCGATCGAATCGTCGGGCTTGAGGGGCGCGCCACCGATGAACGCCCCGACGAGATACACCACCGCTCCGGCCACCCCGGCACCGGCTCCCGCCCGCGACCATCCGCTCATGGCGTTCCCTCCCCTGCAGATCGCACCAGTTACTCCATGCAGAGTGGACTGACAGGCATTCGGAGTCAAGGATCACCGCACGGCTCCGACCTCCGGGCATGGGTGACCACGATTCCCTGCCGGCTGGCGCTGGCGGAGCTACCGTGGGCAGACCCCAGTTCGTAGGGAGAAGGGTGCGATGACCGACCTGATGGATGCCCCGGTCGGGGCGGCCTCGCCCGAGTTCGAGCATCCCTTCGAGAACTACGGGTACGACGGGATGATCTCCCCTGGAGACAACAGCCGACGGTCCGTGATCGTGACCACGGCGGTGGTGCTGCTCATCACCGCGCTCGTAGCCGGGTTCGTCTTCGCGGTCATCAACCTGAGCCAGTCGGCCGGCGCCGCCGGTTCCTGCGGCGGCGGCTGATCCCTCACCCGCCCGGCGCGGCCGTCACCGCACCGGCTTCAGCAGATAGGGGACGCGGGCCGTCAGCATCTGGCGGGGGAAGGAGTCGCGCAGCCGCCAGATCCCGGCATCGATGACGAAATGGGCCATCACGACCCCGAGGTAGGCGCCGAACAACGCCCGACCGACCGGCTGGGCGTCGTGCAGGTGCGACGCCGCGTTCAGGGCCAGCCCGCCGAGGAGGGTCGCGTTGACCAGCACCGCCAGGCTGATCGTGCGGCGGTGGCCCGTCGGTTCACCGCCGGCCACGAATCCCATGAGGAGCAGGTACTGCAGGCCGTGGGCGATGGTCAGGCCGGCTACCGCGGCATAAGGCGAGCGGAAGAGGAAGACCGGGGCGAAGAACAACAAACCCATCAGGTAGACGACGACGAAGGGCGCCGGCCGCTGGGATCGTGGACGCCGGCCGAGACACCACAGACCGAAGGCGACGCCGAGGGCGAAGGCGGCGCCGGCGAGGGAGAAACCCAGCCGCAGCGGCGGGCGTACCCCGAGCTGCAGCCAAGTGAGGGCTTGAGCAGGATCGGCGCCGGCCGCGGGCGCCAACCCGATGGCCAGGGCGTAGGCGGCGAGCGTCAGTGCGACCGTTCCCACCAACCATGCTCGGCGCAGCCGTTCGGACGTGGCACCAGGGACCAATGCCGGCTCAGTCATCGGGCAACGCTAGCGACGGGTGGCCCAGCCGGCGTCGAGCGCGGCCCGGACCGAGCCGATGAAGGCGGCGGCGCCCAGCGGGCCCTCGCCGTCGAGCAGGCGGCGGATCAGGGCCGAGCCGATCACCACGCCATCGGCCTCCTGGCAAACCTCGACCGCCTGCGCCGGCGACGACACCCCCACCCCGACCAGCACCGGCTTGTCGGTGACGGCCTTGAGCCGCTTGGCGATGACCAGCGAGCTGGCGGCCAGGGAGTTTCGCTCCCCCGTCACGCCCACCAGTCCAACGGCGTAGACGAACCCCCGGGCGCGGGCGCAGACCCGGGGCAGGCGGTCGTCCGGGGCGGTGGGCGCAGCCAGAAGCACGGTCTCGACTCCGGCGGCATCGGCCGCCCGAGCCCACGGCCCGCACTCCTCCAACGGCAGATCAGGCAGGATGGCCGCGGCCACCCCGCTGGCCGCCAAGGACCGGGCGAAGCGCTCCAGGCCGGTGCGGAAGGCGATGTTGTAATACGTCATGACCGCCAGGGGCACCCCGGCGTCGACTCGGGCCAACTCGTCGAGGATGCTGACCGGTGTCGCGCCCCCCGCCAGGGCTTGCTCACTGGCGGCTTGGATCACCGGCCCATCCATGACGGGGTCGCTGAAGGGCACGCCGATCTCGATGGCGTCAGCCCCGGCGTCGGCCACCGCCCGCACCACCTCAGCCCAGTCCGACCCGAGACCGCCGGTCACGTAGGGCACCAGCAGCTTGCGCCCGGCCGCTCGGGCCTCTCGCAAGACCGACTCGAGCGCGCCGGGTTCCTGGGGGGCGTCGGGGATGGAGAGGTCCAGATCGTCGGTCCCGACCGACACCGTGCCGGTTCCCCCCGAGCTCATCCGAGGATCTCCATCATCTGGGCCACGTCCTTGTCGCCCCGGCCCGACAGGTTCAACAGCACGGTCCGGCCGGCGAGCTCTTCCCGGGCCCGGGACACCCAAGCCAGGGCGTGGGCCGGCTCCAGCGCGGGGATGATGCCCTCCATACGCGACAGCAGCTGGAAGGCGTCGATCACCTCGGCATCGGTCACCGTCTCGTAGCGGGCCCGGCCGATCGAGGCGAGATGAGAGTGCTCGGGCCCCACGCCCGGATAGTCGAGCCCGGCAGAGATGGACTGGGCCTCGAGGACTTGGCCGTACTCGTCCTGCATCAGATACGAGCGCATCCCGTGGACCACGCCAGGCACCCCTCGGCGCACCGCCGCGCCGCCGGCCGGCTCCACGCCCACCAGCTCCGCCGAGGTATCGGCGAACCCGGAGAAGATCCCGGCCGCGTTCGATCCGCCCCCCACGCAAGCGGTCACCACATCGGGCACCGCGCCGTCGAGCAGCGCGGCGCACTGGGCTCGCGACTCGATGCCGATGACCCGGTGGAACTCGCGCACCATCCACGGGTACGGATGGGGACCCATGACCGAACCGAGGCAGTAGTGGGTGTTGCCCACGGTGGCCACCCAATCCCTCATGGCCTCGTTGACCGCGTCCTTGAGGGTCCGGCTGCCTGATACGGCCGGCACCACCTCCGCGCCCAGCAGGCGCATACGGAACACGTTGAGGGACTGGCGGGCCATGTCGACCTCGCCCATGTAGACCATGCAATCCATGCCCAACAGGGCGGCGGCGGTGGCGGCGGCCACGCCGTGCTGACCGGCGCCGGTCTCGGCCACCAATCGGGTCTTGCCCATCCGCCGGGCCAACAGGGCCTGGCCCAGCACGTTGTTGATCTTGTGCGACCCCGTGTGGTTCAGGTCCTCCCGCTTGAGCAGCAGGCGCAAGCCGAGCACCTCGTTGAGGCGGTGACATTCGGTCAGCGGCGAGGGGCGACCGGCGTAGTCGCGCAGCAAGTCGTCGAGCTCGGTGCGGAAGCCGGGATCGCTCCACGCGGCGCGAAAGGCCACTTCCAGTTCGTGGCAGGCGGGCACGAGGGTCTCGGGCACGAAGCGTCCGCCGAACTCCCCGAACCGACCATCGGAGGACGGCTCTCCCATGAACGACGCTTCACCCGGCGACGACACCATGCGCTCCTCGCTGCGGCCACCGACACCGACGACCTGACGTACTGGACCGTCGCCACCCTACGCGGGCCACCGCCAACCAGAGAACTCAGATCGCGGGGTCGGGTCGGGCTGGCCCGGCGGCTCAGGCGGGGGAGCTGTCCTCTTCCCAGTCGTAGAGCAGGGGCTCTTCGCCGAACTCGTCGAGAGGCACCTGCGCCCGGGGATCGACGGGGGCATCGAGGTCGAGTTGCTCTTCGCCGTACCCCTCGGCTGCGTCCTTAGCCTCGTTGATGAAGCGCATCACCTTGCTGGCGTCCTTGCGGCCCGGCTCGCGCTCAACCCCGCTCGACACGTCGACGCCCCACGGTCGCACCCGGGCCACCGCGTCGGCCACGTTGTCGGGCGTGAGCCCGCCGGCCAGGATCACCCGACGGGTGAGGGGTAGGCCCTCGGCCAACACCCAATCGAACACCTGACCCGAGCCCGGTGAGGGCGAATCGATCATGATGGCGTCGGCGGCGGTGTATTCGTCGACCCGCTCGAGCATGCGGTCCCCGGCGGCGAAGGCCTGCACCAGGAACTGGGCCCGCTGGCGGATCCACTTGCCCTCGGCCGGTGTCTCGTGGCCGTGGAGCTGGACGCCGTGCAGGCCGGCGGCGTTCATCATCTCCACCACCCGCCGCGACGCCTCGTCGCGGAACACCCCGATGGTCATGACCTCGGGCGGCAGTCGGCGGGCGATGTCCCGGGCCTGGTTCACCGCAATCTGGCGGGGAGACCCGGGCGCGAACACGAAGCCGACGGCGTCGGCCCCCATGGCCACGGCAAGCAGGGCGTCCTCCTCCGTAGTGATCCCGCAGATCTTGACGAACACGAAACCAACGCTAGTGGCGCGACCGGGACGTTCGGCGTCTTTCCCCTTCTCAGCCACCGGGAGTCGCTGTGCCCGTGATCGGAGCGGAGGTGCAGGGTGGCTCAGCAGGCGCGCAGGGCGGCCACGGCGGCCGCGGCGGCAGCGGGACTGCCCGAGGTGACGAGTGCCTCGCCCACCAGCACGGCGTGATAGCCGGCGGCGCGCAGGGCGGCAGCATCAACCGGACCGGCGATCCCGGATTCGGCCACCCGCACCACCCCGGGAGGCATCTGGGGGGCCATGCGCACAGCTCGAGCGGTGTCAAGCGCGAACGTGACCAGGTCCCGCTGGTTCACGCCCACCAGGTCGGCACCGGCGTCGACCGCCCGCTCGAGCTCGGCTTCGTCGTGGATCTCCACCAGCGCGTCGAGGCCAAGGTCGTGGGCCAGATCCAGAAGCTCCCCCAGCTCGCCGCCATCCAGGGCGGCCACGATCAGCAAGACGGCGTCGGCCCTCATGAGCCGGGCGTCGACCACGTCGAGAGCCGAGACCGTGAAGTCCTTGCGCAGCACCGGCAGGGTGCAGGCGTCGCGGGCGAGGGCTAGATCCGTGGCTGATCCGCCGAAAAACATCTCGTCGGTGAGCACCGAGAGGCAGGCGGCGCCGCCAACGGCATAGGCGGCGGCCATCACCGCCGGGTCGAGGTCGGCGGCCAGCGGCCCCTTGGACGGCGACCGGCGCTTCACCTCGGCGATCACGGCCAGACCCTCGCTCGCCGCCAGCGCCGCCCGGAACCCCCGCGTCGATGGCATCCGCGCCGCCTGCTCGACGAGCGGGGCCAAGGCGCGAGTGTCGGCGGCCGCCACCTCACGATGGGCAGCAAGGATGCGGTCGAGATAGGTGGTGGTCATGGCCAGCGTGCCTTTCGCATCGGCCTTACCTACCCCGTCGAGGACTCAGTGGTCGAAGCCTTTGCCCGAGACCGGGGTGGTGGCAACGAGCAGGGGGCCGTCGCCGAGCAGGGCACCCAGGTCACCGAACAGCGCCGCCATGGCCTCGCTGGCGCCGTGCGCCGCCACGGCGTCGGAATCGGTGTACAGCTCGAACATCCACACCACGTTCTCGTCGGTGTCGTCGGTGTTGATCGTGTAGATCAACGTGCCATCCTCGTCAGCCACGGTGGGCAGGAGCTTTTCGAGCGCCGCGATCATCTCGGCGCGTTTGCCGGGCTGGGCGGTGAGCTTCGCGAACGTCGAGGATTTGGCCATGGGCAGGCACCCTAGCGGCTCGCCCTGACCGTCAGTCGCGGTCGCTCTCCAGGCTGCGCATCACCGCCAACGCCGGCGTGAGGATAAACGACAGCGCCGAGAGCACCAGGCAGACGACGCCGATAGCCAGCAGCGGCCCGAAGCTCGACACGAGACCAGCGGACAGGGCGAACACGGCGATGCCCAGCAACACGGGTGGCGCGAGCTGCACCACCCGGGGCACGCCGGCTCCGTTGCCGGGCCCGGCGTCGTCCAACAGGGCGGCGTAGTCGGTGTCGTCGTCGACGTAGGGCACGAACTCCGGGCTCGGCGCACCGGCAGGCCGGTTCCGGCGCTCGGACAACCGCTCCTCACGCTCGCCCTCGGCCAGCACGCGGTCGTAGTCCCGCCGGCGCTCGCCATCCCCCAACACCACCCAGGCCTTGTTGACCTGGCGCATCCGCTCCTCGGCTCCCGAGCGGGTTGCGGCATCGGCATCGGTGTGGAAGTCCGGGTGAGCCACCCGGGCCACGCGCAGGTAGGCCCGCCGGACATCGGCGGGCGACGCCGAAGCAGGGACGCCGAGGACCTCGTAATGGGTCACGCCCGCGATGGTAGGACCTGCGGTCCATCGCGTGACCGGTCCGGGGTGCCAGCATGGACGAGTCATGACCGCCAACGACCCGACTGTCGTCGTGCTCATCGAGGACGACCCCAACATCGCCGATCTCGTCGACCTCTACCTGCGCAATGACGGCTACCGGGTCTACCAGACCAATAACGGCACCGCTGGGTTGGCCCTGGTGCGCGACCGGAGCCCCAAGCTGGTGATTCTCGATGTCGGTCTCCCCGGCGAGCTCGACGGGCTGGGGGTGTGCCGCGACCTACGGGCTCACAGCGACATCCCCATCATCATGCTGACCGCCCGGGATGGGGAGATCGACCGGGTGCTGGGGCTCGAGCTGGGAGCCGACGACTACGTGACGAAGCCCTTCTCCCCGCGCGAGCTCGTCGCCCGGGTGAAAGCGATCCTGCGCCGAGCTGATGGACCGGCCCGTGATGCACCAACGGTGTTGGTGGCCGGTGACGTCGAGGTCGACCTCGGGCGACGGGAGGCCCGGGTGGCGGGGAAACCGGTGGCTCTGGCCGCCCGCGAGTTCGACCTGCTCGCCTACCTGGCTGACAACCGAGGCCTGGCCCTGAGCCGGCGCCAGTTGCTCGACGGGGTGTGGGGTGTGGACTGGATCGGTGACGAGCGAACCGTCGATGTCCATGTCCGCCAGCTCCGCAAGAAGCTCGGCGCGGGCTTCCCCCTCTCCACCGTGTGGGGCGTCGGTTATCGGCTCGACTGACGCCACCACTCGACGCCGACGGCCTCACGACGAGCGGACCGGCAGGACTCATGATCTCCTTACAACTGGACGCCACACTGGACGGGTGGACGTGATCTCGTGAGGCGCCGCATCACCATCGCCATCCTCGGCATGGTGGCCGCCGCCCTCCTGCTGGTGGGCCTGGGCACCCTGGCGCTCACCCGCGTCGGCGCCCGCAGCTCGGCGCGCCATGAGCTCGTGGCCCAAGCCGAGGCCACCAGTTCCCTGTTGGATCTGGGCAACGGCTTGCGCACCGCCAACGGCGCCCGACTTCCCGCCCGCCAGCGCCTCGCCCGCGTCCGCGAGGTGCTGAAGCTGGAAGACGTCGGCATCGTCTTGCTGGACGAGCAGAACCAACCGGAAGGCGCGGGCGACACGTTCCCGCCCAGCGTCAACCTCACCACCGACGAACTGGCCACCCTGCGCACCGGCGAGGTGGTGAGTGGCAGCCGCGGCCAAGAAGTGTACGCCGTCGCCCCGCTGGGCACCATCGGCTCCACCCTCCCTGTGCTCGTGCTCACCCGGAACCTGGGGCCGACGGTGGGCTCAGGCTGGGGTTGGTTCGTACTGTCGTCCGCCGTGGTGTTGTTGCTGGGCGCCCTGGTAGCCCTGCGCCTCAGCCGCCGCCTGACCCAGCCACTACGCGAAGCGACCCAGGCCACAGCCACCATTGCCGACGGTGATCTCAGCGTGCGCCTGCCCATGGCCAGCGGGCGCCCCAACGACGAGCTGGACGCGCTGGCCCATTCCATCAACGCGATGGCCGACTCGCTGCAGCGCTCTCGCGGGCTGGAACAGCAGTTCCTGCTGTCGGTGTCCCACG
>DHIQ01000010.1:0-16811 GCA_002403895.1 Candidatus Neomicrothrix sp. UBA4742
GAGAAGGTCGTCGACACCGGCAAGCCGCTGGTGATTATCGCCGAGGACGTCGACGGCGAAGCTCTCAGCACGCTCGTCGTCAACGCGATCCGCAAGACGTTCAACGCCGTCGCGGTCAAGGCGCCGTTCTTCGGTGACCGCCGCAAGGCGTTCCTGCAGGACCTCGCCATCGTCACCGGCGCGCAGGTCATCGCACCCGAGGTCGGCCTCAAGCTCGACCAGTCCGGGCTGGACGTGCTGGGCCGCGCCGGGCGGGTCGTCGTCACCAAGGACACGACCACCGTCACCCGCGGCGCCGCCTCGCAGGAGGAGATCGACGCCCGGATCGCCCAGATCCGCCGCGAGATCGAGGACACCGACTCCGACTGGGACCGCGAGAAGCTGCAGGAGCGACTGGCCAAGCTGGCCGGTGGTGTGGCTGTGGTCAAGGTAGGCGCCGCTACCGAGGTGGAGCTGAAAGAGAAGAAGCACCGCATCGAGGACGCCCTGTCGGCGACCCGTGCCGCCATCGAGGAGGGTGTGGTCGCCGGTGGCGGTACCGCCCTCATTCGGGCCCGGGCCGCGGTGGCCAAGCGGGCGGCGGAGCTCGACGGCGACGAGGCCACGGGCGCACGCAGTGTCCATCGGGCGCTCGAGGCCCCGGCCCGGCTCATCGCCGACAACGCCGGTCTCGAGGGTGCGGTCATCGTGCAGCAGATCGAGTCGGAGTCCGGCTCCACTGGCTTCGACGTCGCCACCGGGGAGTTCGTCGACCTGCTCAAAGCCGGCGTGATCGATCCGGCCAAGGTGACCCGGGCGGCGCTGCAAAACGCCGCGTCGATCGCCGGCCTGCTTCTCACCACTGAAGCTCTCGTGGCCGACAAGCCCGAGGAGCCCGGTGCGGCCCCTGGCGGCATGCCGGGTGGCATGGGTGGCATGGGCGGCATGGGCGGCATGATGTGAACTCGTTCACCTGAACGATGTTCGACGGCCAGCCCTTCACGGGCTGGCCGTCGGTTGTTTGGGGCGACATGGCCGCGACGGCGAGTTCCGCTAACCTGCACGCTTCCGACTGGGCCGCTCTTGCGCGGCTCGATAAGACCGCCCTGGGGTTGAACTGCCTGTGGATCAGATGCTCACCGTGCAGGAACCGAGCGAGCCGGACCCCTTCGAGACAGCTCAGCCAAACCCGATTCCGGCCCGCGACATCCCCATCGATCAGCCCGATCGGTTTCAGTACCGACCTGCTCTCGACGGCGTCCGTGCCATCGCCGTGGTGGCCGTGTTGCTTTACCACGGTGGCGTCGGTTGGGCGCAGGGCGGGTTTCTCGGCGTGGATCTCTTCTTCGTGCTGAGCGGTTACCTCATCACGACCCTGCTGGTCACCGAGTTCTCGGGGTCGGGCGGCATCGTCCTGACACAATTCTGGCTCCGCCGGGCCCGCCGGCTCCTCCCCGCCCTGGTGGTGGTGCTGGTGGGATGCGCCATCTACGCCACCCTGTTCGCCAGCCCCACCCAGATCAGCACCATCCGGGACGACTCGCTGGCCTCGCTCTTCTATGTCGCCAACTGGCGCTTCATCGTGAGCGGCACCAGCTACTTCGATCAATTCGCCCTTCCCTCGCCCCTGCGTCACATGTGGTCGCTGGCGATCGAGGAGCAGTTCTACTTGATCTGGCCACTGGTGATCCTGGGGGGACTGCGGGTCGTCGGCGTGGGCATGAGGCGGTGGCGCGCCATCTGGATCGGCGTCCTGCTGGTGGCCACGGCAGGCTCGGTGGCGCTCATGGCGGTCGTCTTCGGTGACGGCAAGGACCCTTCCTTCGCCTACTATGCCACCTTCACTCGGGCCCAGGCCCTCTTCATCGGCGCCGCGCTGGCCTTCTTGTTGTTCCAACGCGACCGGCTCGGCCGCGTCCTGGAACGGGTGCTAGTCGCCGTCGGCGTCGTGGGGTTGCTGACCTCGCTGGTGCTCTTCCACCTGGCCAAGGGCACGCCGGCGTGGATGTACCACGGCGGGTTCACTCTGATGGCCGTAGGCGGCGCCTGTCTGATCGCGGCCGCCAGCCGCCAACGCCGCGACGGGCTCACCAGGGTGCTGGCCCTCACCCCGCTTCCCCAGATCGGGCTCATCTCCTACGGCCTGTACCTCTATCATTGGCCGCTGTTCGTGGTCATGACGTCCGAGCGCACCCACCTCGACGGCACGGTGCTGTTGCTGGCCCGTCTGGGCGCCACGGTCGCGGTTTCCGTGGCCTCGTACTTCCTGCTGGAGATGCCGATCCGTAAGGGGGTGCTCCGGCGGGCTCGACCGGTGGCCCTGACCGGCGTCGCGCTGGTGGCCACATTGCTGATCGTGCTGGTCGCTGGTGGCTCTCCGGGTAGGACGGATGCGGCCGGCGCCAACTCCACCGGCCAAGAGACCCAGGTGCTCGCCCAGCCGCCGCCCGCCCCCGGTGATCTGCGCGTGCTGCTGGTGGGCGACTCGGTCACCTCGGGGTTCGCCAACTACTTCCAGAAGGATCAGGTGGGCGGCAAGATGGCCATCAAGAACGGGGCCATCATCGGGTGCGGCTACCTCGAAGGCGAGCGCCGGTCCGAGCTGGGTCGGGCCGACGCCATTCAGAACGATTGCCAGGACCGGCCCAACCTCTGGCAGCAGTACATGGACGTCTTCAAGCCACAGATCTCGATGATGATGCCCGGCAGCTTCGAAGTCTTCGACTATCAGGTGGGCGACCGACGGGTGGTCTTCGGGACCGACGAGTACAAGCAGTACTTCCTGAGCCAGATGGACAAGGACATCAGGGTCTTGGCGGGCAAAGGATCCAAGGTCGTCATCCTCAACGTGCCGTGTTACCACGAGACCGTCCAGGGGGGTTTCGGTGATCCCAACCCTGAGCGGCGCGACCCGAGCCGGTCGGACTACCTCAACGGCCTGCTCCAACAGGTTGCCGAGTCCCACAAGAGCTTGGTGCGCGTCCTCGACCTGCACGGCCTGGTGTGCCCGACCGGCACCTACCAGGAAGAGGTCAACGGCGTGAAGGTCCTTCGCGACGGCGTGCACTTCACCTCCGAGGGCGCCGACATGGTCTGGAAGTGGCTGGCGCCGCAGCTCAAGGACATCGTGCCCCCGGCCAAGCCGGGCAGCTCGACGTCGACCACAGCAGGGAGCTGAGGTCGCCCGGTCGGCGAGACGTGTCGGTATCCTCCAGCTCATGCAACGACCCCCTCTGACCCCGTCCAAGCTGCTCGCCATGTGGGATGAGTGGGAGCGGGGAGAGATCACCCCGGGCCGGGTGATGGCCGACCTGAAGACGGGCGGCCTGCCCGACCTCCTGCGCCAGCTCGCCGAGGACGCCCCCGACCTCGACGAAGGCCCACCTGCGGCGGAGTGAGCGCGCGCGGCGGGGCCCAACCCATCCCCCGCCCCCTGTCCAGTCGGGACGGGGAGCCTGCGCCCTGGGCCGGTCTTCCGGCGACGGCCCGCCAGCCTTCGCTGGGCCAGATCCGCGACGCCCTCGTCCCGCCCCGGGCGGTGATGCGCTCGGCGCTGGAGGGCACCGGGGTTCGGGCCTCGGCGGTCCTCGCCCTCCTCTACGAGCACGAGGGCCAAGTCTTCGTGGTGCTCACCCGCCGCGCCCAGCACCTTCGGTCCCATCGCGGCGAGGTCAGCCTCCCGGGCGGCGCTCACGACCCGGACGACGCTGACCTGTGGGCCACCGCCCTGCGCGAGTCCACCGAAGAGATCGCCCTCGATCCGACCTCGGTTGAACGGGTGGGGGAGCTCGATCACCTCCAGACCGTGACAAGTCGCTCGTTCATCGTCCCCTACGTGGGGTTGCTGCCCGGTCGACCTGATCTCGAGCCCAATCCGTCCGAGGTCGAGCTGATACTCCGCGTCCCGCTCAGTGAACTCTTGGCCGATGGGGTGTTCCGTGAAGAGCGGTGGGGCCTGTCGCCGCTGGACCGCCCCATCTTCTTCTTCGAGCTTATGGGCGACACCGTCTGGGGCGCCACGGCGGCGATGCTGCGCAGCCTCCTGGCCGTCGTCACCGGGACCGGTCGCTGAGCGCACCGCTTCGCAGTAGCGTTTGCCTCATGCCGAAGCTCACCTTCGAAGGTGATACGCAACAGGAGTTGGTGCGGCAGGTTCGCGAATGGCTGACGTCGTTGGAGGCCGACAACGAGGGAATGATCACCGTCAGCCAGGCCATCGAGCAAGGAGCGGGGTTGACCAAGGACGCGATGCGGATCATCGCATCGGCCGCCCCCAAGCCCATCGCCCAGAACGACGTGGTGAAGCAGCTGACGGCGATGGGCTACAAAGTCACCGATGCCACCTCACGGACGCTGGTGGAGGGCCTTGGCGCCCTCGACGAGGTCACCGGCGGTAGTGTGGTGAAGCAGGTCACCGAAAAGGGCCGCACTGCCGCGTACCAGATGAACGCCGCCGTGGCCAAACAGATCCTCCGCACCCTGGCCGGCGGCTGAACGGCTCAAGCGGCCCTTCAGGATGCTCTCGAATCCGGGCGCGTCGATTGTCCCGCACTGAGGTAGGGTCAGCGGGCCTCAGCGATCGGGTGGGGTCGGCCACGGGCCATCGAATGCGGTGGGGGATCCACCCCATCGGGGTTACCTCAAGCGGAGAAACAGGGGGGAACATGCGACAGCGTGTCCTTAGGCGCCATGTCGGCGTCGGGTTGGTCGTTGCAATGCTCGCGGCGTTGGCCCTGTCTACCGGGGCGGCCGGTGCCGCGTCGATCTCGAACCCTTCATCCATTGTGATGACGATTCGCGGCGGTCAGTTCACCCTCAATGAGGGCGCCGTGGCTCCCAACTCGCCCACCACCTTCAACAACCTGAACCTCGACGGTCCCTGGGAGTGCAACGACGGCGTGGACAACGCCTCGTCTGAGCACACCACCGAGACCAGCTCGTCGAGCATCACCTATCCGGTTCCCGGCACCGCGCCCGACGGGTTGGCCGACGGCGCCGACCCGCAGTGTGCCGCGCCGCCGGCGGGCACCACCCAGGCCGATGCCAGCGAGAACATTCCCGGCTGGCAGTCGATCTACGAGTGCGGCAACGGCCTCGACGACAACCTGAACAGTCCGAGCCTCGACAACACGCTGATCGACGGCGCCGACTCCAACTGCGTCGCCGGTCCCAACCCGGTCACGCAGCCGGTGTGGTCCGATGCCAGCGAGAACCAGGCCGGCTACCAGGCCTATGTCGCCCCCACGCTGACCGGCACCGTCTCGGCCACCGGCGTGCTGTCGATCACGGCAGCCACGTTCCCGACGCAGTCCATCGCCGCCCGCAACGCCGCCAGCCCGACCGATCCCGCCAAGGTGGAGCACATCGTCGCCCAGGTGGCGACCACCGGCTTCCCGTGGGCCGGGGCCATCGACCCGGCCACCGGGCTCATCACCCTCGACAAGTTCGAGACGAACTACAAGCTGACCGGCTTCAACGAAGGAGCCACAATCCGCTGCTACGTCGGCAACGTGGGCGCCTTCCCGCCCGACACCTGGCTGGTCAGCATCTACTCGCCGGTCAAGCCGGTGGTGCCGATCGCCATCGCCAACCTCACCACCGGGACCAGCCTGGCCAAGACCGGCGTGCCCTACAGCATGGCCGACGGCAAGGCCACGATCGTGAAGGACTCCGACACCGCCGGGCAGGGTTTCAGCGTGCCGCAGGCCCGCTGCACCGGCTTCGGCGCCCTGAACGCGGGTGTGGAGAATCTCCTCAACCAATCGCTTGGCCTGCCCAGCGAGAACAACAGCGCCGTGTTCAAGGTGGGGGTCACCCCGATCGTCTACACCCCGACGGCCAACGCCGGTACCGACCAGACGGTCAATGAAGGCGCCACCGTGAACCTGGGTCTCGGTGCCGGCACCTACCCCCCGGCCTCGGCCACGCCCACCCCGACCTACACCTGGTCGCAGGTGTCCGGGCCGCCCGTCACCCTGACGGGGGCGAACACCGCCACCCCCAGCTTCACCGCCCCGATCATCACCTGGCCCACGACTTCGTCGGATGTGACCCTGCAGCTGGTGGTCACGCAGGGCACCACGTCCAGCGTGGCCGACCAGGTGGTTGTTCACGTCAACAACGTGAACGTGCCACCGGTGGCCAACGCCGGCCCCGATCAGACGGTCAACGAGGACACGCTGGTGACCCTCGACGGCTCGGCTTCGTCCGATCCCGATGGCGGCCCTGGCGCGCTCACCTACGCCTGGAGCCAGACGGGGGGCCAAGCGGTCACCCTGACCAACCCCACGTCGGCTTCACCGACGTTCACCCCCAACCTGCCGTGCGCGTCGTCGTCGAACCTGACGTTCGACCTCGCCGTGAACGACGGGTCGGCCACCAGCCATGACTCGGTGCAGGTGACCGTCAACGGCGTCGATCACGGCGTCACCAACGGTGACTACAACGGTGACGGCATCGCCGATCCGGCGCTGTTCGATCCGACCACCGGGCAGTGGAAGATCAACTGCCAGGGCACCTTCACCTATGGCACCGCCGGCGACGTCGCCGTACCCGGTGACTACAACGGTGACGGGACCACCGACGTCGCCACCTACACGCCCATGAACCACCCGGGCGACGTCTTCACCGCCACCCCGAGTGAGGGCTGGTGGCGCATCAAAGGCGTCGGCCAGTTCCGCTATGTCGGCCTGCAGGGCGACATAGCGGTGCCGATGGACTACGACGGTGACGGCAAGGTGGACGCCGCCTTCTACCGGCCCAGCGATGGCAAATGGCGCATCCGTCCGACCGGTAGCCCGGCAACGGGTCCGGTGACCAACATCGTGGTGGCGTTCGGGACGGCGACCGACATCCCGGTCCCGGCCGACTACAACGGTGACGGCAAGACCGACCTGGCCTACTATCGGCCGAGCAGTGGCAACTGGTTCATGGGCGACAACCTCAACGTCGCCACCCCGACGGTGCTGGCCCGACCGTTGACGGCGAACATGACCCCGGTGCCCGCCGACTACACCGGTGACGGCAAGGCCGACCTGATGACCGTCAAGAACGGCATCTGGTATCAGTACGGCCTGACCAGCTCCCAGGCCAGTGGCCTGGCTGGGGACCTTCCCGCCCCCGGTGACTACAACGGTGATGGCACGGCCGACATTGCTCGCTACCGGCCATCCACGGGTCAGTTCCTGATCGAAGGCCAGCCGGCCTTGTTGTTCACCGGCTCCTCGTTCGTGCCGGCCCGCTCAGCCCCCACCGGCTGACGGACCGACCCGGACGGGTTTCGCGTCCGGGACCGGGGCCCGTCGACGCCGCCCGGACCCGAGGTGGAGCCAGCTAGACTCACCAGCTTCACCGGTCGGAGCAGCGAAGGGGTTGGTGCAGTGGCTGAGGTCGAGATCGGCATCGGCAAGTCGGGACGGAGGGCTTACGGGTTCGATGACATCGCCATCGTGCCGAGCCGCCGGACCAGGGATCCTGAAGACGTCGACATCTCTTGGGAGATCGACGCCTTCCGGTTCGAGTTGCCCCTCATGGGGTCCGCCATGGACGGAGTCATCAGCCCGGCGACAGCCATCGAGATCGGTCGCCTCGGCGGTGTCGGGGTCCTGAACCTCGAAGGCCTCTGGACCCGCTACGAGGACCCGGACACCGTTCTCGACGAGATCGCCAAGCTCTCGCCCGAGAAGGCCACCCTGCGGATGCAGGACATCTACAGCGAGCCGATCAAGCCCGAGCTCATCGGTGAGCGCATCCGCGAGATCAAAGATGCCGGCGTCATCTCCTGTGCCTCGGTCACTCCCCAACGCACCGATGCCTTCGCCCAGGCCATCATCGACGCCGAGCTCGACCTCCTCGTGATCCAGGGCACGGTGGTGTCGGCCGAGCACGTCTCCAAGACGGTGGAGCCGCTCAACCTGAAGCGCTTCGTGCGCGAACTGGACATGCCGGTGATCGTGGGTGGCTGTGCCAGCTACCAGGCGGCCCTGCACCTCATGCGCACCGGGGCCGCCGGCATCCTGGTCGGTGTCGGCCCCGGTCACGCCTGCACCACCCGGGGCGTGCTCGGCATCGGTGTGCCGCAGGCCACCGCCATCGCCGATGCCCGCGCCGCCCGGATGCGCCATCTCGACGAGACCGGGGTGTACGTCCACGTCATCGCTGATGGGGGCATGGGCACCGGTGGTGACATTGCCAAGGCCATCGTCTGCGGGGCCGACGCCGTGATGGTCGGTTCCCCGCTGGCCGCCGCTTCGGAGGCCCCGGGTCGGGGCTATCACTGGGGTATGGCCACGTTCCACCCGACCCTGCCCCGTGGCGCCCGGGTGATGACCACGACGCGGGGAACCCTCAAGGAGATCCTCGTCGGTCCCGCGCACGAGAATGACGGGCGGATGAATCTCTTCGGTGCCTTGCGCACGTCCATGGCCACGTGTGGCTACGAGACGGTGAAGGACTTCCAGAAAGCCGAGGTCATGGTGGCCCCGGCGTTGATGACCGAAGGCAAGTCGCTGCAGAAGTCGCAGGGCGTGGGGATGGGTCACTGAACCCCGTCGATACCGTCCTCGTCGTCGATTTCGGCGCCCAATACGCCCAGCTCATTGCCCGCCGGGTGCGCGAGGCGCACGTCTACAGCGAGATCGTGCCCCACACCATCACCGCGGAGGAGCTGGCGCAACGCAATCCGGCCGGCGTGATCTTCAGCGGCGGGCCGGCCTCGGTCCACGTGGACGGGGCCCCGTCCATCGATCCCGCCGTCTACGACACCGGGATCCCCATCCTTGGCATCTGCTACGGCGCCCAGCTCCTGGCGCTGCAGTTGGGCGGCGAGGTGGCTCGGACCGGTCGCGGTGAATACGGCCGCACCGAGCTCGAAGTGACGGACGCCGGCGTGCTCTTCGGCCCCGGCCAGCCCATCCACCAGCCCGTGTGGATGAGCCATTTCGACACCATCACGGTGCCGCCGACCGGGGCAAGGGTCCTTGCCTCCACCCCCGACACGCCGGCCGCCGCCTTCGAGCAACGCGACCGGGGCGTCTACGGCGTGCAGTTCCATCCCGAGGTGGTCCACACCCCTCACGGTCAAGAGCTCCTCGAGCATTTCTTGTACGAGGCGTGTGGCTGTCGCCCGAGTTGGACGATGAGTTCGGTGATCGAAAGCTCGATCGAGGCGATCCGGGCCCAGGTGGGCGGCGGTCGGGCCATCTGCGGCCTGTCGGGTGGCGTCGACTCGGCCGTGGCCGCCGCGCTCGTGCATCGAGCCATCGGCTCCCAGCTGACCTGCGTGTTCGTCGATACCGGCCTCATGCGCCAGGGTGAGGGCGAGCAGGTGGTCGAGACGTTCCAGCGCCACCAGAGGATCGAGCTGGTCCACGTGCGGGCCGCCGATCGGTTCTTCGAGCGACTCGCCGGGATCACCGAGCCCGAAGACAAGCGCAAGGCCATCGGCGAGCTCTTCATCCGGGTGTTCGAGGAGAACGCCGGTGGTATCGAGGACGCGGACTTCCTGGTGCAGGGGACCCTCTACCCAGATGTGATCGAGTCGGGTACCTCCAAAGCGGCCAAGATCAAGAGCCACCACAACGTGGGCGGCCTGCCCGAGGACATGGATTTCGAGCTGGTCGAGCCCCTGCGGAGCCTGTTCAAGGACGAGGTGCGCAAGGTGGGCACCGAGCTCGGCCTGCCCGACGAGATCGTGTGGCGCCAGCCCTTCCCTGGACCCGGTCTGGGGGTGCGGATCATCGGCGAGGTCACCCCTGACAAGGTGGCGACGCTGCAACATGGCGATGCCATCGTGCGTGAGGAGATCCGTAGCGCCGGGCTGGAGCGGGAAATCTGGCAGGCGTTCGCGGTGCTACCCGACATCCGCAGCGTGGGCGTGATGGGTGACGAGCGCACCTATGGCTATCCCATCATCATCCGAGCCGTCACCAGCGAGGACGCCATGACGGCCGATTGGGCCCGTCTGCCCTACGAATTGCTCGAGCGCATGTCGAGCCGGATCATCAACGAAGTGGCCGGCGTGAACCGGGTGGCCTACGACATCACCTCGAAGCCACCCGGGACGATCGAGTGGGAATGAATGAAGTTTCCGGTCGATCCTGCCGAGAACCAAGCATGACATCTGGGTCGTTCCGGGCGTAAGCTTGTGTTTTGGGGCCATGGTCGAACTGCTGTTCGGCGGTGTGGCGCGGAGAACCCAGATGATCGGACAGAGGAGTTCTGTCGGTGAGGTTCTCGATGCGCCGATGTGCAGCGATGGTGATGGCCGCCCTCTTGGCGTTCGCCATCGCGCCCGTCGTGGCCACTCCGGCCGGCGCTGATGCGATCGCCGACAAGCAGGCCGAGGCGGAGCGCATCTCGACCCGGCTGTCGGAGCTGGATACCCAGACCGAGCAGCTCGCCGAGCAGTACAACCAGACCCGCCTGCAGCTCGATCAGGTGCAGCGACAGATCGATGAGGCCACCGGCCGAGTCTCCGACGCCAAGGCCGAGCTCGTCCAACGTCGAGCCGAGTTGGCCTCCTACGCCGTGACCGCCTACGTCAAGGGTGGGGAGAGCGACCTCCCCGACATCTTGTTGAAGGGCTCGGGCCCGGATGTCAGCCGGCAGATCGAGTACCTGCAGGCGGCCTCGTCCAGCCGTCGTCAGCTGGTGGACGACGTCCGCGGGGCCCAGTACCGGGCGGACGCCGAGCTGAGCGATCTGCAGGCCGCCCACACCCATGCCCAGGAGCTGCAGGCCGATCTGGACCACCGCCGGGGCGACACGAAGAAGACGGAGGACGAGCAATCGGCCCTGTTGGCCAAGGTCAACGGGGAGCTCGGTGCGCTGGTGGCCGAGACGCAGGCCCGTCACGCCGCCGCCGACGAGGTGGCAGCGAAGGCCCGGCTGGCCGCCGCGGCGGACCCGGCTCCGGCCACCCCCACCCCAGGCGGGCCACCGACGACGCCCGATCCCACCACCGGTCCCACCACACCGACGGTGACCGCTCCTCCCGTCACCACCCCCGACCCCACGCCCACGCCGTGGCCGGTGCCTCCGGGCACGCCGCCAGCGGTGCTGCCCCAGGCCGCGGCCGTGGTGGCGCTGGCCGAGACCCAGCTCGGCGTCCCCTACCTGTGGGGCGGGGACAACCCCAAAGATGGCTTCGACTGCTCCGGATTGGTGCTGTGGGCGTGGCGCAACGCCGGGGGCCGGAGTTTCGTCCACTCGGCCGAGCTGCAGGCCCGGGCCACCCGTCGCATCAACTTCAGCGACCTTCAACCGGGTGACCTCGTTTTCTATGGCAACCCGGTTCACCACGTGGGCATCTACGTCGGGGGCGGCAAGATGATCGAGGCGCCCCACACCGGTGCCTGGGTGCGCTACGCCAGCATCTGGCGCAGTGACCTGGTGGCCGCCGGTCGGGTGACCTGACTCAGCGACCGGCCAGGTGGGCCACGACGGGGGCCATGGCGTCCATGGCGTCCAGTCCGATGCCCACGCACGAGATCCCATAGGCCTCCCGCCGGGCGAGGCACTGCTCCACGATCTCGTCCACCGTCCCGGCCAGGGCGTGGGGTGACACCAGTGCCTCTTCCGGGGTGAGCCCGAGCGTGGGTGCCACCGCCTCGGCCAGTCCGGCGCGGTCGTCGGTGATGGCGGCCAGGTGCACCCGGACCTGGAGTTCGAGGTCATCGAAGTGCGAGCCGGCCGCGGTACGGATCCAGTCGAGCTTTTCCAGCGTCGCCTCGTGGGTGGCTGATGGCCCGGCGTGTTCGTCGATGCGTCCGGCGTGCAGGGCGATGTTGAGGCCGATGATGTCGGCCCGTTGCGCCGCCAGGGTGAGGATCTTGCGACCACCACCGCCGATGAGGATGGGCGGCCGAGGCGTCTGAACCGGCTTCGGGAACCCGTCCAGGTCGTGCACCTGGTAATGCTTACCGTGAAACGTGCACGGCCCTTCCGCCCACAGCCCGGTGATCACGTCGAGGGCCTCGGCCAGTCGGGCGATGCGCAGCCCGGGGTGGTCGAGGGGGATCCCCGCCTGGTCGTAGTCGGTGGTCATCCAGCCGGCGCCCAGGCCGAACTCGAGCCGGCCGCCGGAAAGCAGGTCAACGGTGGCGGCCTCCTTGGCCAGCACCACGGGGTGGCGATAGTCGTTGCCGTAGGTGAGTGACCCGATCCGCAGGGTGGTGGTGGCGTCGGCGGCGGCCATGAGCGCGGGGGTGGTGGCGTACTGGTTGTCGAGGTGGTCCGACACGGTGAGCGCCGAGTACCCCAGCCCCTCGACCCGGCGGGCGAGTTCGGCCCAGGTGGTGGCGGCGGGCGGCAGCGCGGCCTGCACGGTGAAGCGGAATGGCTTCTTGCTGGGCACGGGTGTCTCCACGGTCGGTGCAGGGGGCCACCTCGAAAACTAGCCTTCGCCCGGTGACTGACTCCCTGAGCGATTTCACCTGGTCCCCGTTCGAGCACGGCGACAAGACCCGCGACGTCTACCGGCTGGGGGAGGGACCGGCGGTGATCGTCATGGCCGAGCTCCCCGGGATCACCCCCAAGGTGGCCGACTTCGCCCGGCGGGTGGCTGGGATCGGCTGCACGGTGGTCATGCCCGTGCTGTTCGGTGATCCGGGAGCGGAGCCGTCGATGGTCTACGGCCTGCGTTCGATCCTCCCGTCCTGCGTCTCCAAGGAATTCGCCGCCTGGGCGGCCAACCGCACCGCGCCCGTGACCCTCTGGCTGCGGGCGCTGGCCGCCGACGCCCACGAGTCGTGTGGGGGGCCGGGCGTCGGCGCCGTCGGCATGTGCTTCGCCGGGGGATTCGCCCTGGGGATGATGCTCGATGACTGCATGCTGGCCCCCGTGCTCAGCCAGCCCTCGCTGCCGTGGGGGTTGTCCAAGAAGGGTCGGCGCGGGCTCCAGCTGGCACCCGAGGATCTCGATCGGGTGAGGGAGCGGGCGGCCGAGGGCGTCTGCGTGCTGGGCTTGCGCTTCACCGGGGACAGGTTGTCCCCCGGCGCTCGCTTCGCCCACCTCCGGGCCGAGTTGGGCGACGCCTTCATCGGGGTGGAGATCGACTCGTCCAAGGGGAACCCGTGGGGATTCCCCCGTATCGCCCATTCGGTGCTCACCGAGCACCTGGTGGACGAGCCGGGCAACCCCACCCAGGACGCGCTGCATCAGGTGCTGGACTTCTTCCGGGAGCGCCTGGTCGACGTCGCCTGAGCCCGGCCGGGCCGGTCACAGGCCACAGGTAGGGTTGGTCCACCATGAGCCCGACCCCGTTCCCCGACCCGGGCCAGACCGCCGACGACCTCCTCGAAGGGCTGAACCCCGTCCAGTCGGAGGCGGTCACCCACGACGAGGGACCACTGCTGGTCATCGCCGGCGCCGGTTCGGGCAAGACCAGGGTGCTCACCCACCGCATCGCCTATCTCATCCGCGAGCGGGGCGTGTCTCCGTTCGAGATCTTGGCCATCACGTTCACCAACAAGGCCGCCGACGAGATGAAGCAACGTGTCGCTGCCCTGGTGGGGCCCGTCGCCGAGAAGATGTGGGTGTCGACGTTCCACTCGGCCTGTGTCCGCATCCTGCGCCGCGACGGCAAGCTGCTCGGCTATCCCTCGTCGTTCAGCATCTACGACCAGGCCGACGCGGTGCGCCTCACCGGCTATGTGATCCGGGACCTGAACCTCGACACCAAACGGTTCCCGTCCCGGTCGGTCCACGCCGCCATCAGCTCGGCCAAGAACGAAGGGCTCGATGTCGAGGCCTACGCGGCGCGCGCCGGGGTCATCTTCGAGCGCAAGCTGGCCGACATCTATCGCGAGTACCAGGCCCGCCTCGAACGAGCCGGCGCCATGGACTTCGACGATCTGTTGGGCAACGCGGTGAGGCTCTTGCGTGATCATCCCGACGTCCTGGCCCATTACCGCCAGCGCTTCCGCCACGTACTGGTCGACGAGTACCAGGACACGAACCACGTCCAGAACGAGCTGGTGATGCTGCTGGCCAGCGAGCACCGCAACGTCTGCATCGTTGGTGATGCAGATCAAAGCATATACCGCTTCCGGAGTGCTGATATCCGCAACATTCTGGAGTTCGAGAACGCCTTCCCCGACGCCACCATGATCGTGCTGGAGCAGAACTACCGCTCGAGCCAGACCATCCTCGATGCAGCCAACGCGGTGATCGCCCACAACCTCAGTCGCAAACCCAAGGAACTGTGGACGGAGCAGGGCGACGGCCAGGCCATCGTGCGCTACCACGCCGATGACGAGGGCGATGAGAGCCAATGGGTGGCCCACCAGATCTCCCATCTGCACGACGGGGGAACGCGCTGGGGCGACGCCGCCATCTTCTACCGGACGAACGCCCAGAGTCGGGTGATGGAAGAGCAGCTCATGCGCTCGGGCATCCCCTACAAGGTCATCGGCGGCACCCGCTTCTACGACCGGCGCGAGGTCAAAGACGCGATGGCCTACCTCAAAGCGGTAGTCAACCCGCAGGACGAGGTCAGTATCAAGCGGGTGTTGAACGTGCCCAAGCGGGGCGTGGGTGACAGCACGGTGGGCCGTCTCGACGCCTGGGCCAACAGCCACGGGGTGGCCTTCATCGAGGCGCTGCGCCGGGCCGAGGAGGCCGGGGTCACCGGCCGGGCGGTCAAGGGCATCGCCACTTTCCTGACGTTGATCGACTCGATCACCGCCGCCCACGCTGAAGGGGCCGGCCCGGGCGAGTTGTTGGAGTCCATCCTCGCTCACTCCGGGTATGTCGCCGAACTCGAAGCCGAGCACAGTGTTGAGGCCGAGGGACGGATCGAGAACCTGGCTGAGCTGGTCGGCGCCGCCCGCGACTTCGAGTCCGTCGACACCTTCCTCGAACAGGTGAGCCTGGTGGCCGACACCGACGACCTCGACGATGACGACTCGTCGGTGCTGTTGATGACCATGCACTCGGCCAAGGGCCTGGAGTTCCCGGCGGTGTTCATCATCGGCATGGAGGACGGCGTCTTCCCTCATCTGCGTTCCATCGGCGAGCCCGACGAACTCGAAGAGGAACGCCGCCTGGCCTACGTGGGGATCACCCGGGCCCGTGAGCGCCTCTACCTGTCGCATGCCTGGAGCCGCACGCTGTACGGCTCGACGCAGTACAACCCGCCCAGTCGCTTCCTCGACGAGATCCCCGAGGGGCTGGTCGAGTCGGTACAGGGCAATCGGCGCTCGTCTCGTCGCAGTGCCGGCGGGTACGGCTCGTCGGGTCGGATCTCCGCCGACCGGGACATCCCCTCGGGGCGAACCTACGGCGGCTCCGGCACGTCCGGTGGCGGCAGTGCCTGGGCCGAGCATCGCGAGCGGGTCGTCGAATCGGCTCTCAAGCCGACCCCCCCGTCGCCATCGGGCGCCGACCAGCTCGGTTTGGCGGTGGGGGACGACGTCCGCCACGCCACGTTCGGCGAGGGGGTCATCCAGCACCTGCGAGGCACGGGCGACAAAACCGAAGCGGTCGTGCACTTCCGGGGCGTAGGGGAGAAGACCCTGCTGCTCAGCTGGGCCCCGTTGGAGAAGATGTGATGCGGGCGTTGACGCTAGCGAGGCTGATACTTCGTCACGACGAGACGCTGGGTTCGGTGATGCACAGCCTGGCCGACGTCCACGGCAACCGGCGCCTGGTCGAAGAGGACGATGGCAGCCGCCTGACCTATCGCCAGGCCGCGAAGCGGGTGAGCCGGTGGGCGGCCGGGGTGCAACGTCAGGCCCCGACCGGCGGGCGGGTCGTGATCCACACCCCCAACCACTATGAGTTGTTTCTGCTGTGCCTGGCGGCGTCGCGCGCCGGGTGCATCCCGGTGCCGGTGAACCCGCAGATGCGTCATGACGAGGTGGCCCATGTGGTGGCCGACTCGGGCGCAACCCTGGTGATCCGCAGCGTCCACCAGGTGGATGACCCCGACACCCTGGACGCCCCCGTCACCGCCGACCCCGATGGCATCGGCGCCCTCTTCTACACCTCCGGCACCACGGGCAAGCCCAAGGGGGCCGAGCTGACCCACCGGGCGCTCGTCGGGCAAGTCACCGCCGGCGTGGCCTGGCCTGCTCCGCTGCGGCGCGACGAGATGGCGTTCGCCCTTCCCATTGCCCACATCATGGGCTTCGCCGTGCTGATGGGGGCGGCGTGTTGCGGGATCCCCATCTACCTGCTGCCCCGGTTCCGGCCGGTCGAGGTCCTCGACGCCATCGAGTCCCGGCGCTCGACGATCTTCGTGGGGGTGCCCGCCATGTATCGGATGATGTTGGAGGCCGGGGCCGAGAAGCGCGACCTGACGTCGGTGCGGGTGTGGGGCTCCGGGGCTGACGCCATGCCCGGGGACTTGGCCCGCCAGTTCAAGCAGTTCGGGGCCACGGCCACGCTGCCGGTGGTGGGACCGGTGGGCGAGGCCGCTTTCTTCGAGGGGTACGGCATGGTCGAGGTCGGCGGCGGGGTGGCCGCCAAGGTGTCGCCCCCGCTGCTCGGCCTGGGGTTGGGGGAATCGGTCGGGTTCCAACTCCCCGGCTACCGATTCCGGGTGGTCGATGACGAGGGCGGTGCGGTCCGCACGGGTGGCACCGGCGAGCTGTGGGTGCGGGGGCCCGGGGTCATCAAAGGGTACTGGAACGCCCCCGAGGTGAGCGCGGCCACGGTGACCGACGACGGCTGGTTGCGCACCGGCGACCTCGTGCGCAAGGGCCCCATGGGCACCGTGCTGTTCGTCGGCCGCCAGAAGGATGTGATCAAGCACGGCGGCTACTCGGTGTATGCCCTCGAGGTGCAAGAGGCGATCGAGCGCCATCCCGACGTGCTGGAGGCGGCCGTCA
>DHIQ01000010.1:17035-17281 GCA_002403895.1 Candidatus Neomicrothrix sp. UBA4742
CGACGTGCTGGAGGCGGCCGTCATCGGCCTCCCCGACGAGCGCAAGGGCGAGATCCCGGTGGCCGCCGTTCGCCTCCGCCGCGGGGCGAAGCTGTCCTCCGCCGGGCTCGAGGGCTGGACCAAGGAACACCTGGCCGACTACAAGGTGCCGCGTCGGTGGGTGGTGGTGGACGAACTGCCCCGCACCGGGACCAACAAGGTGCAAAAGCGAGAGCTGCTCGACCTGTTCACCTGATCACTTGGGGA
>DHIQ01000158.1 GCA_002403895.1 Candidatus Neomicrothrix sp. UBA4742
AGCTGGTCGGGCTTGTGGTGTTCCTTGCCGGTCAGATCGACCAGTCCGATGACGTCGCGGATCCGGTCCTTGAGCTCGCCGCGGGTCGGATCCTGGCCGGCGATGGTGAACGGCAGCGCGATGTTCTCGGAGGCGTCGAGCAGCGGGATCAGGTTGAACGACTGGAAGACGAACCCGGTCTGGTCGCGCCGCAACCGCGTCGCCTGGTCGTCCGACAGCTGGCTGATCGTCTGGCCATCGAGGATGACCTCGCCCGACGTCGGTCGGTCGAGCCCGCCGAGGACCTGGAGGAGGGTCGACTTGCCCGAGCCCGAGGGGCCCATCAGCGCGAGGAATTCGCCGCCCTTGACCTCGAGGGAGACGCCGCGCAACGCCTCGACGAGGGTGGGTCCCAGGGGGTACGACTTGGTGAGGTCGCGCGCCTCGAGGATGGCCGGCATGGGTCGCAGTGTAGCCGCGCCGGTCGCGACGGCGATGGTCAGCCGCCGAGGAAGAAGCCCGCGACTCCACCCACGATGGTCTCGAGGAGACCGTCAGTCGTTCCCCGATCGACCACCCGCATCCCGATGGTCCCATCGAGCCCGGGACCGGCGACGGGTTCGTCGGTCGGGCTCGCGCTCGGCCCGCCGGACGGACCGATCAGGTCCCCACTCGAGATCGGCGGCGTCGGTTCGACGCTGCCCTCGGGTGTCGGGGCGGGGGTGGTGCCGGGCGTCGCCTGGGCCTGCGCGACGGGTGCAGTCGTCGTCAGCGGACGGGGCGTCGGGCGGGGCGTCGGCCGGGGTGTCGTTCGGGCGGTGGGCCGGGGCGTTGGACGAGGCGTCGGACGAGGGGTCGGCTTCGCGGTGGGCTTCGGCGTCGAGGTCGTACCGCACTTGTCGGCGAACAGGACCGTCCACATCTTCTTGCCGGTCGAGCCCTTGTAGGCGCCGATGCCGATGACGTCCCAGGCCTTGCCCAGGATGTTGGCGCGGTGTCCCGCCGAGTCCATGAACGATTGCTGGATCGCGGCCGTCGCGATGTCGTCGGGATAGTTGTTCCAGCCGATATTCTCGCCCGCGACGTTGAAGCAGTAGCCGATGGCCGAGAGCTTGTCCCAGACCTTGCCGTAGCCCGGGATGTCGTGGCTGAAGTAGTTGCGCACGATCATGTCCTTGCTCCGCCAACGGGCGACGCCGGTCAGCGTCGAGTCGACGCGGAGCGCCTTGAGGCCGGCGTTGGCGCGAGCCCGATTGGTCATGGCGACCAGGTCGGCCTCGGACGAGGAGCTGAACGAGCCGGCGTCCCAGGCGAGTGTCGACGCCGGGACCGCGAGGGTGAAGACGGACGTGAGGCCGAACAGGAGGGCGATCGTGAGGGCGGTCCGGCGCGGAGAAGACGCGATCGCCCACAGGTCCGTGCGGAGGGAGCGGCGCGACTGGGGAACGGCGAGGCGGGACATTGCGATCTGCGTACTCCGGGGCTGTCCGGGGGTGTCTTGGCGTCCCAGTCACCGTAGGTTGCGGAGCGGGGGATGTCCGCGGCGCGATGGTCCCTACATCGATGGCCCCCATGTACCGGAGGGTCCGGTAGGGTCCCGGGCAGAGGCGACGGGCAAGGTGCGGTGGGGTGGGGTCGGGCCGGACCCCCGTGCCAGTCGCTCTTGCCGTGCGCGCCGTCCTTCGGGCTATACTCCCGTTCGCTCGTCCGCCCGAAGGCGCGGGTCGGATCGCGAGAGCGCTCCGTGGTGGCCTTAGCTCAATGGCAGAGCAGCGGTTTGTGGAACCGCCGGTTGAGGGTTCGAGCCCCTCAGGCCACCCCAACTCCCCCGCTGATGCCCGCCATCCCCGGCGGTCAGCCCTGGCCGACGAGGCTCGGCGTTCCGGAGCCCTTGTCAACATCGATCAACAGGTGGTGAGGCTCCGGGTTGGCCGAGGCGTCGCCCGCGGCGAGCGCATCGAAGCTGACGTCGATCTGCCAAGCGTTCCCGATCTCGCTGACCGACGTCTCGTGGATCCCGCGGATCTGTGTCCCGGCCGGCTGGCTCTTGAACGCGAAGTCGCTCGCGATCTCGATCGCGGTGGCCTGGTCGACCGAGGATCGGGCGCGGACGATCAGGACGCCACCGATCACCAGGGCCACGACCACGACGGCGGCCATGGCCAAGGTCCGACGATCCGACCGCAGCCGCCCAGGCCGCTCCTGGCCTTCACCGTTTTCCGGTTCCATGGACGCAGTCTGCGGGATTCGCCCGAGGTTCCGCGCTAGACCGCCCCGGCCAGGTCATACAGCGATCCGTTGCCGACGTCCGAGACGACGCTGCCGTTTGCAGTCACCCAGTCGGTGATGGCCGACGAGCCGCCACCACCCGGGCCGCCACCGCTGCCCACGAGCACGTAGCGAAGCTGGCCGCTCGCGACGTAGGCTTTGAGCTGATCGAGGGTCGGCGCCGGATCGCCACCGTTGAAGCCACCCATGGCCATGACCGGCAGGCCGGTCGCCAGTTCGATCGAACCGGCGCGATCGGCGCCGCTGACGGCCACGATCCACGTGGCGCCCCCTCGGTTGGCCACGAGGTAGGCCGTGAGGGTGTCGTCGACCTGGGCGCCGGCACCGCTCGGCGCGCCACCCGCGCCGCCCGTGAAGCCGCCGCCGCCGCCGCCGCCCGCGAACCCGAGGGGCCCTCCCCCGCCGGCGAAGCCCGGCCCGTTCCTGGCACCGACCGCCGTCGGTCCCGCTGAGACCGTGCCGCCGCTGTAGGCGGTCCCCATCGTGTCGAACGCATAGGCCGCGGGCCCGGTCACGAGCACCGCCATCCCCAGGCCTGCCGCCAGGGCTGCCCGACGTCGCCACGCGGCCTGCGTGGGCATGGCCACGACGACCGCCACGAGGATCGCGACCGACACGATGGCGATCCCGAGGCCCGGTGCGAAGTCGGGCGTCCGCTCGAGGAGGGCCCAGGCCCACACCGCCGAGCCGACGATCGCCGAGCCGAGCACGATCCCGCCCCAGGCGGTCCGCGACCGAAGCCGCCAGGCCTCCATGACGCCGGCCCCGACCAGCGCCCCGACGGCCGGCGCCAGGATCACCGCGTAGTAGCTGTGGATGATCCCCGACATGAAGCTGAAGACGATGAGGTGGACCGCCAGCCAGCCACCCCACAGCAGGTAGCCCGCCCGCCGGGCGTCCGTCCGAGGAGCGCGGCGGCGGATCCACAAGCCAAGACCGGTGGCACCGATCGCGAGCGGCAGAAGCCAGCTGATCTGACCACCGAATTCGGCGTCGAACAGGCGCAGGATCCCGGGAACGCCGGAGAACCCACCGCCACCGCCGCCACCCAGAACGCCGGCGCCCTGCCCGAAGATCCGACCCAGGCCGTCGTAGCCGAACACGAGACCGATGACCGAGTCGTCGGTGCTGCCGCCGATGTATGGCCGAGAGGCCGCGGGGATGAGCTCGACGATCGCCACCCACCAGCCGCTCGCGACGATGACCGTGGCGAGCGCGACGGCCAGACCCGCGATGCGCCGACGTACCGAGCCCGGCGTCGCGATCGCCCACGTGAGCGCGAAGGCGGGCAGGACGAGATAGGCCTGGAGGTACTTGGTCAGGAATCCGAGCCCGACGAGCGATGCGGCGAGGACGACCCAGCGCAGGCGTCCAGCCTCGAGCGCCCGGACGAGGGCATACGCGGCGACGACCAGGAGGAGCGTCAGCAGCGCATCGGGGTTGTCGTAGCGGAAGATCAGGACCGCGGCCGGCGTGAGCGCCGC
>DHIQ01000161.1:0-385 GCA_002403895.1 Candidatus Neomicrothrix sp. UBA4742
TCATGGACGGCAACGGCCGGTGGGCGCAGCGCCGAGGGCTGAAGCGCACCGAGGGCCACGCCGCGGGTGAGGAGGCCCTGTTCGACACCGTCGAGGGCGCGCTCGAGCTCGGCATCAAGTGGCTCACCGTCTACGCCTTCTCGACCGAGAACTGGAAGCGTCCCACCGACGAAGTCCGCTACCTGATGGGGTTCAACGAGTCGATCCTCACCCGGCGGCGCGACGAGATGCACGAGCGGGGTGTGCGCATGCGCTTCGTCGGTCGCCGCGACTGGCGGGTGCCCAAGCGCCTCATCAAGCACCAGGACGCATCGGTCGAACTCACCAAGCACGACCGGACGATGACGTTCACCATCGCCTTCAACTACGGCGGCCGGGCCGAGAT
>DHIQ01000161.1:622-1980 GCA_002403895.1 Candidatus Neomicrothrix sp. UBA4742
ACTACGGCGGCCGGGCCGAGATCGTGGATGCGGTGCGGGCCCTGGTGGCCGAAGGCACGCCGGCCGACAAGATCGACGAGCGGGCCATCCGCCGGCACCTCTATGACCCCGAGATGCCCGACCCCGACCTCATGATCCGCACGTCGGGTGAGTACCGGATCTCCAACTTCCTGCTGTGGGAGATCGCCTACAGCGAGTTGGTGTTCACCGACGTGCTGTGGCCCGACTTCCGTCGCCAGCACCTTTTCGACGCGGTGTGTGAGTACCAGGACCGAGAACGTCGCTTTGGCGGGGTCGACGGGAGCTGATCGGGGGTGCTGTATCGCGACGAGGGCATCGTGTTGCGCACCTACAAGCTCGGCGAAGCCGACCGCATCATCGTGTTCGTCACCCGGGGTCGGGGCAAGGTCCGCGCCGTGGCCAAGGGCGTGCGCAAGACCAAGAGCAAGTTCGGGTCCCGCCTCGAGCCCATGAGCCACGTGGCCCTGCAGCTCTACGAGGGTCGGGAACTCGACATCGTGACCCAGACCGAGTCGATCGATCATTTCCGCGTCATCCGCGACGATCTCGATCGCATTGCCCGGGCCTCGGCCATGCTCGAAGCGGTCGACCAGATGGCGCAGGAAGGTGAGGTGAACCCACGGCTCTTCCAGATGTTGCTGGGAGGCTTACGGGCGCTGGCCGACCACAACGGACCGGTGGTGGTGCCGGCCTTCTTCTGGAAGCTGCTGGCCCTGGAGGGCTACCGGCCCATCCTCGACGCCTGCGCCGAGTGCGGTTCGGAGGAACCCTTGGTGGCCTTCGACCTCGAGTCCGGCGGCCTGCTGTGCGCCAACGACCGGCGGGGCACCGCCGTCTCACCCGAGGTGGTCGACCTCCTTCGCCGCATCCTCGGCGGACAGCTGGGGGCCGCGCTCAACGAGCCGGCGTCGGCGACCACCACCGACGTGGAGCACTTGGCCATCCGGGCGATGGAGCACCATCTGGAGCGACGCCTCAAGTCGGTCACGCTCCTCGATCGGGCCTAGGAGATCGACCGCCACTGCTGGGTGGCGTCGTCGAACTGCAGCCAGCGCTGACCGGCCGGGTCCCACTGGATGTAGGCGCCGCGCTGGGGATCCCACTGCGGCTGGGTGGGATCGGGTGCCGGAGCCGGAGCCGGAGCGGAGGTTGGCTCGGGCGTCCAGTCCGTCACCGGTGGCGTGACCGCAGCCGCTTCCGGGGGCGTCATCGGTGCGTCAATGGCGCCCGGGGCGCCCCATCCAGCCGGGTCGGGTCCCGGCGTCGGTGCCGGCGCAGTCGGGGGCGGCGTCCAGGCTGGTCCGGCCTGCCCGTACGGTTGGCCAGGTTGCCCATAC
>DHIQ01000161.1:2170-3504 GCA_002403895.1 Candidatus Neomicrothrix sp. UBA4742
TTGGCCGGGCTGCCCATACGGTTGACCCGGTTGCCCGTAGGGCTGGTCGGGGTAAATGCCGTAGGGCTGACCGTAGGGACCAGAGGGTGGGGCCTGCGAAAGACCGGGGACCACGACCGGCTGCCCGGCGTACTGCTTGTCGATCATGAAGCTCTTGGCCGCCATGTCGCCCACGCGGCGGTGGCCCTTGGTGGCGTTGCTGGTGATGATGCCCACCACCGGGAAGATCCAGCAGCACGGGAGGTAGTCGACGACGCCGGCCAAACTGCGCAGGAACGCGTACCCCACGCCCAGCGGCCTGCCCTGTTCATTGACCGTGACCAGGCCCATGGCGGCGGTGCCGAGTGTCCGACCGCTCAGTCCTCGCTGGATGACGAAGACGCCGATCATGTAGGTCAGCCCGATCGCCAGGAGGAGGAGGGCGGTACCGCCGCTCACGTAGCGATCACCGACGTGGGTGCAGACCGCGTCGCCGCCGCAGGCGTTGGTGCCACCGAATCGCGAGTAGACCGGAGGCGACTGCTTGGAGACGGCGAAGAAGAGCGCCCAGTAGATGATGAGACCCAGGCCGACGTCGACGATGGCGGCGACGTATCGCTTGGCGATGACGGCGGTGGGATCGGGCTGGACCTGGTAGGTGCTCACAAGCGGTCATCGTGGCACGACGAGCCGGCGCGTGCCCGGGATACCAGCGGCGGTGCCGGTCGGGGTCGGTGGGGACGGGCACTACGATGACGAGCCATGCCTGACGCCGAGAATCCGCCCGACGCCGCTGCGGACGCCGACCGCCCGGAGTCGGGCCTCATGGACAAGATCGTCAATCTCTCGAAGCGGCGCGGCTTTGTATTCCCATCGGCCGAGATCTACGGCGGTTTCCGCTCGACCTATGACTACGGCCCCATTGGGGTCCTGCTGCTGCGCAACGTGAAGGACGCCTGGTGGCGCTCGATGGTCCAGTTGCGCGACGACATCGTCGGGCTCGACGCCGCCATTTTGTCGCCGCCGGCGATCTGGGAGGCCTCCGGCCACCTCAAGAACTTCACCGATCCCCTCGTCGATTGCAAGGTGTGCCAGGAGCGCTTCCGCCTCGACGAGCTCGACGATCCCGACCTCTGCCCCAGCTGTGGGTCGAAGCAGTCGTTCACCGAAGCCCGGCAGTTCAACCTCATGTTCAAGACCATTGCCGGGCCGGTCGAAGGGGCCGGTGCCGAGGTCTATCTCCGCCCCGAGACGGCTCAGGGCATGTTCGTGGACTTCACCAACGTCTTGCAGGCCAGCCGTAAGAAGCCGCCGTTCGGCATTGCCCAGGTGGGCAAGTCGTTCCGCAACGAGAT
>DHIQ01000217.1:0-4899 GCA_002403895.1 Candidatus Neomicrothrix sp. UBA4742
GCCGACGTCTGGCTCAACAACCCGCGCCGGCTGCTCGAGGCCAGCGGCACCAGCGGCATGAAGGCCGGCGCCAACGGCGTTCTCAACCTCAGCGTCAGCGACGGCTGGTGGGACGAGGGGCGCCGCTCCGACTCGGGCTGGACCATCGCCAGCGAGGTGACCCTGGATCAACCCGACGCCGACGACGGGGCCGAGGCCGATGCGCTCTACCGGCTGCTGGAGGAGCGGGTGGTCCCGCTCTTCTACGACCGCGACCCCGACGGGCTGCCCTCGGGTTGGCTGTCGATGATGCGGGCCAGCATCCGCCACGTGGCCAGCCACTTCTCGGCCCGGCGGATGGTGCTCGACTACCGGCGCGAGTGCTACCTGCCGGCGGCCCGGCGGGTGCTGGAGCGGAGCGACCGGCTCCTCTTCGGGGCCGGGGTCTCGGGCTCAGGATCGCTGTCCACGACAGGGCCACTCGAGGCTTGACCCGGCTCGGCCGCCCGGCCCGCCTCCGGCACCAGCCACAGCACCGCCAGCGGCGGCAGCGTCAACACCACTGCGGACGGCTGGCCGTTCCACCCCACCTCGGCGTCGGCCACGACGCGGCCCAGGTTGCCGGTGTTGCTGCCGCCGTAGATCTCGGCATCGGTGTTGAGGACCTCGAGCCACGCCCCGCCATGGGGGACGCCGACCCGGAAGTCACTGCGTGGCTCGGCCGAAAAGTTGGCCACACAGACCAGCCCCGGGGCGCCCTGGGCGTCACGCCGGATGAAGCTGAGGACGTTCTGGTCGGCGTTGCCGGAGTCGATCCAGGCGAAGCCGTCGGGGTTGGAGTCCATCTGCCAGAGCGCCGGTGTCTGCTTGTAGGTGCGGTTGAGGTCGGTCACCACCCTCTGGATGCCGGCGTACCCGGGGTCGTCGAGGAGGTACCAGTCGAGCTCGCGCTCGTTCGACCATTCCCGCTCCTGGCCGAACTCCCCACCCATGAAGACCAGCTGCTTGCCCGGGTGCGCCCACATCCAGGCCAGCATCGCGCGCAGGTTGGCCCGGCGCCGCCAGGGGTCGCCCGGCATCTTGCCCATCAGCGACCCCTTGCCGTGGACCACCTCGTCGTGGCTGAGGGGAAGGATGAAGTGCTCGCTCCAGGCGTAGAGCAGCCCGAAGGTGAGCTCGCCGTGGTGGTAGCGCCGGTAGATGGGATCATGGCTCATGTAGTCGAGGGTGTCGTGCATCCAGCCCATGTTCCACTTGTGGCTGAAGCCCAGCCCGCCCGCCGACGCCGGCCGGGTGATCCCACCCCAGGCGGTCGACTCCTCGGCCACCATCATCACCCCAGGGTGCTGCTCGGCGACGCTGGAGTTGACCTCGCGCAGGAAGTTGATGGCATCGATGTTCTCGCGCCCGCCGAACTCATTGGGTGCCCACTCCCCGGCCTTGCGCGAGTAGTCGAGGTAGAGCATCGAAGCCACCGCGTCGACCCTTAGGCCATCGACGTGGAACTCCTCCATCCAGTAGAGGGCGTTGGCGACGAGGAAGTTGCGAACCTCGGCCCGGGCGTAGTTGAAGATCAGCGTCCCCCAATCGGGGTGAGAGCCCCGCCGCGGGTCCTCGTGCTCGTAGAGGGCGGTGCCGTCGAAGCGGGCCAGTGCCCATTCGTCGCGCGGGAAGTGCGCCGGTACCCAATCGAGGATGACGCCGATACCCTGCTGGTGAAGGTCGTCGATCATGGCGCGGAAGTCATCGGAGGTGCCGTAGCGGGCGGTGGGTGAGTAGTACCCGGTTACCTGGTAGCCCCAGGAGCCCCCGAATGGGTGCTCCATCACCGGCATCAACTCGACGTGTGTGAAGCCGACCTGGTTGCAGTACTCCCCCAGCTGCCGACCCAGCTCGCGGTAAGACAGCGGCTCGCCACCCTCCTGGCGCCGCCACGACCCGAGGTGGACCTCGTAGATCGACATCGGGCCGCCGTGGAGCTCGGCAGTGGCGCGCCGGCTGAGCCAGGCGTCGTCGGCCCACCGGTGGGTGCTGTCCTCGACCACGCTGGCGGTGTCGGGTGGAATCTCGGCCGCCCGCGCCATGGGATCGGCCTTGAGGCGGACGGTACCGTCGGCGCCCGCGACCCGGTACTTGTAGCGCGCCCGCGGGGCCAGCTCGGGGATGAAGAGCTCCCAGACCCCGCTGCTCCCCAGCGACCGCATCGGGTGGACCAGCTCGTCCCAGAAGGCGAAGTCGCTGACCACCGTGACACCGCGGGCGTTGGGAGCCCAGACCGCGAAGGCGACGCCCTCGACGCCCTCGTGGCGGAGGTGGCGCGAGCCCAGCTTCAGCCATAGCTTCTGGTGCCTGCCCTCCCCGATCAGGTGAAGGTCGAGCTCCCCCAGCGTGGGCAGGAAGCGGTAGGGGTCGTCGACGGTCCACGACCCGCCGGCGTTCTGGAAGCGCAGGCGGTACTGGTGCGGGCTGGGGCCGTGGAGGCCGGCCTCGAAGAGCCCGCCGACCAGGCGCTCCATCTCCAGCGGCTCACCGCCGGCCTCGACCCAGGCCTTCTCGGCCCACGGCTGCAGGGCCCGGATCGTCGCCCCCGTGGGGCTGGGGTGGTAGCCGAGGATGGAGTGGGGATCGTGGTGCCGGCCGGAGAGCAGGGCCTCGGTATCGGCGCTCTCGACGCTCCCCTTGGGGCTCATCAAAGCTGGCGCAGGGCCCGAAGCGGTACCCAGGCCAGGTCAGGCCGGTGGCCCAGCTCGTAGCCAAACTCGTAGATCGCCTTCTGGACCTCGAACGCCCGCAGGACGGTGCCCACAGCGTCGGCGCCGGGAAGCAACCCGGTGGCTCCGACGACCGCCACGTAAGCGTCCCAGAAGGCCTCGCGGTTGACCTCCGCCCAGGCGTCACCGTAGGCGAGCAGGTGCTCCCAGTCGGGGTCCTCGGGGGTGGCGCGCTCCATCAGGGCGACGGCCGCGGCGTAGCTGAATGAGCGCAGCATGCCGGCGGCGTCCCGGAGCGGCGAGGAGCGCCGCCTCCGCACCTCGACGCTGCGCGACGGCTCGCCCTCGAAGTCGAGGATGGTCCACCCGGCATCGGTGCGAACCAGCTGACCGAGGTGGAGGTCGCCGTGGTACCTGACCGCCAGGCCTCCGCCCTCGACCTCCTTGAGGGCCTGGAAGCAAGCCGCCAGCTGATCGCGATCGAGGCCCTGAGTCCGATCGGCGTGGTCCGCGAACAGCCGCTCCAGGTCGGCTTCCATCTCCCCCGCCCAGGCCTGCATCATCTCCGCCGTCGCCGGCACCGGTCGCATCTCCTCGGGCATGCGGTCGGAGGCGAGCGTGAGGTGCATCTCACCCACGATCGCGCCCAGCCGGTTGGCCTCGGGCGTGAAGTCGGAGCCCTGCTCATCGATCGCCTCCCGGATCCCCAGCGGGTCGGCGTGGGTGGCGCCTTCGGCTACCGAGTACAGGTCGCGAAGGCTGGTCATGGCCATCTGGAAGCCGTCGGTGGCGTTGTGGAGGTAGGGCTGAAGGATCGCCAGCAGCGCCTCCTCGCCGTCGCCCTGGCGGTAGTCGATCCGGCCCATGGGCGCGGCGATGCCGGTAAAGCCGGCGTGGTGGAGGGCCTGCAGCATCTCCAGCTCGGGCGAGCTGCTCTGCTCGATCTTGCGGAAGAATTTCAGCAGCTCCCGTTTGTCGCGCACCAGCGACGAGTTGCTCTGGTCGCGTCCGAGGGGATGGATACCGGCGGCGCCGTCGGCGACGGGCTCCGGTGGGGCCGCCGCAACGCCCGGCTCGGACTGGCCCCGGAGCCGGCCGGCGGCGGTGGCGATCTCCCCGTTGGTGGCCATCAGGTCCCAGAACCGAACCGCCGCCTCGGGGTCGATGAGGGCATCGACAACCTCGACCGGGGCGCCCTCGCGTATCCCCATCGCGACCAGGCCGACGTCGGTCTCGATGGCTCGCTCTGCCGGGCGCACCGACAGGGGGATGCTGTACCGCTCGCGCCCGCCATCACCGTAGATGGCGTCAACCAGGACAGGCACCAGCAGCGGGTCCTCCCCGTCGGTGCCGGCGTCCACGATCTCGATCGCGTGCAGGTCCCGTTCGCGGCCGGAGAACCACCGCTGGCGGCGCAGGAAGGTGAGCAGCTCAGCCTGGGGGTCGCCCAGGCCGGCCTCGCGGAGAACCTCTTCGGGGGTCATCGTTCGGTGTTCTCCAGGGCGAACCAGTAGAAGCCGTGAGGGGCCATCGTCAGCAGGTAGGGCAGCTCGCCGATGCGAGGAAAGTGGACCTTGCCCACCAGCTCCACCGGGGTCCAGCCCGTGAACTGGCGCAGGTCCAGCTCCACCGGCTGAGCAAACCGGGAAAGGTTGTTGACGCAGAGGATGGTCTCCTGGGGGCTGCTGCGCAGGAAGGCGAAAACCGACGGGTTGGTGGCGTCGAGAGCCTCGAAGGCGCCCTCGCCGAAGAGGGGGTGACGCCGCCTCACGGCCAGGAAACGACGCAGCCATTGCAGCATCGAAGACTCGTTGCGCTGCTGGGCCTCGACGTTGACCGCGCTGTACCCGTAGACCGGGTCCATCAAGGGCGGCAGGTAGAGCTGGGCGAAGTCGGCACGGCTGAAACCGGCGTTGCGGTCAGCGCTCCACTGCATCGGCGTGCGCACGCCGTCGCGGTCGCCGAGGTAAACGTTGTCGCCCATCCCCAGCTCGTCGCCGTAGTAGAGGATCGGCGTCCCCGGCAGCGACAGCAGCAGCCCGTAGAACAGCTCCATCTGCCGCCGGCCGTTATCGAGCAGGGGCGCGAGGCGGCGGCGAATGCCGAGGTTGAGCTTCATACGGGGATCGCGGGCGTACTCCGTCCACATGTAGTCGCGCTCCTCATCGCTGACCATCTCCAGGGTCAGCTCGTCGTGGTTGCGCAGGAA
>DHIQ01000217.1:4998-5196 GCA_002403895.1 Candidatus Neomicrothrix sp. UBA4742
TGCGCAGGAAGATGCCCCACTGGCTGCCGTCGGGGATGGGCGGGGGGCGCTCCAGGACCTCGGTGATGGGGTAGCGCTGCTCCCGTCTCAGGGCCATGAACATGCGGGGCATCAAGGGGAAGTGGAAGCACATATGGCACTCCGGGCGGTCCTCGGTGCCGAAGTAGTCGACCACGTCCTCGGGCCACTGGTTGGCCT
>DHIQ01000013.1 GCA_002403895.1 Candidatus Neomicrothrix sp. UBA4742
GTGTTTAGCGAGCATGTCATTCCGTCTAGTAGCCGCATACGTGCGACTGCAATGAGGGGCGACTACCTGATCGACAGCGGGTCTGCGACGACGCATCACGGCCACGCGTCCCTCTGCGCAGCCAGGGCCTGAACCCAGGCACGGACGCAGCTGTCGACGCCGTCGGCACCGCCCAAGGTTGCGGCACGGCCGCGTGCTTCCCGGGCAGCGTTCGCAATTGCGACGGCAGCCGCTTCCGGGGCGCTTGCAGCCGCATCTGCCGCCAGTTCCGTCGTCAGGGAACGACGCTCGAGCCGTTCAAATCCGGTGCTGGCCGCAGTCTTGGTGACCACGCGTCCGAACACTGTGAGTCGGAATCCGATGTAGGTCTGCCTGACCCGGATGCCTGAACCGAGCCTCGCCAGGCATCGGCCCTGGGGTCAAGGAAACAAGTAGCCGATGAGCGGGTCTTGACAACCGCCCTCCGGAGGTTAATGATACAAAGCGTCTCACGGTGAGACACATCGTCTCACAGGAGAGGGGCATCATGACTGTCAGGCTCACGTCCCCGGGACAGGGCGAAACCTTCGCCAGTGGTCCGGTCAGGTTCCGGATCCTGGAGGACGGCGGCGGCGTCGAGGGTCGGTTCGGGGTAGCCGAGTGCGTCCTCGGTCCCGGGTGGCCGGGACCTCCGCAGCACGTCCATCGAAAGCACGACGAGACGTTCTACGTCGTGTCCGGCGCAGTCAGGTTCACCAGCCGATCCGACGAGCTGCTGGCGGTGGCCGGCAGTCTGGTCACCGCACCGATCGGCGACCCGCACACCTTCGGCAACCCCGACCCCGACGCGCCGGCCACGGTGCTATGCAGCGTGACCCCGGAGCGGTATCTCGGCTACTTCCGAGATCTGGCAGACCTCCGGCCCGGACCGGACGGCGTGCTCGTGCCGGCCGAGGTGCTGGAGATCATGGCTCGCTACGCCACCGAGCCCTACCGTCCCTGACCCCGCCGACCATCCCGTCGAGCTCGGCCCGGGCACCACCCGACACCACCCGACACCACCCACCAGGAGCATCACCATGACGCTGACCACCACCCACCCCGACGTACCCGGCACCACGAAGCCGCCCGTCGCCGGGTTCCACCATCTCGGCCTGACCGTCCGTGACATTCATGACAGCGAGAGCTGGTACGCCGACGTCTTGGGCATGGTCCGGGCGTTCGTCGAGCCACATCCCACCGGCGGTGGCCATACCGTGGTCCTGACCCGTCCAGGAACTGCCCTGTTCCTCGGATTGGACTATCACCCACAAGCCGACCGACGGCGCTTCGATGCGCGTCGTACGGGTCTGGACCACGTGGCCCTGCGGCTGGACGGCCGGTCGGACCTCGACGCCTGGGTCGCTCGCCTCGACGCGCTTGGAGTCCAGCACGGACCGGTACACGAGAACGACCAACCCGCCTTCGCCGCCGTGGTCGTCCACGACCCAGACGGCATCCCGATCGAGCTCTTTTGGTCGGCGGCCTGAGATGGTCACCGACATGGACCTGCCAACGCGAGCCGGCGCGCGACCGCGCGCGACTGACAGCATCCCGCACTCCCAACTCGACCAGCAGCCCGAGGACTTCCGCGAGCTGGATGCAATCCTGGCCGAAGCGGCCACCTGGCCCCACGTGGACCAGCAGCCCTCCCAGATCGCGGTCGAGGGATCCCGTGCCCTGGTCGTGACGCCGGACGCCGACACCGGACCGGCCGAGGCGTTCATGGTGGGCCGGGAGTTCTGCCATGGGCACGCCGGCGGCGACTTCAGCCTGCACGCGACGCTCCCGCTCCCAGTGGCGAAGGCCGCGGAGCGAGCCGGCTGGGCCGAGCCTCACTATCTGGTGCACACCGGCCAGGCGCCGCCCACGGTCGTGATGCTGTATGCACCGCGCGACGAGACGGAACGCGAGGTCATCCTGCGACTCGTGCGGACGTCGTACGAGTACGCCCTGGCCGTCGGCAACCGGACCGACGGCTAACCTCGGCCGCCATGTCGACTGAACCGGTGAAGGGGACCGGGCCCAACCCGAAGAAACGCACGCACCGCCTGCTCGCTGACGCGGCCCGCGAGCTCCTCCGGATCGGGGCACCGCTGACCGTGCAAGGGGCCGCGGAGCTCGCCGGCGTCTCCAGAGCCACGGCCTATCGGTACTTCCCCAGCAACGAGGCGGTTCTGATGCACGCGACGATGCCGCTCATCGAGGACGCCGGCCAGCGGTTGCAGCCGCCAGATCCAGATAGCTCGGACGACATCTCGGCACAGGACCTGCCGGAGCAGGCGTCCGCACTGGTGCGGACCATGGCCTCGTGGGCGTTCGACCACGAGAACGAGCTGCGCACACTCCTCCGTCTCTCGCTCGCGCCCGAACGTGCTACCCGCATTCCGCGCCGGGGCAACACGAATCGCGAGACGTGGATCGCAACTCTGCTCAAAGGCCTTCCCGAGCACGTGTCCCAGGCCGCACACGATCGGTTGGCCGTCGCCCTCGTCCCGCTCTTCGGAGCTGACGCCGTGGTGTGGAGCACCGACATTGCCCAAGTTGACCGAGATGCCGCTGTCGACGTCATGGCCTGGATGGCCGCGGCACTCGTCCAGGCGACGCTCGACGACCCGGCGTGAGTCACGTGTTGGTTTCTCTGGCGAAGAAATTCACATGCCTGAATAGGCGTGGGTGTCTACCGCACGACCATGCGCTACGACCGAGCCCGCAAGAACCTCGACCGCCAACCCCAACTACATCCTCGCCGCCTACATGGCCTCCGGCACCCAACCTCGGCGCACCGGGCCAGGTGAGACGCTGCCTTGCCGATGATCGGGCTGTGCCGAGAGCAGCCGAGAGTCTCCTCTCAACGGTTTCGAGGATCCTGTAGACACGTCGTCATGAGAGACGACGTGGCCGAAGTCCTGGAACTCGAACGATCTCGCCTGCGAGCTCTCGTCGAGCGAGACATGGTCGTCGCCGA
>DHIQ01000103.1:0-5321 GCA_002403895.1 Candidatus Neomicrothrix sp. UBA4742
CTTCCCGCGCCCGGCTCGCTGAAGAGCTGGCACCAGATCTCCTCCCCCGTGAAGAGGGGACGCAGGTAGCGGTGGCGCTGCTCGTCCGATCCGTGGGTCAGGATCGTCGGAGCCCCCATCCCGTAGCCGATCGGGTTGCGGGCCGCCGCGCTCGGCGCCTTCGCCTGCCCCAACCGCTCGTTGATGGTCTTTTGGAGCCGGGGGCTCAGGCCGAGGCCGCCGAATCCCTCGGGGAAGTGCACCCAGGCCAGGCCCAGGTCGAACTGTGTCCCCAGAAACTGGCGCGCCGGAGTCGCCCCCGGGTGGTGCACGTCCAACAGTTGCGCACACCGCTCCAGAACCTGCTGCTCTTCGCTCACCGTGATCCTCCCCGGGATGATTGCGTCCCGCCGGGCACCGCCGGTCTCAGGACTGGCGCGTTGCTACCACCGACCCGCAGGAGCGGCCAAACCCACCGGTCTCCTCAACCGGATCGCTGCCAGCAGACCGTGCGAGCGGGTGGCTTGGTCAGCAGCGCTTCCATGAGCTGACCACTATCGAAACCCGGGAGCCGGGTGAGCGCTTCGGCCAGTCCGCTGTCCTGGAGCCGGTCGATGGGCACGAGGCAGCCATGCGTCTCGTCCCCGGAGACGATGACCACGCCACCGCCGGCGGCGTGCGGGCCCGAGTTGCTGGTCAGGACCTCGACCTCGGTGACCTCCACCCAGTCCACCCCCTCCTCGCGACCGTCGACCAGCACGCGTCGCACCCCGAACTCGTCGACCCGCAACTCCATCGTCTCCGACCGCACCACGGCGACGCGCTTTTGGTTCCGCATCACGCCCATGAGCACGAAGATCGGTCCGAAAAAGAGCAGGACGGCCACCCATACGTTCATGCCGGTTCTCCCTTCACGTCGGGAGATCCTACGACGAGCGCTCAGTTCAGGCGGGCGCGAAGGCGGGACGCACTGCGGCCGTACTCCTGACCCAGGGTGCCGCCCAGGCGCCGGGCGGCGCCCTCGTATTCGAACGCGGCGTCGTCGAAGCGGCCGACCGATGCCAGGGCGGCGGCCAGATCGACCTGATCCTCAGCAGGAGATCCGGGGAGGAAAGTCCGCAGGAGCAGAACCCACGTCAGCGCCACCCGGTCGCCGCGGGAGACGAACACATTGCGCAGGTTGGCCAGCATCCGAGCCGTGACCCCGAGGGTGCCGACCGGGTCCAAGAAGGCCTCCTCGAACGAGGCGTCGGACCCGTGGACGCGGTGAAAGAGCGCCGCGCAGGCACCGCGGTCGAGCACCGCACCCCCGTGGTAGGGGTCGACGAAAATCTCAGGATCGACCCGGTCACGCACCAGGAAGTGGCCCGGCATTCCCACCCCGGCCAGCGGTACCCCCAACCGTCGGCCCACCGTCATGGCCAGGACCGACAACGTGATGGGAATGCCTCGGCGACGGGTCAAGACCTGGTCGAGGTAGGAGTTGCGGGGGTCGTAATAGTCCCGTCGATCCCCGGCAAAGCCGAGCTCGACGAACAGATGCACCACCAGGGCGTCCAGGGTCGGGGCGGGGCACGTAGCGGCCAACGCATCGAGGCGTTCGAGCTCCACCGCCAGCTCGAGGTCAGGTCGGCCGTGGGCGGCAATGAGCAGTGCCACCTCGTCGAGCGGGATCTCCGACTCAGGGCGGGCCACGAGCTCGGCGAAGCGTTCCGTGATCTCCACCCGCCAGACGGTAGCGGCGAGTGGCTGGGGTAGCGTCGGCCCCCGCCAGGCACGTCGCCTGGGAAAAGGGGAAGACACGATGTACCCGGGCACCTTCGCCGAGACCACACCCGACAAGCCGGCCGTCATCATGGGGCGCAGCGGTGAGGTCGTGACCTACCGGGAGCTCGACGAGGAAGCCAACCGACTGTCCCACCTGTTCCGGGCAGCCGGGCTGGAGCCGGGCGATCACGTGGCGTTCTGCCTCGAAAACCATCCCCACTTCCTCGCCGTGGCCTGGGGTGCGCACTACGCCGGTCTCTACTACACCGCGATGAGCTCCCGACTCACGCTCGACGAGGCTGAGTACATCATCAACGACTGCGGTGCACGCGCCTTCATCACGTCGGGTTACAAGGCCGACGTGGCCGCCGATCTCGCTGATTGCATGCCGGCGGTGACCACGCGGCTCATGCTGGATTCGGTGATCGACGGCTTCGAGTCCTACATCCAGGCCATCGCCCGCTTCCCTTCGACCCCGCTGCTCGACGCCGTGGGCGGCCGAGACATGCTCTACAGCTCGGGCACCACCGGTCGACCCAAGGGGGTCAAGGCGGCGGCCCCCGGCGAGCCTGTCGACACGCCCACCTCGGTCACGGTGCTGGGCCAACTCTTGTTGGGCTACGACGAGCGCACCGTCTACCTCTCCCCTGCGCCGCTCTACCACGCCGCGCCGCTGCGCTTCACCATGGCCGTGCACCAGGTGGGTGGCACGGCAGTGGTCATGGAGCATTTCGACCCGGAGGAGGCCCTCGCCATCATCGAGCGCTACCGGGTGACCGCCAGCCAGTGGGTCCCGACCATGTTCATCCGCATGCTCAAGCTGCCGCCCGAGGTTCGTGATCGTTACGACGTGTCCAGCCTCACCGCCGCAGTCCACGCCGCCGCTCCCTGCCCAGTGGCGGTCAAGGAGCAGATGATCGAGTGGTGGGGGCCGGTGATCCACGAGTACTACGCCGGCACCGAGGGCAACGGGTTCGTCTACACCAACTCCGAAGACTGGCTCGCCCACAAGGGCTCGGTGGGCAAAGCGCTCATCGGGGAGATCCACATCGTGGGAGACGATGGCGAGGAACTGCCGGTCGGCGAGGCCGGGACGATCTACTTCGGAGACGGCGGCGACTTCGAATATCACAACGACCCGGCCAAGACCGCCGAATCCCACGACACCCGCGGCTGGAGCACCCTCGGCGACATCGGCCGCCTCGATGAGGACGGTTTCCTCTACCTGACCGACCGCAAGTCCTACATGATCATCTCCGGCGGGGTGAACATCTACCCGCAAGAGACCGAGAACCTCCTGATCATGCATCCCCAGGTGGCGGACGTGGCCGTGATCGGCGTGCCCAACGCGGACTTCGGGGAGGAGGTGAAGGCGGTGGTCCAGCCCACGGACCCGGCCGACGCCGGACCCGACCTCGAGCGCGAACTCATGGACTACTGCCGCCAGCACCTGGCCGATGTGAAATGCCCGCGGTCAGTGGACTTCGAAGTCGAGCTGCCCCGCCATCCCACCGGAAAGCTGTACAAGCGCCTGCTGCGCGATCGGTACTGGGCCGGCCACGAGTCACGGATCATCTGAAGCGGTGGCCACTCCCGCGACGTTCTCGTTCCTCGACCACCCGGAACCCATCCCCTTCGCCCACCGGGGCGGGGCGGGGGACTGGCCGGAAAACACCATGCCGGCGTTCGAGGGAGCGGTCGCCCTCGGGTACCGCTACGTCGAGACCGACGTACACGTCACCGCCGATGGCGTGCTGTGCGCGTTCCATGATGAGCGCCTCGACCGCGTCACCGACGCTCAGGGTCTCATCCGGGAGCTGCCGTGGGCCACGGTGTCGAAGGCTCGGGTCGACGGACTCGAACCCATCCCCCGACTCCAGGATCTGCTCAGCACCTGGCCAGACCTGCGGGTCAACATCGACCCCAAACACGACTCCGCGGTCGACGCGCTGGCCGAGACCCTACGACGCACCGACGCGGTCGAGCGCGTCTGCATCGGTGCCTTCTCCGATCGCCGCATCGCCCGGCTGCGACACCTGCTGGGCCCAAGACTCTGCACCTCGCTGGGCCCGAAGGGCGTGGCGCGGTTGGAGGGCGCCGGCTTCCATCTCCCGGTTGGCACCTTCGACGGCGGTTGTGTCCAGGTCCCTCCGGCCCAGGGCCGCATCCCTTTGGTGACCGAACGCTTCCTGCGTGCTGCTCACCACCGGGCGTTGGCGGTTCACGTGTGGACCATCGACGAACCCGACGAGATGCACCACCTACTCGACCTCGGCGTGGACGGCATCATGACGGACCGCCCGGGCGTCCTCAAGGACGTCCTGATGGCCCGCGGTCAATGGATCGACTGAGCTGGGTCGAATGAGCCAATCCGAACGAGGCCCGCTCACCACGCACTACGCCCCCGACGGGATGGTGTGCACCGTCGATCATCTGGCCTCGGCCGCCGGAGTGGCGATGCTGCGCGGCGGCGGATCGGCGGCCGACGCGGCCATCGCGGCGAGCGCGGTCCTTGCCGTCACCACGCCTCACATGTGCGGCATGGGCGGTGACCTCTTCGCCCTCGTCCATGACCGAACGGGACCGCCAACCGCACTCAACGCCTCCGGTCGGGCCGGCTCGGGCGCCGACCTCGGACGCCTGCGCGACGAGGGCCACCAGACAATGCCCTTCACCGGTGACATCCGTTCGGTGCCGGTGCCCGGATGCGTCGACGGTTGGTTGACGCTCCACCAGCGCTACGGCCGGCTCCCGCTCGCTGACGTGTTGGCGCCCGCCATCGGCTATGCCGCCAATGGGTTCATCGTGAGTTCGATGCTGGCGGCCATGGCCCCGGTGGTGGCCGGCCGGGACGGGGCCGCCGACTTCGGCACCCGCAGTGCTCCGATACGGGCCGGGGAGCGGCGCCGGCGACCAGGTGTGGCCCGGAGCCTGGAGGCCGTCGTGCTCGCCGGTCGAAAGGGCTTCTACGAGGGCGAGTTCGGGGCGGGGTTGATGGCGCTCGGTGAGGGCGAGTTCCGACCCGAGGACCTCGCTCGCTCCCAGGCGGACTGGGTCACTCCTCTGCGCGGTCGGCTATGGGACCACGACGTGTGGACGATGCCGCCGAACTCGCAGGGCTACCTGATCCTCGCTGCTGGGGCCATCGCCCAGGAGCTCGACCTTCCCTCTGATCCCGACGATCCCCGTTGGCCCCACCTGCTCATCGAGAGCGCGCGCCAGGCCAGCTTCGATCGACCAGCGGTACTCCACGAGCACGCCGATCCCGAGTTGCTGCTCGACCCCGACCGGTTGGCCGCCCGACGCCGCTCCATCGATCCCGACCGGGCAGCGGGCCTGAACACTCCCGGTGCGGACGGGGGGACCATCTTCCTGTGTGCGGTCGATGCCGACCGGATGGGAGTGTCCCTCATCCAGTCCAACGCCAGTGGCTTCGGATCCTTGCTCTTCGAGCCCGCCACCGGCATCAACCTCCACAATCGAGGGTTGGGCTTCGCCGTCGACCCCGCGCACCCCGCCGCCTACGGCCCCGGGCGCCGCCCACCTCACACGCTGTCACCCGTACTGGTCACCAC
>DHIQ01000103.1:5380-17619 GCA_002403895.1 Candidatus Neomicrothrix sp. UBA4742
CACCCGTACTGGTCACCACCCCCGAGCGCGCGCTCCGGGCCACCGTCGGCAGCATGGGTGGTGACGCCCAACCGCAGATCGTGCTCCAGCTCCTCGCCCGTCTGCTGGCCGCCGGGCAGGCTCCGGCCACCGCTGTGCATGCTCCCCGATTCGTGCTGGCCAACCACGGGGGTGGGCGCGGGTTCGACACCTGGGACGACGACGGACACGTGGGCGTCGACCTCGAGGCCGACGCGCCGGCCTCCTGGTTCTCCGGCCTGGAGGCTCGGGGCCACGACATGCGCATGGTGTCGTCGGCCAACCACGCTATGGGACATGCCCATATCATCGACGTCTTGGCCGACGGGCTCGCCGCCGCCACGGACCGTCGCGCCGGTCAAGGGACCGCACTCGGTTGGTGAGCCTGCGCGCGAAATGACGCTCCCGGCCCTGGGGAGCACGGGGCGCTCTGCTGGAAGGTACCCGGATGGGCTACAGTTCGTGAATTCCGAATGCAAGTCGGCATCCGGCGTGCCCCCGCGGGACGGACCGCCCCGACGCCAACATACCCCTCCAGGAGCAGCGTGGACACCCAGGACGATTCACCCCAGCCGGACGATCACGCCGCGACTGAGGCCGGCAGTAAAGCCGCAAGCGACGGCGACAAGCCGATCGATATCGACGGGAAGAAGGCTCTGCTCGCCGGGGGAATTCTCCTGCTGGTCGTCATCGTGGTGGTCGGCATCGTCTGGGTGGCGAAGCATTCCTCCAACTCCAATTCCCAGGATGCCTCGGCGACCACCCAGCCTAAGGGCATCTCCACGGCCTGCGGGTCCGGCACCTGGCCCAAGCTCTACCAGGGCGAGCCCAAGAACCTCGCGGCCGCAACCGACACCGGCTTCTACGTCTGGGTGGATACCAAGGGTTGGCACCTCCGGGCCATCGACACCGGATCCACTACCCAGTTCAAGGGCACGATCACGACCGACATCCCGATCGCCGACGCCAAGCGGTACAAGCAGGTGCCCGCCGACAACGGCAAGATCGAAGTGAAGGGCAACACGGTGTCGTTCGAGTTCCCCGGGGGCCCCACAGCCAAGGGGATCGACTTCACCCCGTGCGCGTCCAGCTTCCGTATCGACATGGGGACACCGGACCTGCCGTGGCCGGTCCAGAGCATCTGGGTCGGACCCACCTCCAAGGCAGTCAGCAACCCAATCAAGGTCGACCGCCAGCAGCCTTGATCGGCCGCGGCATCTCGCCGGCGCCCCGACCCGACCGGCGACCATCACCGCGCCGACCGAGGGGAGGATCCAGCTTCGTGAGGCGCGCGCTCCAGCCCGAGGTTGTGGATGTCCTTTGGGACGCAGTCGAGCCGCTCCTCCCGCGGCAAGGTCGATGCTCACCCGCTGCGGTGTCACCGGCCACGGGTCCCGGACGCCGCGTTCGCAGTCGCGGACTGGTTTCCCGGAAGCATGGACGCGAAAGGTCCCCCTCGAGAGGGGGACCTTTCGGAAGGCTCTGTTGCTGCGCCAGGTGCGTCAGGCGGCCTTGGCGTTCTTGGCCCGTTCCCGACGGGAACCCCAGACGGCAGCGCCGCCGAGAGCGATCAAGGCAACGCCCAAGCCGAGGTACTGACCGATGTCGCTACCAGTCCGGGGAAGCGTGCCGCCCGAGGCCGCGATCGTGATGGCCAAGACGACGGTCAGGGGGTTGCCGTTGGCGTCGACACCGCTCAGTTCGATCTTGCAATCGCCAAGGGGCGTGTCGGCCGGAATGATCTCGGTCACGTCCACCAGGCCGTGGTCGTTGGCGGTGGTCGTGCCCAGCACCACCGGGTCACGCCCAGGGCAAACCAGCGTAACGGTCACCTGAGAGCCGGCCTTGAAACCACCGGCCTTGATCTCGACCTGGCCGCCGGGGGCAACGGGGTTGGGAGTGACCGTCGGGAACTGGCACTGGAGATAGCCGGTCAGATCGAGGGATCCGTCAGGCTTCGTGTCGTGACCTACGGGGCACTTCACCGCGGCCTCGGCTGCGCTGCCACTGAAGACGACCAACAACGAGCACAACAGAAGCCCGGCCGCGACGGCACCGGCGATTCGCCGACTGTGTTGTCTAGGTCGAGTTGACACGCCTTCTCCTCCTAGTTCGGATGCTACAACGAACACTACCCCAACAATCGGCTGCGTAGAGTGATCCCGTCGTCAAAGTGCTGAATTTGAGCCGATCCTCCTATGACGTCGACGATGGACCTCTACCCCAGCCAACGCACTGATGGTCACGAGGTCCCCGAAGAGAACCGGCAACGCCGGCCAATACCATAGCGGACCGGAGCCGGCCGGCAAGGAAACCAGACCCTGCTCGTCCTCGGTTGTCGCATCGAGTCCCCGCATCCACCCGTTCTCGTAAGGGGCGGTGAAGCGGCCACGGTCCGAGGCCGCCACGCGGCGGTAGGGGCTGATCACCGGCTCGGATTCGACGGGGCGGCCGTCGAGCGTGGACACGACCCCGGTCCAGTCGCGCACCCGATAGAGCTCGAGGGTGGGGCCCGACGCCATGAGCTCGAACCCCGGGTCCTCGGTCACCCCCGTGTACTCCAGCCAGTTCACGTCGCGCTGCAGGACCACCCAGTGCACGCCCATCGCCGCCATCCCCGTCGACACCGGTACCCCGAGCGTGGCGGCGTCGGCCAGCCGGCCGATGAGCTCCTCGCGTTGGTCACGCCGCTCCCGCTTGGGCTCGGTGGTGATGTTCGGGTTCGACGAGATGATCACGTCGCCCCCGAAATAGAAAGGAACCACGTTCAGGACGAGCCGGTTGTCCGCCAGGTCGAGGGTGAAGTACTGGTACCAGGGGAAGGCCACCACGGTCCCCGGGTCCGCCTCGACCAGGTGGCGGGCCTCAGCCCATTCCGGGGGAAAGGTCGCCGGCCGTAGCTGGCTGTCGAACCCCCACCAGGCTGGGCTAGCCAACACGATGGCGATGGCCAGGGGGATGGCCGCCAGCGCGCCGGCCGCCGCCCCGCGCGTCACCCGGGCCAGCCGACCGGCACCGAGGGCGGCGGCGGGGGCCGCCCACAGGAGGTAGAGGACCAAGAAGCGCTGCGATTCCCGGAACGGTGCACCGATCATGGTCGCGGTGAAGCGTGTCCCCAGGCGATCGGGTGAGGGTACCGAGACCAGAAGCGCCAGCAACAGACCGAGGGCCGCCAGCCCGACGAGCGGCGCTCGCCACGGCCGCGGCAACTCCGCGGTGCCGTACACGGCCAGGGCCAGGAGCACGAGACCCAGGGCCGCCGCCAGCCAGCCCTGCCCCTTGCCGATCTGGAAGTAGTCGTTCCAGAACCCCTGGCCGGCCAGCAGTCGCCCCACCCCTCCGAACCCGGACGCCGAGGCGACGAAACCGGACCCGTCGACGATCGAGCCGGCCCAGCCCACGACGACGATCGGGACCAACCACGGCAACTGCCCGACGAGGAAGGCGACGACCACCGCCACCAGCCTCCTCCCCCGCCGGGCGATCAGGCCGGCGCAAAGGACGAACCCGCACACCAGACCGCCGTACACCCCGGCGACGCCGATAGCCGCTGCCCACCAGAGATCCCGCCGCACGGAACGGTCGGGCTTCAGCAGATCCGGCAACGCCCACGGGAGCAGCGCCATCGTCCACAACACCATGAAGTGTCCGACGGCCACCCGAGTCAGCAGGAACGGGCCGAACGCGTAGAGGCCCGCCGCGGCGAGCGAGGTCGTTCCCGGCCGGTCGACGAGACGGTACATACCGACGAAAGCCACCGTCAGCCCGATCACGAGGAAGACCTTGACCGCGGCATCGCCGCCCAGGACGGATGACAACCACGAGAGGAACAGCCATAGAGGAACCCGCCGCGGGAGCTCGGGGCCCAGACCCCAGACGCCGTGGGGCACGGGGAGATCAGGGACCGAGACCAGATCGAGGTTGAGCAGCGACCCGCTCCCGAGCGCGGGTCCAAGCAGCAGGACGGACAATAGGGCGCCGAGAAGCCATGCCCACAGCGCCACCCCCGCCACCTCTACCAGCAATGTCCGGCTCGGCCGCGCCGGGGACGAGGCCGACTCCGGACCGGCGGACGAGGGGCCTGACTGGAGGTCCGATTTCGTCCGCCAGCTGCCGGGGTCCATTTGAGATGGGTTAGCACACCCGCCCTACGTCACCCGGTCAGCGCCGAAGGTCCCAGGCCAGGCACGTATAGTCGCGCCGTCTGCCCCCACTTGGAGAGTCCGTGCCCAGCAGCCAGAACAAGTCCGCCACCCCGGAGGATCCCTTCACGGGCGAGGCTCCGCCCAGCGTCTCGCGGGCGGTGCGGCGGACGCTTCGGCGGCTCAAGCGCGAGGTCGGCAACCGTGAGTCGCTTCTGTGGCTCTACCTGCGGGCGACCCCGCTAGGCACCGAACGCAAGCTCACGGACCAGACACGGTTGTGCATCGAGGGCTCTCCCCGATCGGGCAACACCTTCGCCTGCCGGGCCATGGAGCAAGCCTCCCCCGAGCCGATCCTCATCAGCAGCCACGTCCACGTCCCCGCCGGCGTCATGCGGGCGGTGCACCTGAACTACCCGACCCTCGTGCTCATCCGCCAACCGATCGACTCGATCTGCTCCGAAAAGATCGCCGCCCCCCACGCCACCCTGCGCAGCGTGCTCGACGACTGGGTGAACTACTACCGGAAGATCTGGCCCTCTCGCGACGGCTACACGGTGGCGACCTTCGAGGAGGTCATCGCCGACTTCGGAGCAGTGACCGCCCGGCTCAATGAGCGGTTCGGTACCTCGTTCGCCGAGTTCGAACCCAGCCACGAGAACATCGAGGCCGTCTTCGCCGCCATCGAACGCAAGCACCTCCAGGTGCACGGCGACACCGAGCACTCGGTGCCCCGACCCTCGACGTCACGCCGTTCGGCGAAGGACGTCCTCGCCGCCCAACTCGAGGGTCTCGGGTACCGCGAGAGGCTCGAGGAGGCGCATTCGCTCTACCGCGACTACTCCCGCCTGGCCGGCGTCTCCCCTCCCAGACCACGCGGCTCGTCCGCCTGACTCGTCCACCCCATTAGTCGACCCGCGGTCGGGTCCAGTCGCGGTAACCGAACGGGAGCGGACCGGTGACCGCGCCGCCTCGACGGCGGGCCGGCTCCGAGCGAGCCCGACCCAGGCTCTGGGCCAGCCCGGCGGCCAGCAGGGCCACGGCCAGCGGCGCCGACCAAGACAGCGGATCGCGGTACTGCACCTCGAGGACATCCAGCAGCATTGCCATCAGCGGAACTGCCCACAGGATCCACCAGTCCCGCCACAGCTGCCGCCGCCGGGCCAGCGCCATGGCCACGCCGAGGGTCGCCCCGGCCAGGCACGCCGTCAACAGAGGGGCGTGCCGATTTGCCGAGAGCGGGTCGTTCATGAACGCGCCCAGCCCCTCGGCGGGGAGGAACCCGCCGAACTGGCCGTGCAACCAGACCCACCACGGGGCGGCGGTGGCCACCGCCACCGCGCCCATGGCCACGAGGTGACGCCTTCGGGTGCCCCGGTCCCAGGACCACACCACGACCAGGCCGACGACGACCGCCGTCTCCGGCCGGGCCAGCACCGCCAACCCCAGCAGCACGCCGGCCCACACGGCGCGGGTCCTGGTGATCTCGGCACCGTCGGCCATCATGACCGCACCGATGAGGGCCAGGCCGGCCAGGATCACGGCGAGCGGTACGTCCCACATGGCGGGTAGCACCGCCCCGATGGTGAGGGCCAGCCCGCCGGCCCACAGTCCGCGCAGGCGCATGCCGAGGCGCCCGCAGGCTACGAGGGTGATCAGCCCGAAGATCACGGTGAGCTCGCGGGCCGCCACCGGCACGTAGGCCACGGTGAGCGGAGCCAGCGGAGGGGTCGACACGGGAAAGCCCGCGGCGGTGGCCAGGCCGACGGCATAGCTCGTCCCGTGGCGGAGGTTGGCGAGAAGGCCGTCATAAGCAGCCGACAGTGCCGGTGGGGCGAGGACGAGCCGCAGGGCGACCGCCACGGTGAGGATCACCCCTACGGCGGCGGCGCCGATCGCCAGGACCGGTACCGACACCCCAGCGCCTGCCCGCTCGGGGCGCCGTACAACCCCGACCACCAGCGGTCGGCGCAGGGCCGGGGTGCGGGTTCGTTCCGTGTAGGCCATGAGCACGCTGGCCAGAGCGAACAGCAGTCCGGCAAGACGGCCGGCGTCTGCCGCCACGGTTCGATCGGCGGGGAAGCTCATCGTCCAGTTCGCGGGGGACGGCTCGACGACGAACACGGTTCCGATCGCGGCCAGCGCCAACAGCACCGACGCGGTCAGGGCGAGGGGACGACCCGGCTCTCGCCGCCAGGCGAAACTGGCCAGCGCGGCCAACAGCGCGACGGGGATGATCTCGAGGCCGACGATCAGATACCCCAACGCCAACAGGATCACGATGGCGACGGCGCCCGCCGCCCGCCGCCGGTCCCCCAGGAGGCGTCGGATCGCCGATCCGATGGCGGTCAACCGATTCCCGGGCGCGCCGTGTGCCGGGGAGGCGTCCGGATCGAGCACCGGCTGTGGCGAACTCACGCGTCCTGCTCCGGGTCGGGCGCCGGAGGCGCGGGACGGCCGCGACGGAGTACGAGCCACAGGCAGAGCGCCACGGTCAGCCCGGTGACCGCGAGGCCGAACTGGAACCGATACCCCGGCCGGAAGCGAAGCACCACATCACGGGTCCCGGCACCGTCGATTCGCCAACCGCTCTGCGTGTCCAGTGCCACGGCGCCCTGCGCCGCGCTGCCATCGCTGGTGGCCGTCCAGCGGTCGTCGAAGCTCTGACCCAGCCACAGCGTCGTAGGGCCGGGGCCGGACACCCGCAGGTGAAGGAAGGTGGGTGAACTGGATACCACCTCGACGGCAGTCGACGGTCCGGTGACGGGCCCGGGCATGGGCACGTCGGCGGTGGCAACCTGCGCCCGGTCGAACAGCGGAGAATCGGTGGTCACCAGTTCGTGGGGTCCGGCAGCCAGTTCCACACCCGGGCACGACTGCCATGAGATGGGCATCCCCGCCAGCAGAGCGCTCCGGGTCCCCGAGAGTCGGACCGGGACGTCCGTGCCGTCCAGCGTCAGGCCCAGCGACTGGCACACGTCCGGGAGGGCGGCGGCGGTGTCGAGCCGGTTGTTCGCCACGCGGTTCACCTCGACCTCCGAGATCTTCACGGTGTCCCTCGCCTGGCTTCCCCCCTCGTCGACGGCCGCCACCGACACCTTCACCTCTCCGGACGTGGGTCGGTCCCGGAGCGGGACCGTGGCGGTGGGTTGGCACTCCGCCGTCGGGCTGGTGCAACTCGAGGTGTCGAGGTCCGCCGAGGTGGTCTGGCCATCCACGGTCACCTGGACCGTCGTGACCGCAGCCGTCTTGGCGTCGGCGATGGTGTGGACCGTCACGCTGGTGAGCTCGTGCGGAGGCACGGTCACCGTCACGGACGCCCCCGCCTGGGCCGGCCCGACCCAGGCGGTCGACAGATCCCCGTCGGCGGCGAAGCCACCCCATCCGGCCAGATCACCCGCCGCGCGCGCCGAGGATTCGCTGCGGTTGTCGATGCCCAGCAGGGCGTTGAGCGCCGCGTCGCTGGTGCGCGTCCCCACGTGGAGGACCCCGTTGAGGGTGTACGGACGGGTGCCGACGGTGATGAAGCGGCGGCGCATTGCCAGCTCCGCTGTCGTCGCCTGGTCCGCCAAGGTGCGGCGCAGCGACGTCCCGGGCGATGGTGCCGTCGTGTCCCGGGAGAACAAAAAGCTGGTCGGGGCGCGCAGGAGCTCCGCGGCCAGGGCCCCGTCCCTGGCCGCCTGGTCCACCACATCGGTCGGCGTCTGCACAAACTCGCGCAGGTCCACACCAGGGAAGGTGATGTCGGAGAAGCCGACGCTGCGATTGGTGGGCGCCACCCCGAGGATCTGGACGTCGATGTAGCTGGTCTGGCGCGGACCGAAGACCAGCTCAGTCACCGGATCGGTCAGGTTCACCAGCACCTCCGGGCCCTCACTGAACCGGAGCTTGAGTTGGCTCACGCCTGAGGCCGACGTGATGCCCGACGCCAGCGCCACCCGGATCTGGCTGACCGTCGTTGGCTGGCGGAGTTGGATCCGGAAGGTCCGGCCTTCGGGCTCGTCGGCCGGGCCCATCACCCACTCGGTCTCCGGATCACCATCGAACGCGTTCGCCGGGCGGTTCCACGGCTCTGAGCCATCGATCGAGCGTGGTTTGCCCGACAGCGAGATGCTCGACGCGTCCGGGTACCAGGCGGTCGACTGGGTGGCGGGATCCGGGAACAGCGACTGGGTCGGCCGATCGAGCGCCTGGCCGTCCGACAGAACATAGGAGTAGTCGGGTTCGTGTGCGACGACGACGCGCAGCCGACGCCGGTTGGTGTCGGTGACCACCAGTGGGGATCCTGCGCTCAGGGCGGTCTCGAGGGCGGTACCGTCGAGGCTGCCCGAGTACTCGAGCGGCGCATCCCCCGCCAGCAGGCCGCTGCCGGCCAGGCCCGGCCAGGCGTAGCCGTCGCCCGAGACCACCAGCGACGGTTGGGCCGCGCTGGCCCGCAGCTCGGGACGGGCGTCGTTGAGTTGGTAGACCTCAACGGGAGGCAGCGTTTGCTCGACCACGGCATCGCTCGTATGGTCCCGATCGCTGGTGGTGTTCTGGCCGGGGTCCCCGAAGCTCGCCGCCAGTTGGAAATCCGGGTCGGACCGCAGGCCGGCGTATGCCGCCGGGCGCGGCCGCCCCATCTCCTGCCAGTCGAGGTCGTTGCGCAGCACCACTTCGCTGATGCCCAGGCGGCGCAGGACCGGGGCGAGGGTGCCCGGTTGGTAGGCCGGGTCGGTGGACGTGACACTGATGGCCTCGATGAGGTTGGCCGCCAGCGGAGTGCTCAGCGGGATGCCCGTGGCGACCGCATGGTCGCGGATGAGCATGGCGTCGAAGATGTCGTCACCGATCCAACCCCACCGGTAATGGGTCCGGCTCGAGGCGGGCAGCACCAGCACCCGCGTGTCCGCCGACTGTCCGTCGAGGAAGCTGAAGGCCTGCGTCCAATACGAGGGGACGGAGGTCATGGCCCGATCACCGTCGTAGAGGCCACCGGTCCAGAATGGAATCGCGGCAGCCAGGACCACCAACAGCGCGCCGATAAGGGCGGCGCGTCGTGGGATGACCCCCTCCCGACCGGCCCAGCGAGCAGCAGCGGCGACCCCGACGCCGAAGAGCACGGCGATGCCCACGGCGAGGCCTGCCCCGGCCTTGTAGGTATTGCGGAACGCCTCCAGCGAGGGGACGTTGGTCAGGAGATCGAGCAGGAAGCGGCCGATGGGCGAGGGCGAGTCCAACGGGAAGGCCTCGACCATGATCACCAGGGAGCAGATGATCATCCAGGCGAACAGGACGCGGGGCCGCCACCGCGACCGCCACAGGACCAGGGCCGCCACCACGGGGGGCACGAAGGTGGCCAGGATGACCACCGGGGCCACGAAGTAGGGCTCACCCTGGGGCTTTTGCGCCGACCCGGACTGGTGGAAGTACGACAACCAGTTTCCGAGCCCCCGGAACGACTCGGCCCACGACGACGTGACGCTCGAGACCTGGGGGGCCTCGGTCTCGGCCAGCCGTTGCTCGAAGCTGGCGGACGCCGCCAGCGTCTTGGCTATCGCCGCCGTGGAGATCAACAGGCACAACAGCCCGGCACGCGCCAGCCAGGCCGCCAGGTCCCTGACGCGGATCGATCGATCCACCACGAGTAGGTAGATCGAAACCGGGATCAGCGGGACCATGCTGTAGATGAGGCCGGGGAGGTCGGTGTTGCCGGCCAGGAAGACGAGCAGCGCAAACAGGGCTGCCCACCGCCACGGCCGGGTTTCGGTCACGCCCCGCCACAGGGCCACGATGAACCACGGCGCCAGCGCGACCTGGAACGCCAGGTTGCTCGGCACCAGGAACGCGGCGCTGTAGGCGCCGAACATGACCGCCAGCCCGGCGAAGAGGTGCTCCACCCCGATGCGGAGGCGGAAGAGTCGCAGCACGGCCACCGTACCGACCCCGAGCAGGACCAGGACCAGCGCGTGCCACAGCTTCTGAGACAGCACAGGCGAGAGGCCGAGGCCGCGCAGCACGGCCAGGGGCGCCGTCGTCCCCGGCCAGAAGTCCTCCCGCACCCGGCCGAGCCCGCGGGATCCGTCCCACACGGTCAAGCTCTTGGCAATCCGGCGCGCCGGGTTCCAGAACTGCTCGAAGCGGTTGTCCCGTACCAGCTCCGTAGCCGCGCTGGTGATCGTGGCCGCCGACGCGAGCGCGGCGAAGAGCACGGTGATGGGCCAGAGTCGCCGACGACTGGCCGACCGCAGACGGTCGAGGCCGGTGTACCAACGTGAGGGACGCGTCGGGGGCGGAGTGGGGTCGAGGCCCAGGGGCTTCGAGGACTCGAGCATCTCCTCGAGTGCCTTCAACCCCCGCCTCCCAGGAGTTGCCCGGTCCAAGGCTGATGCGGGTGGTGTCGTGCGCAGCGAGGCGAAAATGTTCTCGGCGTTACGACCACGTGCGATTCACCCGCTGGGGACAGCGCCTCGAGTTCCGAAAGCGTCGATCGAGCCTTGAATTAGGCAACATCGAACGGTAGCAGTACCTCTGCCGGCAACTCTTTCACCCTCCGATGCGAAACCAGTGTGAAACACGTCGCGGCGATGGCCGCCAGGACGTTGGCGATGAGCCAACCCCATGCCGCGCCCTGCAGACCCGAACGGGCCGCGGCCACGGTGACGAAACCTAGGCCCAAAACCGCGAACGTGACGGTGATGGCCACGGTGAGGCCGGTCTGGGCCAACACCCGCGCCCGGGCTAGGAGCAGGGCGGTGATGGCCCAGGGGATGCCGGCGCCGATCAGCGCCGGCAGGATCTCTCCGGTCAGCTCGTACGAGGGCCCGAAGATGGTCGTGGCCAGCGGCGAGAACACCACCGCACCCAGGGCCAGCACCGTCATCGCCCCAAGGGCGATCATGAAGCCGGACCGCACCTTATGATCGAGGGTGCCGCCCTTCCGACTTCCTTCGGAGACGACGACCTGCCCGACGGTCTGGGGGACGAGGAACGTCACGGTGGTCATGCTCCACGCCAGGTAGAACGCCGCGTTCTCGACAGAGGAGACCTGAGCGGCGATGATCAACGGAACCGTGAACTGCGGGGCCTGGGCGGCGAGCATCCCGAGCCAATTCACGGTGGCAAAGCGAAACGCCGGGCGAGCGTGCTCGGTCAGCGGTCGCATCTGCCGGAGCGGTTGGGGTGTGACGTAGTGCAGTGCCACCACGCCGACCAGGCCCGTCAGCGCGGGAGCGCCGGCCATGAGGAGAACGAGGCCGACGGCGCTGGAGGCCAAAGGGGCGACGAGCAGTAGCGGCAGGCGGCCGATGGCCAGCAAGGCGACGCGCCCGACCATCCATCCCCACGCCCGCAGCGTCACCAACCTGGTCTCGACCAGCAGGGCCAAGGCCATGCCGTTGACCATGGTGAACAGGAACAGGAGCTGGGCGAGGAATCCCCACGACCCGAAAGAGCCCAGGTCCTGGGTCAGGTCAGTGGGCGCCACCCACAAGAAGCCGAGGGCACCGATCAACGAGCTCGCGGTGGTGAACACGAGCGCCCACGACCACAGCGTGTGGGTCACCTGGTGATCCAGCGACCCGTACTTGGCGACCGCCACCGGGAGGCCGAGGCTGGTCAGATAGCTGATGAAGAGGATGACGGTGAAGAGCGCGCTGGCCTGACCCACGATCGTCGCCGGTTGGAGACGAGCGGCCAGCCACCAGAACGCGAACCCTCCGACGGCACCCAGGCCGATGGCGGCGATGAACCAGACCGAGCCACGCAGGACGTGCTTGGAGACATCGACCTCTCCGCCGGGATGAGCGACCTCGGTCAATCGGGCCACTCCTCGTCGATTCCGGCCAGCTTGGTCGCAGCACGGAGATGACCGACGATGGGCACCGCTGTCAGGAAGATAGGGGCGAAGGACGAAGAGATCGACACGATGGGACTCCGAAGAGCGGCGGACAGGGGAAGAACGGCATCCGCGACCGCCAGCGCTGCTGGCGAGCGATGAGTGTAGGCCAGCCTCGCCGCCGAGTCGGTGAGTCGGCGAGGGGACGCCGGTCAGAGAGTCGCCTTGGGGCGTGGTGGGTCGGCCGGCGACTACCATGACCC
>DHIQ01000036.1:0-5695 GCA_002403895.1 Candidatus Neomicrothrix sp. UBA4742
GACCGACTATTGCCGCCCTACGCCGGATTCATCCAGGCACGGGCCGACTTACTTCAGTCTTATACCCTAGCTCCGCCGGCTGGAGTCGAGACCGTACATCTTTCGCGACGGATTTACAGTTCGGGAAACGTCTGTTCGCGGTCGTTCGCAGGGGTTCGCCGCGAATACAACTCCACCCTTTTGGTGCCGGCGGCTGTTCGCCGTCGTACGTCCAAGTTCGCCCTAACTGCTGTCAAACCGCTGTCAAAGTCCGCCCTGGGGGCGGAGGTGCATGCGCTCTCGGTAGCGAGACCCCTCAGGGCCGTTCTCCCGCATCACCAGCTCAGCTCAGCTCAGCTCGCCATGATCATTGGCCTTCAGGACCTGGGGTTTCGACCCATCGCGCTCAGCATCGCCCGCCGGCCGGCCATGACCACCACCGCCGGTCCCGAGCCCGGCACCAGGCACTCGGCCGGCACCGGCACCAGTGGCGAGGTCCGGAGGATCCGCCGCGAGCCCAGCTGGGCGCCGAGCGGTGAGTTGACGCCCCGCCGGCCAGCCGCCCCTTGGGAGCTGAAGGTGACACTCAGGGGCGTGCCTCCCGGCGCCGGACCGTCGAACTTGTAGTTCTCCCCGGGGAAGCGCCCACCCCGCAGCAGCTCCACAGCGAGCACGCTGAGGGGAGACCCGGGAGGCAGCGCCAGCCGCCTCAGAATCTGCTGGATCTCGTCGACGACGAACATCGCGACCCCGTTGAGATCGCGGGTCAGCACTGGCGGTTCTGCGCGGTTGAAGTTCCACGCCGGCGCTTGGGCAATGGCTTCCGCCAGCAGCACATTGCGCCGAGATGAGCCGTCGGCCTGCACGACCTGGGCGTAAAGCAGCACCCAGATCTCGGTGGTGGGGTCGCCTCGAGATGGGTCCGTCAGCCGTCGGCCGTCCAGGACGGTGGTGGCGAACGGAGCCACCACCTCGATCCGCTCGGGGTCCTTGCGGGTCCGCGGCAGCCGTACGGGAGCGCAGGTCAGCGTCGGCACGGGGTGCTGCACTCCAGTGACCCGCAGCTGGCGTCCGAAGCACGCCTGGGCGGTCGACCAGTGCAAATGGCCGGCCCGCAGCTCGTAGGTCCAGAACCCGAACAGCTCCAGCGATTCGGAAGTAATGCCAGCCGGCAGTGGCATCAAGAAATGGCGTTGAGAGCCTGGCGAAGCCTCCAGCCTGACCATGGCGTCGAGGCCGCCCCGGTCGGCTGCCTGCCCCGGTGTGATGACGCGGATCAGCTCGGGGTCCACGGGAAGATCGGGCTCACGGGGATTCGCGACGGCCGGGTTGTACGCGGCCAGCAGGGTATTGGTCAGCAGCGGATCCGGCCCGTACGCGAGCACTCGCGCGAAGAAGCCGTCGTGGGGATTGGCAGGCGGCTCCGCGAACTCAAGCCACAGCGCCCGGCGCCTGACCTCGGTCGAAGAGTAGTCGGGGGCTGCATGGTAGTCGGACAGGGCGATACCGGCCGAGGCGAGTTGAGGCATCTGGGTGGGCGCCACGGCGATCGGAAGGGTGATGGCATAGGTGAGCGGCGCCACTGCTGCCCCTCCCTTCAGGACTGGAGTGATCGTCCAGGTGTGCGACTGCGGCTCGGGGAAACCGGTCAGCGGGTTGGGGTCGACGGCGTCGAAGAAGACCAGTTCGGTGTGGGAGCGATCCGGCGCCGCGCCCTGGCTTACATTGCCCAGCGCACCAGCGGAGACGGTCTGCCGGACCTCGAGGCTGCCTACGGCAAGGCCGTCGCGCACCACCTCAAAGCTGCGGTCGTCGAGCGCGTCCCACGTCCAGTCCCGCTGCACGGTCAGGCGGATGACCGCCAGCCAGTGATGGAGCAGCTGGTCGCGGCCGGAGAACTCGATGCTGGAGTGGTCGCCCGACAAGGTGTGGCGCAGGGCGCGCGAGGCGCCGAAGACCGTGCGCCGGCCGAGTGGCCCGGAGAAGGTCAGGCCTTCAACGGCCAGGCCCAGGTGCTGGGCCAGGCGGCGAGTCAGTCCCTCGTCCGGCTGCAGGAAGATCGCGTTGAGCGCCCGCGTGTCGGGCTGGGGTACGAAGACAGCGAGCTCGGCCTCCGCCTCGCGCCGGGTGGCCAGGTTCACCGCGATGCCATGCCGGGCCGCATCGCTGCCGAAATAGGCCGGCTTGTCGGCACAGAAGGGGATGAGCCGGATGCGCACGTCGCGAGCGCGCGGTATGGGCAATGGGTCCTCGAGGCCGAGTCCTGGCCCTATGGCCTTCACTGTGGCCAGGGTCACGTCCGGCATGTCCTGGTAGGCCAGATTCAGCACCAGCGAGGCGCCCGGCTGGGTGAGATCGGCGGGTAGGGCGGGGAACGGCCGATCCAGCTCATAGACCAGCCGGTAGGCTCCATCGTAGGCGGGGTCCTCATCGTGAGCCGGAACCCTGGCCTCGACCATGATGTGCAGCGCCGAGACGTCGGGGTCAGCAACGCCGACCACCTCCTTGCCGCCGGTGTCTTTGACGCGCTGGATCAGCTTCGCCGCCACTCCGGGGTTGGTGACGCCGGCGAAGGCGAACTCCGGGTAACCCAGCAGCGGCCGCCAGGCGCTGATCGTGGTGATGGATCCATCCGCGTGCGCCGCGGCGTCGGTCTCGACACGCGCGGCCTTGGGTGGCACGAAGCGCTTGAAGGCGCAGGTCGCCACCGGCGCGGGGGCCGGCGTTCGCGGCGCTTCGTCGAGGCGAGGCCCGCCCCCTGTCAGGTCGGCCAGCCGTGCCCTGAAGGAGTACGAGTGTCCGTAGCTCAGGTGCAGCCCGGCCGGCAACTGCGGCTGCAGGACGCTGGGCGGAGGCGTGGGGTCGCCTCCCGTCAGGCCGTTGATGGTGCCGTCGCTGACCGCCAGCGAACCACCCCGCCACTGGGCGAAGTAGACCGGCAGCCACGGGTCGCCCTTGACATCCTTGTTCGCGCGGACGGCGGTCGGCTCGAGCACCGCCTCCCAGCTGGTCGTCACGTCCTCGGCGCCGAAGCGGAGCTTGGCCTGGACCTGGTTTAGCGGCCTCCAGCCGCCGGCGCCATCCACCTGCACGTCGATGCGGTAGCCGAGCACGCCCAGAGGCGACTCGACCGACACCGCCGTGCCGGCGTCGATCTGGCGCGCGGCGTCCAGCTGGCGGTTGTGCCAGATCGCCACCTGCTCGTCGTCCCATCCGACCTGGATCCCGGCGTCAGTGGCCGGTGCCAGTTTGGTCAGCTCGCCGCTGGCCGCGTCCGCCGTCTCCGGCTGGTTGACATGGACGATCTTGGCGTAGCCGTCGTCGTAGGTCTGAGCCTCAGCCTGGGGTTCGTCGTAAGCGCTCCCACCGCCGCCAGCCTTGATCACCGGGAACAGCGCCGCCGCAAAGAGCTGGCGGCCGGCCGTCAGCGCCGGCAGGCGGGCCGCGTAGCTGCGGATGGAGTCGGGATTGTCGTTCCATTCGGGGTTGGCCTGGGCGGGATCGAGGTCCAGGTAGATCCAGCCGCCCCCGCCGAGCAGCGGGGGAGCGATCGGGAAGGTGTCTTCGTAGAGCATGCCCAGGCGGCGGGCGAGCTCGGGCTGCCGCAGGGCCAGCGAGATCACCTCGCCCCACTGGATCTCGTTGGTCGGGGGAGGCGGGATTGTCGTCTCGATGGGCTGATCCATCAGCACGCATCCGAAATCGCCCACCGTGATGAAGTCCCTGCTGGGTTGCTCGAACGGAAACGCCTGCACGTAGCTGGGCGGCAGCGACTTGCGGATGCGCAGCCCAGGGTCGATGGGCTTGCGCGGCCGGCTGACGACGGTCAGCCCTTGGACGAGCTGAGTAAAGAGCGCGGCCGCACCCGGTCTGGCCGGGCTGGCGAACGCGAAGTGCGTGCTCGGCGAGTCAGGCGCGGGCAGCGCGTCAAGGCCGCTGATCAGGTTGGCCCTGAGGTTCAACGTCGCGCCAGCAAAAGGCGGGTTGCCGGGCTTCGTGCCCAAGGGCGCGAGCGGGTCGCCGCCGGGCAGCAGAAGCACGCGCAGGGTGAGGTTGCCGCCATCCCAGCGCTGCGGGAAGGCCATGACGCTCAGCCGGAGGTCGGTCAGCATGGTCGGCTCCTCACAGGGTGATGGGTGACTTGAGAGTCTGCGTGAACTGCCAGTAGCCATCGAAGTCGACGTGCACCAGCCAGCCGACGGTGAGGTGGATGCCCACGCCGACCGCGGCCAGCAGCGTGATCTGGGTCATGATGGGAGGCGGCGGAAAGGGGAAGTCCGGGACCAGTCCCAGGGCGGCGCTCATCGTTAGGGACGCGCTGACCAGGCCGCCCAGCACATCCACGGAAGCGTTGGCGACGAGGATGGCCCGGATGATGAAGACGCCCGTCTTGTTGTCGACCTGAAGCGCGATCACCACCGAAGCCGCGCCCGAGGCGATGCCGACGTCGATCGAGAGCCCGACGCCCAGCCCGCCCTCGATCATGATCGTGGGGTCGCCGTCGCGCACCCCGACCTCGACGGCGCCAGTGCCCGACAGTGGCGAGACAAGCCAGTGGAAGGGCTTCTCCTGGCTGCCGATGCCGGCCGTGAACTCGAGCGACTTGGGGGCTAGCCCGAGCGTCATGCCCAGGTCCAGCGCCACGTCGGTGACCTGGCCGAGCCCGAGCGGCAGCTTGGGCAGCGCGAAGACCTCGCGCACGGTCAGCCTGCCGGCGGAGAAGTGCACATCGATGCCGGCTGCGGCACCGCCGGGCAGGTTCTTGGCCAGCTCGGAGAGCTTGGAGAAGACGTTTTGGACCGGGTCGAGCTTGCCGCCGTAGCGGACTGTGAGGTTGCTGAAGGTGGGGGCGGTGCCCTGGTCGGCGTGGAGGTCGCCCACCAGCCAGAGGATCGGTGCCTTTTCGTCTCCATAGGGGGTGACGAGGACTAGGGCGACGTTCTGGATGTCGACTGACCATCCGTCCTTCTTGATGTCCAGGGCGGCCTTGGGGGCCTGTGCCTTGTTGTCAAATGGCCGGGCGTCGTAGGCGAGAAGGATCTTCACCGCGCCAAAGTCGATCAGCGGCTTGGCCGGGACGCCGGCGAAGTCGACGTCGCGGTGCACAGCCAGACCATCGCCGTCCAGCTTCAAGTTCTGCCCGGGCTTGAAGCCGAGTGTGGAGGCGATGTCGGCGAAGGCGCCGGTGGAGTTGAGCAGGGCGCCGACGTCGGCCAGGTGGGGCTGTTTTTGGATGTCGAACTCGCCAGGTGCCAGGGCGTTGACGCGTGGACTGGCGAAGAACGATCTCTGCGTGCCCGTCGCTTGGAGCAGACCGTAGGAGTCCTGCTGGGCGGTGAGACGTCCGATCTCGCTGGGATCGGCGAGGTGCCAGTGCTGCGGGTCGACGCTGGTGCTCCTGACCAGCGGCACGGGCTGATGGGGATCGAGCGCGACCGGGGCCTGCGTTCCTGTCTGCCGGCCCACGGTCCATGAACCGGTGGCCGGCAATGCGGGCGTGCCGCGAAGCGCAGCCACCAGGACCTGGTCCTGGTTCAGCGTCGCGTCGATCCGCGAGATCCTGAGCACAGGGCCCGAATCGCCGATCTGGACGCTTGCGAGCACCGGGCCCCCGACCGGACTCTGGCCAATCACGTCCGCCAACGCAGCCAGCAGCTTGGGGCCCGGGATCGGCGGAGCAGGCGGCACCAGGTCCGGCGTCAGCTGAAGGTAGCCC
>DHIQ01000036.1:5817-8961 GCA_002403895.1 Candidatus Neomicrothrix sp. UBA4742
TGGGCAATCTTGAAGTCCCCGTCGAAAACGACCTGGCGGTAGTCGATCGAGGGCGTTGTCTTGCTGGAGATGAGGCCGCCGACGTCGGCGATGTTTCGCACGTTGAACACGCCGTCGATTGCGCCCTTCTGGCTGATCACGCCAAGGTCGGAGAGGTCGAGGTCACCTGGCGCCACGGCCTGCCAGCCGCTGTCTTGTCGGTGCACCCAGCCAGCGGCCTGGCGCTCGATGGTGATGGTTCTCACCACCGGGATGTGCCAGGGGAAGATCGTGCTCTTGACCTGGATCACCTCGTAGCGTGTCCGGCCCACCAGGGTCTCGAATTGGACCTTTTTGACCCCGGTCTTCTTCACCGGCTGCTGCCACTCGCTGAAGGTGCTGGCGCCGTAGCCAGACAGGTCAATGCGTGCCAGTGGTACGGAGTTCAGGAAGCTGGGCGTGAAGATCTTGGTGACGTCGAAGCCCATGATCTCGGCCGCATAGGTCGTGACCGCCGTGAAGCCGGGGAAAACCGGGTCGGGCGCGCCGGCCGGCACGATAAGTGAGAACGGCGGCGTGAGGGTCAGCTGGATCCCACCGCGAAGACCGTGGGAGAACTTGGGCTGGTTCAGCACCATCAAGCCGGGCCGGTCAAGCACCAGCGGAATGCCGTCGCGGCGCCTATAGGCAGGCACGTCGAGGCCGGCGATCAGGCCGAATGGGAGGTTGAAGAGTGCCTGATAGGGAAGCCCCTGCTCGCGCCCCCGAATGTAGGCGGTCAGCAGCGGCGTTGGGTCCATCGGCGCGAGTGCCACCGTCGGCACCCTGACCACCGTTGGCACCCCATCCGTGGTGAAGTCCGGGCCCATGCGGTTGGGCGGCGGCTCGGGTGGCGCGGGCGGCTCCGGGTGGTCGGTGTAGATCGGCTCCCAGGACATTGAGGGAAGGGCGAAGACGGCCAGGTTGGAGCCGGTCATGGCCAGCTGGGAGTCGCTGATGGCCAGGTCGAAGCCCGGGCCCATTGTGGCCACGCCCAGCTGGTCGGCATTTCCGGAGACGTCCAGCAGCGCGAGACCGAACAGCTCGCGGCGGTGGGCGACCTGGACGGCCAGGCTGGTGGCGGGTTGGAGGTTGGAGATGAGCTTCAGGCTGAAGCTCAGGGCCGGCTTGGCCGGCTCGGTCCACGCGACCGATGAGTTAAGCCAACCGCGGCGGATGTCCTCGGCCGTTGTCGGCGTCGGGAAGTTGGCCGCGTAGGGATCGGGCAGCGTGGGGAGAAGGCCCAGGAGGGGGAAGCTGAGGCCGAACGTCCCGGTCACCACACCGGCGGCGTCGAGCCCTCCCACCAGTCCCACGTGCTCCGGCGGCAACACCTTGAAGAGCGCGTTCTGCAGCGCCATCGCAAGTGGTAGCGGCTGGGTGGGCGACGAGGTGCCGACCAGCAGCGCATGGATTCCGGCCGGGTCCTGGTAGACGGCCAACACGGCTGTTTCCGCGCGCACAGAGAACCTGGTCCCATCCGCCCGCAGGGGTCGATCGACGTGGGCAACGGCGCTGCCCGAGGCGATCACGGCTTCGAGTCCGGGCTGGCTGAAGTACAGAACGGGGGTGCCCTTACCGGATCTGAATCCGAGGGAGGATCGCCGGGGTGCGCCCGCGACCGGCGCCTCGTCCCAAAGCTTCAGTTCCTGGGCTAAGACACTCGTAGACGGGGTGCCCAGCACGGCCAGCTTGACCGGGGTCGCCTCCAGGACAACGCTGGACAGGGCGACGGCGGGGCCGGAGCCCTTCCACGAGATCTGCAGTCCGCTGCCCAGCGCCAGGCGCACGGCGCCGGCACCCTCGGCTGGACCGAGCTGAGCCGGCGCGGCCATCGCTACGGGCAGGGCCCACGCCGCCGACTTGATCGGGGCGGCGCCCGCCGGGTTGAACAGCGTGGACTGCGGCGTTGCCGCCCCGAAGCTGTTGGGGTTCGCCGTGGCTGGGACGAGGAGCTCTCGGGTGAGCGGCTCGTAGGTCGCTGGAGTCGTGGCCTCAGCGCAGGTGACTGCAGTGCCGTAGACGTCGACCGAGAAGGAACTGAGACCGGTCACCTCCCCGCCTGCCGGCTTGAAGCGAATGCTGACCTTGGCCGGCAGGGTCACTGCCATGGCGCCCACGTCAACTCCCGGTCCTGCCACCGGTCCCGGCGCGGCCGGCGGGTCCGTGTCCACCGCCAGGGTGCAGGTGGCGCCCGCGGGCATGCGCAGCACGCCGCCCTGGACGCGAGCCGGCATGTCCAGGTCCAGGGTGCCGCCCTTGATCCGGAAGCCCGCGAAGCTACCGGGCGGGCTTGCCGCCGCCAGCTTGGGCGCCGCGACCCAGACCGAGCCGGATCCGAGTGCGAAGTGCGTCTGGAGCTTGAAGGGTAGCCGGCCGGCACGAATTGGCAGCACGGCCACGACGTCATTACCAGGTCCGCGGACCAGGCGGAGCTGACGAAGCGGATTGAAGAGGTCGAGCCAGACCGGGAGCCCGGTCGCCCCGACGAAAGGCCCGAGCGATGTGGCGACTGCCATTCCGCGTGTCCAGTCGGGAAGGCTCGGGTCGAGGCTGTTCCGAAATGGTGTCGTCCGCAGTTGCACCATGGCCGGTGAGGCGGTCGTGACCGACGCGGGTGGGGTCCGGCGAGCCGACATCCGGGCGATGGCCGTCAGCCGTCGCTGCAGATCGGGCGCCAGCTCGGCCAGTGGCTGACCGGCGACGGCCTGCGGTGCGGCGCCAGGGCCGTCCGACCGGATCGACTTCGCCGACTGACCCGCCGCGAGTGCGCCCGCCAGCAGGCGGCGCGCTCGATCGAGCTCCTCCTCTGTTGAGCCCACGCCCGGGCTGAGCGATCCAGTCAGCTCGGCCAGGACTCCCGCGAGCAGTTCCTGTTTCATCATCGTCTCCACCCACGCTGACGCACCGCGGTGCTCCCCGACTCAACTGGCCGTCAGCTTAATCCCGGACATCCCGACGGTCGAGGAATACCCGGTGATGACCACGGACTTCCTTACCTTCGGGCTGCGACCGCTCGGCTTCTTCGACAAGAACCCCGCCCTGGACGCGCCCTAGCGCAACTCGCCGTTGGAGGATATCGCCCGCCGGGCGACCGAGGGCGTTGAAGGGGGGCAAAAGGGCGTC
>DHIQ01000243.1 GCA_002403895.1 Candidatus Neomicrothrix sp. UBA4742
GGGGGGAGAAAAGGGGGAGGGGGGATCGGATGAAACATCCCAACGCTGCGTTCATGCTCACCGGCAGTTGCATCGGCCACAGGAGGCTCACGTGACCATCTTGAAGTCCTGTGTCCACCGTCCCGTCGCCAAGATCGACGACGGGCCCCGCGACCAGCGGAAGGCCGTGGTGCTCCACACCGCAGTCTCCCGAGCGACCTCGTTGTTCGACTTCTGGCAGGGGGGCAGCGCGGGTAAGGGGATCGGGTCGCACATCTACATCGCAGAGGACGGCCATGCCGAGCAGTACCTCGATACATCTAGGGAGACCGGACATGCGTTCGCCGCGAATGCGTTCACCGTCGGCATCGAGACCTGGGACAATGCCGACCCAGATCACACTCCCTGGACCCAGGCCCAGCTGGACAAGATCATCGCCATCTGCCAGGAGCTCGGGGTGCCGGGCAAGGCACTCCTCGAGGGTCCCTCGGACGGGGTGGGCTTTCACCGGCAGTTTCCGTCGTGGAACGAGAACAAGCACTCCTGCCCCGGCGACCTCCGAGTCAACCAAGTGAAAACCGTCATCATCCCGGCGCTACAAGGAGGAGACGTGACGCAGGACGAGTTCGACGAGATGCACGCGAAGTCCCACCGCGTCAGGGTGGATCGACTGGCCGAGGTGGCCGACAGCGCCCTTGCCCTCTCGGACTGGGCGGAGGGAACGGAACCCGCAGACCCGGGCCGGAAGGCCATCGTGGACAAGCTGAAGGGTGCTCGGCGTGAGGGAGGCTCTCCAGGCTAGCGGTAGGGGGTTGGGAACGAGCCTTCCCCATGGTTGCCCCCTCGGGCACTCAAGAATCCCCATCCCCAGGCACGGCAGGGAGTGAGCCCCTCTCTTCACATGGGGCGGATCGGACCCCCAGGGGGCATTCCCTTCTAGCCGAGCTGGGGAGCGCGAAGGCCCCCGGCCGGAGAGGGTCAGACCGGGGGCCTCGCTCAGGACGCCCCGATATGGGGTTATCCGGTGAGGGGGAAGGACCGGACTCCCGAGCTTCTGGCCCGCGAGGGCGGCTCGAATGGGAGCTGTCCGTCCCACATCATGCCACCGGCCCGTAAGCCCAATCCGCATTGCCGGACGGATGGGACTTCTGCCGCGACTTCTGCCGTCCGCCGCCTCCGAGACCTCACCCGACGTGCTCTCGCTTGACCTTCCCGCGGGCGATGCGGACGCCGTCCAGTCCGCATCGCTGCTCGGATCGCGGCTGGTGTTGGCTCCTGCGGTGAATCGAGGCAGAAACCGGGCTCGCTCCGTGGGTCTCGGCACGAGGGTCGTCGTGGACCGAGGTCGTGATCTCCCAACGAGCGGCGAGCGAGCCGAAACATTCCGCGGATCCGGATACCCTTGTCGGTTCCTCGACCTAAGGCGTGACGTCAAACCTGCGCGAGACTGTAGTCCCCGCTACCTGTGTAGTTGTGTCGTCCCTTGAGAGCGGGGCAGCTGCCCGTCGTGTGGCTTCCGTTGAAGAAGAACCCCTGACAGTGCATGCGCCATCGCCAGTTGCTTTGTTGCCCGGAGATCGCGGGCAGATGGAGACTGTAGTCTCCGCTGCCTTGCTTGGTATGTCCTCCCCCGGCGGGGCAATGTCCCTGCGTGGCGTTCCCCGCGAACCAAAGGCTTTCGCACTTGCTGCACCATCGCCAATCGCTCTGTTCGTTCGCGCCCGCGGACGTGTCGAGGCTGTAATCGCCACTCCCGCTCTGGATATGCGACCCGCCGGCTGGACAGACCCCTTGGGTGGAATGACCCGCGAACCAGAGGCTCTGGCAGTTATTACACCAACGCCAGTTGCTCTGCGGCATATCCGTTCCTCCCTCCTATGACGCCTCCTCTTGGCCGAACACTAGACCCGGGAGAAGCGGGGAAAGTAGTCGCGGCCAAAGGACTGTCAGACGTCGGTCGAACAGAGGAGCAGTTCACGGCGAGCCGCCCTCGGGAGCCGGCGAAGGGACTTTCGAATGCGTCGCTCGGAGGGCTCCCTGCTGCCTGGACACCATCCTGCTCAATGGGTGAAGGGGAGGGCCCTCAGTCTTAAGCCGAAGGAACGCATCGCGACCCTTGATTGCGAGCACCAACCCGACCAACTCCCAGTTGACTTTGCACTTCGCTCGTTCCCTGGGCATCATGCAGCAGTTCGTTGGATCTCCCACCGGCTCGGATTCCAGCCGAACTTCAGGAGCCAGACGGTGCCGGTGGGGTGCCAGGGGCACCGCTCAGACCGGAGAGCGTGCCGGACGTTCGGTGGTGTCTCAGCTTGACGTTGGGACACCGGGCCGATCCACCCAGTCGGGTTTGACGACCGCATAGAGGGCACCATCGGGCCGGGTGCCATCGCTGAGTGTGCCGAACGCCCGCAAGATCCCTTCCAGGCGAAATCCTAGCTGTTCGAGCAGGATGCGCATCGGAGTATTGGCAGCTTCCGTGGTGGCCTGGACCCGATCGGCTCCCCCTGCCGCGAAGAGCCACGTGGTGAGCAGCTCGACGGCTTCCCTCCCGTATCGCTTGCCGCGATCTCGCTGGCGGTACAGGACGACGCCGATCTCGAACACGCCCGGCGGCAACGTCTGCTTCGGTCTGGTCCGAGCTTGAATCTGGCCGATGAGCCGCCCCTTACGGTCGATCGCCAGGTCGAGGCATCCGCGCCACAATATCCCGGAGCGATCCAATCCTCGCCGGAATCGCTCGGAGGGTTGCGGCCCACGATCCTCCGACCTCAACCGCGGGTGTGCCGATTCATCCTGAAGGGCAAGCCCTCGCCAGGCGGCATCGACTTCCTCCGGTCGGAACGCTCGTAGCTGGATCAGGCGTGCCCGGAGTTCGATTGTCGCTCGCGTCTCAGGACGGGGCATCGGCCACTCAATCTAGCCGTCGCTGACCACCTACGGGTCAAACTGAGACACCACGGGACCCTCCTTCCACGTTGTGTCGCCCGGTGCGATACGTGGAAGGGTTCGGCCTCGAGGCCGAGACATCCTGCGCTTGGGTCGATGGGGCGCGCTGAGTGAGTCAGAGAGCTAAGCCTCCTCAGGGCTCCGCCTTCGTCTCGCATGATGCGAAGGGCTGCTCCAGCATCTGATCCACGGAATCCTTCGCTTGCCCGCCAGGTCGAGGGCGTCTAGGCGAAGAGGCTAGTCGCCCCGAGGCTGACGACTCTTCGCCCGCCTCCGCCGTTGGTCTTCGGCCGCGTACCTCAGGCAATATCGGGTCCCGTTCTTGCGGCTGTATGTGTTGGCCTCGTCGAACGGATGGCCCCGCGGGCACTTGGTCGGACGGCCCCTCCTCTTGGGGTGGAGCGTCGGCTTTCGGCCTGCCCGCCGCGAGGCGGCAACCCACCGGTCGAACAGCGCCGAAAACGCCTGGGACGTGTCGGCGCTCTCTGTGAGGATGCCGGCCAGGACGCGGTCGCCCAGCTCCAGCTCAAGGGACCTCAGCTCCGGAACGCTCATCCGCTCGCGGCTCCCCTTCCAACGGTCAAGGCTTCCGTTTGCGCGGAGAGTGGTCGCCAGCGACCGCTCCGCCTAAGGGAACGCTCAGTCAGGCAAAGCTCCTGAGCGTTCAGCGAACCTTGGGGGGTAGAGCCAAACGCCCAGGAGGTCTTCTTACGAGGGGGGTTTCGGTTGCCCTCCCTGATCCTGCCAGGGACGCTTACTCTGCCGACGCCATCGACGCCAACGACGACGCAGCCGGCGCAGAGGATTCATGGGACCGACCCTACCATGAGGCGCGTCATGCATAGGAGTGCCATGACAAGAACATCTTGACGCGAAAACGGCGTTCCCTTCATGCAACACATCGCAAGACAAACCCCCTGTTACGGGCTGTCATGGAGGGGGATGGGCCACCGGGAAACCGCAGGTCAGGTCAGAGCGCTTTCTCCTCCGTCCACTCCTCCCAAGCCCACGCGGGGGCGTCAGGCTGCCGGGGCGACCTCCGCCGTGCAGAACGCGCAGCGCCGCGCTGCTCTGGGGATGCTGCTCAGGCATTCGGGGCACTCACGCGTGGTCGACTCGACCTCGGGCTCCGTCCTGCGGGCGATCAATGCGTTGATGGGCTTGACCACGAAGAAGAAGACCACGGCTGCGATGGTGATGAAGCTGATGACGAAGTTGATGAAGTCGCCGTACAGGAACGTGCTCTTGTGGATGGTGAAGGTGAGCGTGCCGAAGTCGTGCGATCCGAAGATGGCGGCGATCAACGGGGTGAGGAGGTCCTTGACCAGCGCGGTCACCACGCTGCCGAACGCCACGCCGATGACCACCGCGATGGCCAGGTCGACGACGTTGCCTCGAAGTAGGAACGCCTTGAAGTCGTTGAGCATCTCTTCCCCTTTGTCGCAAGTTGCCTGAGCAGGACACTAGCCCCGCCGCAGGGTGTCTGACTAGGCCTCGGACTGTCACGTGAGAGTTCGCTCCATGAACACCCAATGAGCCTTGTACTCGTCGGGATCTCGCTCTCGGGATACGGCCCGATGTCCATGAACCCACTGGCGCGATACAGGCCGTGGGCGGCCGTCATGAAGTCCGGGCTGTCGAGCCTGACACGCTCGTATCCGGAGAGCCGGGCAGCTGCGAGCAGCTGGTCGAGCAACGCCCGACCCACGCCGGCGCCACGATGGGACGGTTGGACGTACATCCGCTTGATCTCAGCCGTGTCGGGCCCGATCCTCCGCATGCACGCCGTGCCCACGGCCGCGTCCCCCTCGAAGGCCAAGAGGAGGCGACCGTCGGGCGGCTGGAACTTGGCCGTGCTTGCGAGGTCATGCTCCACGGCCTCCCGGACCGGAAGCCGAAAACCGTACCTCGACTCGAGTCCGTCGTTGCCCCAGGTGAGGTACTCGAGCCACAAGCGCCCAACGGCGTCCAGGTCCGCAGGCAGGTCGGCCTCTCGGATATCCGCCACTGGCCGCTTGCGGCGATCGGTCGTGTCAGAAGTGCGCCACGACCTCGCGCACCTCGACCGAGCTGAAGGTGATGAAATCCGGTCGAGGCTGGTTCGGGATCATATCCGCAGCCGCTCCCGCGGCTTCCTCGTTCTCGAACAGCACCACTGAGGTACCGTTCTGGCCATCGCTCGAACGCATCCAGTACCCCGAGATCACTCCCGGCGCCTGCTTCACCATCGGGACGACGGTGCCATCAAGTTGTGCCTGGGCATCTTCATCGTGGCCAGGCTCAATGGTTACGCTGACTAGAAGCGCGTGCATGCCGACCTCCCCGCCATCTCAGTCAGGACCCCGATAGCCCCGAATGCAATACCGGACTCTAGTGGAATCTGGACCTCCTTGCCGATCGGGCGCGAACGGCACGGTGGGCCGTTACGACGAGCCGACGACAGATCTGTCGCGTGTCGGCGGTCAGCTCAGAGAGGGTCGATGGGCCGTTCCATCGTGACCCCCTCGAGGGTCGCGCCGTCGGGCATGGTGACCACGAACCGCTCGACCTCGTGAAAGCCGAAGGCGCGATACAGCGGGACGCCGGGCAGCGTCGCCCCCAGGTCAAGCCGCTGGAACCCCTCGGAGCGCGCGGCGTCGTGGCCGGCTTCGAGGATCGCCCTGCCGAGCCCCCGCCGGGTCCAATCGGGGCGTATGAACATCGCCCGTATGTGGGCCGCCTCGGTGCGGGGGTCGAGGAAGCGGTCGTCGCCTTCGTGGTCGCCCGAACCGACGTAGAGCCGGCCTCGGCGGCTCCAGCCTCCGCACCCGACGATCTCGCCGCCGACATCGTGGACGAAGTACGTGCCGTCGGAGATCAGCGTTGGGTCGACGTGGGCGACATGCACCGCCGCGCTGGCCGTCTGACGCTCGTCATAGAACTGCGGGAACAGCTCGAGCACCGACGCCCGCATCACCTCAGCGATCGCGTCGATATCAGCGTCGGCGGCGACGGGCAGGACCGGACCAGCGAGCTTCACGATGAACCGCCCTCGTCGGCCAAAGGCCACGACGCGATGCGCGTCCTGGCCCCGACATCGCGCCATGATGCCCGTTCTGGTGCTCGCGCGCCACGTGCTCACGAGCGCGCCTCCGACAATTCAACCGCTCAGGTCGCGCCCGCGGCAGCCACCATTCTTGGGCGACAGATCACGAGCTTCGACCCGGGGCCACCCACAGCCGGTACCCCTCCTCGTCCTGGGTCGAAGCCACCCCCGCGTCCGCCAGGTCCTCAAGCGCCCCAACGGCCTCGGTCTTCCGCCATCCCAGCGCGCCCGTGACGTCGGCAGCCGAGAGCTCTCGGGCGGAGTTCAGGAGCTTCGCGACGATCCGCCGCCGGGCTTCCTCCGGTGACGGCAGGTCGACCAGATGGACCGAGCAGCGCCGTGCCAGCAGATCGTAGGCACCGGCCGGCCAGCCCTGGTCCTGCTCGCGCGACCCGGCCCGGGTGAGCACCAGCATCCGCTCCAGCGATTCGACCGCAGCCTTGACCCGCTTCCGGTCCGGGGTCTCCAGCGCCCGGTGGAGTTCCGGCGCGGTGCTGACCCCATCCTGCAGGACGGCCTCGGCCACGTCGCGCTCCAGGGGCGACAGATCCTCGACCGAGCGGAAGTCCTCCGGCCCGCCCGGCCGGCCCGTCAGGGCGTACAACGAGCCGATCAGGCCGAACGAGACCAGCGAGAGCCGTCCCGCCACGTGCTTGCCGGCCACCGTGAGGCCGCGCCCGGGGAGTTCGTCCTTCCACGCCCACACCCGGTCCATCTGCGGGGTGAACGAGACGAACACCCCGTCCTCGTCGCGGACCGCCCATTCGACCGGGCGGGGCCCGGCCACGGCCTCCCACAGCGACGGCAGGACCACGTCCTCCTTCGGGAAGACCAGCGCGACTCCGGACCGGTCGACGAAGGCGGCCGCCGACCTGAGCGTTCGGGCAGGCGTTCGGGCGGAGGGCATCGGCCCTGAGTTTCCGACGGCGGCGCTGACCTGCGCAACCGTCGCTGTCGCGAGCTTGACAGCGCGTCGGGGCCCGCCGTTTGATACTGACGGGACAGCCCCAACCCGTGGGCGCCGAGGAGGTCCGAGTGAGCGGTTCAGGGGAAGCGGCGACGACGACGTCCGGAGGCACGAAGTCCCTGGGCGAGCAGCGGCTCGGCATCATCCATTCCGGCAGCCGGTACGTGTTCGGCTTCGGGCCCGACTTCTACGGGATCTGGGACGAGATGGCGCCGGGGGAGAAGCCGCTCGAACGCTTCGACACCAGCCAGGAGGGGCGGGTGGCCGGCTGGCAGCGGTACCTGGAGCTCGACCCCGCGGCGGCGGACTTCGTGCCCAGCTGGATGGTCCCACCGCACGTCGAAGGCCCGAAGCGGCGACGCTGGATCGCCTGGGCGATCGCCGCCGGCGTCGTGGCGATCGCGATCGTGGCCATCGTGGTGTTCGGCGGGGGGAAGAAGAAGGCGAACGTGGTCGTCGTCCGCCCGCAGGACAAGGAGGCCAAGCTGACCGTCACCGGCGACCTCTCGGCCACCGGCACGTTGACCCAGAAGAGCTTCACCGCCCAGGGGATCGACCAGGGCCTGCCGCTCCTCAGCGGGGATTGGACCGGGAACGGTCTCGAACTCAAGATCAGGCTGGTGGGCCCTCATCGTGGCGACAACCTGACGGGTGGCTTCCGGCAGAACATCGTCGATATCATCCTCAGCGGCGCCAACAGCCCCACGACGGAATCGTTCCAATCCAACGCGGGGGCTCCCGGCGACTGCGTCATCCACGTCGCCTCTTTCGGGTCCAGCGGGATGAAGGGCAACCTCAGCTGCACGGGCGTCGAATCGTCCGCCGGCAAGACGATCGAGGTGAAGGGGACGTTCGCCATCTCTGCCTCGACGTAGGGGGCGAGGGTGAAGACCTATCCCTCGGATGACGGGAAGGCCGCGTTCGGCGCCCTGGCCCGTGGCGAAGACGTGGTGGAGGGCCTGAACCAGGCGGTGGCGGAGCTCGGCATCCGGGCCGCCACGGTGCAGTTGATCGGCGGGCTCGACGAGGCCGTGCTCGGGTACTTCGACGAAGAGCTCGCCGACTACGTCGTGGCCCGCACCGGTCACGTGGAGATCGCCGCCGGGCTTGGCAACGTATCCATGCGGGAGGACGGGGTGCCGTTCCTCCATCTGCACCTCACGGTGTCGGGCAGGGATGGCTCGTGCACCGGCGGCCACGCGATGGAGGGATGCCGGGCCTACGTCGTCGAGGCGTACGTACGCCGGCTGGACGGTGAGCCGCCCGTCCGCCAGCCGGTTCCGGGGATCCCGCTGAAGACCTGGCCGGGGGCCTGAGCCCGGCGCCAGCCTCGAACGCCGGAGCCATTAGGCTGTTCGAGGTATGGACGCGACGAAGCGATGCCCGTTCTGTGCGGAACAGATCCCGGAGGATTCGGTCCGATGCCCGTTCTGCCAGACGGACCTGAGCGCGGTACCCTCCGACGCTCCGCTGCCTCCGGCGCCGGTGCCGACACAACGGGCGGTCGGCGACGGCGCCCTCCAGTTCAGCCATTCCGGCTCGCGGTACCTCCTCGGGTACGGCCCGACGTTCTTCGGTATCTGGGACCGGCAGGCCCCAGGCGCGCCGATCCAGACGTTCCCGCGCACGGACGAGGGCTGGCGGGACGCGTGGCTCACGTACCGGCAGATCGAGCAGACCTTCGTGCCGGTCTCGGTGGGGCCGGGCGAGAGAGGCTCCGGAACGGTCGGTGCTGGGGCCGTTGGCGGTCCGGGCGGGGCCCGTGAGGAACGGCCCGTCCGGCGCGTATCCGGCTGGTGGTGGGTCCTGCCGATCGTGTTCGCGCTGCTGGGGGGCGTGATCGCGTACTTCGGTGTGCGGGACCGGGACGGGCGCAAGGCCCGGGCCATGCTGCTCACGGGCATCGCCCTGAGCGTCGTGAACGTCCTGCTGTTCCTGTCCTCCTCGTCGCCCCGGTGACGGTTCGATCCTCGGCCGCCGCGCGGTGATCATCGGCATGCGGCATTCCCGGGTGGCGAACCCCGAAGGCCTCGTCTACGCCCGCCTTCCGGACTTCCACCTGTCCGAAGAGGGTCGCCTTGACGTCGAAGCGCTGTCCGAGCTGCTGGCGGGGGCGCCCGTCACGGCGGTGTACGCCAGTCCGCTCGACCGGGCCCGGGAGACCGCGGAGATCCTGGCCCGCCCGCACGGCCTGGAGGTGATCCTGGACGATCGGCTGCTCGAGTGGTCGTTCTGGGTTCGGTGGCAGGGCATACCGTGGAGCCGGATCCGCGATCGCGACCCCGCGCTCCTGGCGGCCTACGGGACCAGCCCGCCCACCGTTCCTGACCAGGACTCGCTTGAGCGGTGCGGCGCGGGGGTGCTGGCGTGGGCGGCAGAAGGGGAGCGCCTCCACCCCGACGGCCTGGTGCTGGGGGTGAGCCACGAGGCGCCGCTGGTGGCCGCGCTCTTGGTGGGCAGGGGAGGCGGGCTTTCGGTCTTCCACTCCACGAACCTGGCCCACTTGGCAGCCGTGCGGCTCCGGCCCGGTCCGCCCGAGGTCGTCGATCTGGTGGCGTGGGCCGCCACCTACTGAGCGGTCGATTCCACGAGACCTACACGGTCACGCTGGGGGTCCGCCCGCTGCCCTGACCCGGGGGCAAGTCCCGCTTCCCCGTGAGGTAGCCTGTCCGCATATGCGGGTGAGACTCCGAAATCCGGACCGTGTGGTCGACGTTCCCGGCCGCCGGCGCGTCAGCGAACTGCTGGACGAGCTCTCGATCGATCCCGACACCGTCCTGGTGATCCGCGACCGGACGCTCCTCACCCGCGAGCAGGCGGTCGGTGAGGACGACGAGATCGAGGTTCGGCCGGTCATCTCCGGCGGGGCGGGCCCGCGGACCCCGATGGGGTGCCTGCGGTGCCGCGCCCCGGCCGTCATCGAGGTCCGCCGCCATCACGCCGCCTTCTGCCAGCCCTGCTTCGAGCGCCACGTGCGGACCCAGGTCGAACGCGCCGTCGGTGCGTTCGACATGTTCGCGCGGGAGGACCGGATCCTGGTTGCCGTGTCGGGCGGGAAGGACTCCCTGGCGCTGTGGGACATCCTGCTGGAAGCCGGGTACCGCGCGACGGGCATGTATCTCGGGCTGGGGATCGGGGGGTACTCGGACCGAAGCGGCGAGGTGGCGCACCGGTTCGCCGACGTTCGAGGCGCCGAGCTGATCCACGTCGACCTGCGAGGCGAGTACGGCTTCGACATCCCGACGGCCGGGGCGAAGGGGTCGCGTTCGACGTGCGGGGTCTGCGGCCTGTCGAAGCGGTACGTGTTCAACCGGGTGGCCCTGGACCACGGGTTCGACGTGGTGGCCACCGGCCACAACCTGGACGACGAGGCCGCCACCCTGCTCGGGAACACGCTGCGGTGGCAGACGGAGTACATCGCCCGGCAGCATCCAGCGCTCCCCGCCCGCGAGGGCATGGTGAAGAAGGTGAAGCCACTGCATCGGCTGAGCGAGCGGGAGACGGCCGCGTACGCATTCCTCCGGGGCATCGACTACGTGGTGGAGGAGTGCCCGCTGGTGGCGGGCAACACCCAGCTCCGGTACAAGGACGCCATGAACCAGCTCGAGAAGGGCGCCCCGGGCACGAAGGCCGCCTTCTTCCTCGGATACCTCGACCGGGCCGCCGAGCGGTTCCGGGACGATACGGGCGCGGAACGGCTCCAGGCCTGCGAGCGGTGCGGCCAGCCCACCAC
>DHIQ01000120.1 GCA_002403895.1 Candidatus Neomicrothrix sp. UBA4742
GATGCCGGTGATATCTACTCCTTGACCGTCGAGCAGCTCGTCCCGCTCGAGCGCATCGGTCAGAAGTCGGCCGAGAACCTGGTGGCGTCGATTGAGGCGTCGAAGTCGCAGGGCCTGGCCCGCGTGCTCGTGGGCCTCGGGGTCCGGCACCTCGGTCCGGCCGCGGCGCAGGCCGTCGCTCGCTCCCTCGGCGATCTCGGACGGGTCGAGCGGGCTTCGGTGGACGAGCTCACGGCGGTCGACGGGGTCGGCCCGGTCATCGCCGAGAGCGTGGCTCAGTTCTTCGCCGTCCCCCGCAACCGGGACGTCGTCGAGAAGCTGCGGCAGGCCGGCGTCGACCTGACCGCGCCGAGCGGAACGGTCGAGCTCCCCGAGGAGGAATTGACCCTGGTGGGCCGGTCATTGGTCATCACCGGCGGGCTCGAGCACCTCACGCGCGACGAAGCCCAAGCGGCCATCGAGGCCCGCGGCGGGAAGGTGACGTCCAGCGTGTCGAAGAAGACCAGTTGGGTGATCGTGGGCGAGAGCCCGGGCACGAAGCTCGCGAAGGCCGAGAGCCTCGGCGTACCCACCCTCGACGAGGACGGTTTCGTGCAACTCTTGGAGCACGGCCCACCAGAAGAGAAGGAGCCACCTGATGGTTGACAAGTCCAAAGTCGGGCTGACCGACCAGCCGGCGACGATGCCGCTCGAGCGGGGCAAGATCCGCGAGTTCGCCAAGGCCTGCCAGAGCGCCGATCCGGCGTACGTCGACGACGCGACCCCACCCGTGCCGCCGACGTTCTTGACCACCGTGAACTTCTGGATGGGATCGGGCACGTCGCCGCTCGCCCAGCTCGACATCGACCTTCGCCGCCTGCTGCACGGCGGCCAGGAGTACGTCTTCCACGGGCCCCCACCGCACGCGGGGACGGACCTGACGTTCCAGACCCGGGTCGACAAGATCTACGAGAAGGAAGGCAAGCGGGGCGGCACGATGACGTTCGTCGAGACCGTCACCGAGTTTCGCGACCCGGAAGGCCGTCTGGTGGCCGAGGCTCGTTCGACCGCGATCGAGACCGGTCAAGCACCCACGAAGGGATCGTGACATGGGCGTGACCTGGGACGACCTTCAGGAAGGCGCGGCTGCACCCCGACGCGAGTTCGGGCCGCTGACCCGAACCGACTTCGTTCGCTACCAGGGTGCATCCGGAGACTTCAACCCGATTCATCACGACGAAGAGTTCGCGAAGTCGGCGGGGTACCCGTCGGTGTTCTCCGTCGGGATGCTGCAAGCCGGGATCCTCGGCTGCTACTGCACCGATTGGCTCGGTGCCGAGAACGTCCGACGATTCGCGGTGCAGTTCCGCGAGCAGGTCTGGCCCGGCGACCACCTCGCGTGCGAGGCGACCGTCCGACGCCGGTACGAAGAGGACGGCGAGCGGCGCGTCGATCTCGAGCTCATCGTCACCCGCCAGGAGAGTGGTGGGGCGGCGATCAAGGGCGAGGCGACGTTCGCGGTCTCGTGAGCCCGACCGGTGCCAGGGCCGGCCGGTGAGAGCGCAGGTCCTCCACGCGCCGAACCGAGCGGAGCAGCGCCCCCTCGCGTGGGAGGACCGGCCGATTCCCACACCCGGGGACGGCGAAGCGCGGGTTCGCGTGCACACGTGTGGATGTTGTCGGACCGACCTGCACGTCATCGAGGGTGATCTCGAGCTGCCGGTGCTGCCGATCATCCCCGGGCATCAAGTCGTCGGCACGGTCGACGCGCTCGGGGAGGGCTGCACGCGGTTGCGCCTCGGCGACCGGGTCGGGGTGGCCTGGCTGCACCAGACGTGCGGAGTCTGTCCGTACTGCCGGCGGGGCGAGGAGAACCTCTGCGAGCGGGCCCGCTTCACCGGCTGGACCGCCGACGGCGGGTACGCCGAAGCGCTCACGGTGCCCGAGGGATTCGCGATCCGGGTCCCCGACCGGCTCTCCGACCTCGAAGCGGCGCCGCTCCTCTGTGCCGGAGTGATCGGGTACCGCGCCCTGCGACGCGCCGAGGTGCAGCCCGGCGACCGCGTCGGGCTGATGGGGTTCGGGGCGTCGGCGCATCTCGTGATGCAGGTCCTGACCTACTGGGGATGCGACGTCGTGGTCCTGACTCGCGGCGAACGCCACCACGACTTGGCTCGCGAGCTGGGTGCCTCCTGGGTTGGTGACGCGTCGGAGCTCCCGCCGGGCGCCTGCGACCGGGTGGTGGTGTTCGCCCCTGCCGGAGAGCTCGTCCCGGTCGCGTTGCAGCTCGTCCGGCCGGGTGGGGTGGTCAGCCTGGCCGGCATCCACATGTCCCCGATCCCCACGTTCGACTACTCGCTGCTCTGGCGCGAGCGGACGCTGCGGTCGGTGGCCAACATGACGAGGCGCGACGCGGACGAGTTCATGGCGCTGGCCGCGGAGGCCGGCATCCGGGCCGAGGTCGAGCGGTACGCGCTCGAGGACGCGGCGGACGCGCTCATCGCCATCGCCCACGACGACATCCGGGGCGCGGCGGTGCTGGCCGTCGCCTAACGGTCAGGCGCCGACCCGGAACGTCCACGCGAACGCGGCCGGATGCGCCGGGCGGGGCTTGCCCTGGAGCCAGTACTTCACGACCAGGGTGTGCGTTCCCGGCGGGAACTGGCGCAGGTCCTTCCCGGCACCGGGCCGGAAGCTGATCTCGCCCAGCTCGGGAACGCGGTCGGTCTGGTCCTCGGGGATCTCTTGGCCATCCAGGACGAGGACCCCGGTGAGGCTGGTGCGCACCTGCGCGGTGACGGTGTCCTGGGGCCGGATGAGCTCGCCTGGTCTCGGCTGCAAGCTCACGATGTCGACCGGGAGCCCGGTGCTGGTCTCACGGGAGGTGTCGGATCGGGCGAGGACGAAGACGGCGAGGTTCACCGCCGCGATCAACGCGAGGACCACGATCGCGACGCGTCCGGGGTGTTTGAACAGCGGCGGTCGCGCGCGTCCGACACCGGTGACCAACGCGGGCGGGTTCGACGTGGTTGACACCACCGGCGAGGGTACCGGTGCCGTCTGAGGGCCAGTGCATCGCGGCCACATGCCACAAGATCGGGCGAGGCGGCTCGTAGCCTGGAGTGATGGCT
>DHIQ01000126.1:0-267 GCA_002403895.1 Candidatus Neomicrothrix sp. UBA4742
ACCAAGATGTGGATCACCAACGGGGGCGTGGCCGACGTGGCCGTGGTCTGGGCCCGAGCCGAGGCCGACGACGGTGGGCCGGGGCCGATCCACGGCTTCATCGTCCCCACCGATACCCCCGGCTTCGTGGCCAACGACATCCACCGCAAGCTGTCGTTGCGCGCCTCCATCACCTCGGAGCTCGTCCTCACCGACGTCCGCCTGCCGGACTCCCTGCGCCTGCCCGAGGTGTCGTCCATGCGCGGCCCGCTGTCGTGTCTCAACGAG
>DHIQ01000126.1:518-29004 GCA_002403895.1 Candidatus Neomicrothrix sp. UBA4742
GCTGTCGTGTCTCAACGAGGCCCGCTACGGCATCTTGTGGGGCGCGACCGGGGCCGCCCGGGCCTGCTACGAGGCCGCGTTGGCCTATGCCCTCGAGCGCATCCAGTTCGGCAAGCCCATCGCCTCGTTCCAACTCACCCAACGCAAGCTGGTCGAGATGATGGTGCGGGTCAACAAGGCCGGACTGGTGTCGCTCCATCTCGGCCGCATGAAGGACGAGGGCAGGCTCTCGTCGGCCCAGGTCAGCTTCGGAAAGATGGACAACGTGCGCGAGGCGCTGTGGGTCGCTCGCGAAGCGCGCTCGGTGCTCGGCGCCAACGGCATCACCCTCGACTACCCGGTGATCCGCCACATGAACAACCTCGAGTCGGTCTACACCTACGAGGGCACCAACGAGATCCACCAACTGGTGTTGGGCCAGGCCATCACCGGCATCTCCGCCTTCTCCTGAGCGCCCCACCACGTCCCTCACCCCCGAGGGTTATGGGAGTGGGCCATTCGGCCCACACGTAGGTCTAAAGACCTACCCATACCCTGCCGATAAATGCGCGATGAGCAGCACTCCGATGGCGCCGCAGGGACTCGACGAGGTACTCGCCGCGCTCCCCGACGACGTCGCCATCGGATGGCGGGGCGGGGCCCGCCTGGTCGTCAGCCCGACCGGAGCGTTCGTCCTGGTGGCGGACGAGAGCGACCTCAGCGCCGCGGCTGACCTCGCCCACAGCCTGGCCGGCCGCACCCGCAGCGCTCTCGCCCGCCATCTCAGCTGGGTGCCGTTCATCGATGCCGCCGTGGTGAGCGCACACCGCGCTCACGCCAACCTGCCCGCGGTCGTGGTGGCTCCCGATCTGGTGGCGGAGCTGGTGGTGCAGGGCCCACCGGTGATCGACGGGCCCGCCATCACCGTGGTGCGGGCTCTGCTGGCGGCCGGAAGTCTCCTCGGTTGGAAGGAGGGATCGGGCCAGGACGCTGTCAAGATCGACCTGTGCGACTCGATGCCTCCGGCGCCGATCACGGCGCTCCCCTAACCGACCCGTCCCTCTCGCCGCCGACGCAGGCCGTCGAGAGCACGGACGGAGTCCTCCTCACCGTCCACGACCTTGGCGGCCCGGGGCCCGATCCCATCGGTGCGCGGCGACGGCCGATCCTGTTGACCCACGCCACCGGCTTCCACGGCCTGGTGTGGGCTCCGGTGGCCCGACACCTCGCCGGCTTCCATGCCTGGGCCCCCGATCTGCGAGGCCACGGCGCGTCCCCGACGCCGACCGATCGGGGCATGGACTGGGATGGCTTCGCCGACGATGTCCTGGCCGTGGTCGACGCCCTACGGGAGCGGAGCCTGGTCGAGGGTGAGCTGGTCGCCGCCGGACATTCCAAGGGGGGCGCAGCCTTGCTCCTGGCCGAGCAGCGCCGCCCCGGCACCTTCGCCGCCCTCTATTGCTATGAGCCGGTCGTTTTCCCGCCGGATCTCGCGAGTGCCGATGGGGCGCGTGCTCCCGAGGGGCCCAACCCGCTGGCGGCGGGGGCCCGGCGCCGGCGGCCCACGTTCGACTCCCGGGACCAGGCGTTCGACCACTACGCGTCGAAGCCGCTGTTCTCGGTGGTGGACCCCGAAGCCCTGCGGGCCTACGTCGACCATGGATTCGTCGATCGTCCCGGCGGCGGCGTCGAGCTCGCCTGTCGGCCCGAGATCGAGGCGCAGGTCTTCGAGATGGCATCGACCCATCAGGCGTTCGCCCACCTGGGCGAGGTGACCTGCCCGGTCACCATTGCCACCGGTGCTGGTGGCGACTTCGGGCCGGCCGACTTCGCCGAACAGATCGCCGACGCCCTGCCCAACGGCCGCCTGGCCCGCTATCCGGACCTCGGCCATTTCGGCCCGCTGGAGGCACCTGCCCGCATCGCAGCGGGCATCGCGGAGGCTGTCACACCCCCGGCGTAGCCTTGGGCTCATGGCCCTCGAGCTCCCCGCCAGCTTGTCCCCGTCGAAGGTCTCCACCTTTACCGACTGCGCCCTGGCGTTCCGGTTCTCGTCCATCGATCGAGTGCCCGAACCTCCCTCGGTGCCGGCCACGAAAGGCACGCTGGTCCACGCCGCCCTCGAGCGGCTCTTCGACCTCCCCGCTCCCAACCGCACCCTCCCCGCCGCTCTGACCGCCCTCGACCAGGCGATGGACGCGCTACGGGTCGAGCCCGACTTCACCGGGTTGACGCTCGATGCCGAGGCCGAGGGCCGCTTCCTCGATGACGCCGAGCAACTGGTTCGCCGCTACTTCGACCTCGAGGACCCGACCACCATCACCCCCATCGGTCTGGAGCTGAAGCTCGAAGCGTCGGTGGGCAACCTGCGACTGCGGGGCATCATCGACCGGCTCGAGCTCGACGAGCAGGGGGGCCTGGTGGTCACCGACTACAAGACGGGCCGGGTCCCCCACCAGAACCACGAGCAGGGCAAGTTGGGCGGCGTCCACTTCTACGCCCTGTTGTGCGAGCGGCTGTTCGGCCAGCGCCCCGCCCGGGTGCAACTGCTGTACCTGGCCGAGCCACTGGCCATCATCACCACCCCCACCGAGCAGTCCATCCGGGGGCTCGAGCGCAAGGTCACCGCCATCTGGAAGGCGGTCGAACGGGCCTGCGAGACTGAGGACTTCCGCCCCAAGCCCTCCAAGCTCTGCGACTGGTGTGCCTTCCAGGCCTACTGCCCAGCATTCGGCGGCAATCCCGACGACGCACGGACGGCCGCTGTCGATCTCGTAGCATCGGTGGGGTGACCGACTCCGCGCAGCCGCGACCCGACGAGTTCCAACCGCCGGAGTCGCCTCCGGCCGCCATACCGATGCTCGGTGAGGCCGTGGAGGCCATCGAGGCCCTGCTGCCCCACCCGGTGGAGTCGATCGACGAGGCCGGGCCCCACACCATCGCTCCACCCCACGAGCGCTCGGCGGTGGACCGCTTCGACCAGGCCGTCGACCACGCCTTCGACCGGCTGCGGGGCAATCCTGTCGCCGACCGGTTGTTCTACGCGGCAACCGAGCTCGGCGACTTCGGGCTCATCTGGGTGCTCCTCGGCGCCACCCATGCGCTGCGCTCCGACCGCGACGTCGCGGTGGCCGCCCGCTTGGCCGCCACCCTCGGCGTCGAATCGGTGCTAGTGAACGGCGTGATCAAGTCGTTCTTCAAGCGGGAGCGGCCCGTCTCCCAGGAGCCCCGTCCCTACAACATGCGTATGCCGAGGACGACGAGCTTCCCCAGCGGTCATTCCAGCACGGCGGTGGTGGCCTGCATCTTGTTGTCCGAGGCCAACCCGTCGCTCGCTCCCGCGTACTGGACGGTGGCGGCGGTGGTGGCCAGCAGCCGGGTCTACGTGAAGATCCACCACGCCAGCGATGTGGTCGGAGGCGTGGCGACCGGTCTCGTCATCGGGTTGACGGCCCGCACCCTGTGGCGCCGCCTCGCCCGCTGACCTGATCAGGCCGCGAACTCGTGCCGCGTCAGCCAATGTTTACGATGTCCCAGAGCTGGGTTTGGAGGCACCCAGTACGGCCTCTTCCAGCGCGCGTTCTGGGCGCACCGTCTGCTCGGGTTGGCGTGTCAGCGACGGGCGCGGAACGGCCGATATGGACGCGTTTGCGGGCTCACCGCGCGGTCACGCGGTACGAAAGGTGTGTGACTCCGCGAGCTGCTACGACTTGGAGGCATTCGAGTTCAATGGGTTCGGGACCGAGGTGGTCGAGCAGTCGTACGCCGCTGCCGAGCAAGACGGGGATCTGGTGGATGTGAATTTCGTCCAGGAGCCCGGCGCGCAGGCACTGCTGAAACTGCTCGTAGAACCTGCTCGGGGTGTCGCCGTCCGTGAACCAGTCGAAGAGGCGGGAGCCGTGAGTTCCCAGGGGTTGTTGGAGGCTGTCGTCGGGTCCCGCGATGAATCCATCAACGGATGTCGCGAGTGCGGTCAGGACTTTTCCCATGTGGCTCCATACGCCACCGCTACCAAACCCAAGATGTCCGACGTGCGAGCAAGCCTCGGGCACTGAAGAGGACCGGACCCGGGAGTCGGCGCCCAGTGATCCCCCACACTGCCATGTGCGAGACCTGAGAGGACGCCACGGGGAATGGTTTCGGGCCTGCCGTGGTTTCCTTGACCATGCCGCTCGAATTCGCCGTCACCTGGGACTACCGCTGTCCGTTCGCCCGCATCGCCCACGAGCACGTGCTCGAGGCGCTCCACGGCGGAGCGGACTGGGACGTGACCTTCGTTCCCTTCAGCCTCGGCCAGGTACACGTCGCCGAGGGCGAGCCCGATATCTGGGACACCCCCGAAGCCGACAGCGGGTTGCTGGCCCTGCAGGCCGGTGTGGTCGTGCGTGACCACTTCCCCGACCAGTTCCTCGCCGCCCACCGAGCCCTGTTCACCGCCCGCCACGTCGACGGCGCCGCCATCCGCGAACCCGACGTGGTCGCCACCATCCTCACCTCCGCCGGGGTGGACGCCGAGGCCGTACTGGCCGAGATCGCCACTGGCACCCCGCTCGAGACCGTGCGTAAGGAACATGAGGCCTGCGCGGCCAGCCATGACGTCTGGGGGGTTCCCACCTTCATCGCCGGCGATCGGGCCGCCTTCGTGCGCCTCATGGAGGTCCCCGACGGTGATGCCGCCCTGGCCCAGAGCACCGTCGAACGCCTCGTGGACATGCTCAAGGGGTGGCCGGAGCTGAACGAGTTCAAGCACACCAGCCTGTCCCGCTGATCCCGGCGCCCGGCTGACCTAGCCTGGCGCCGATGGCGAAGCCGAAGCCTGACGACAAGCCCAAGCGTGCCAAGGAGACCGCGAGCGAGCCGGTGGACCGACTCGTCCATGCCGACCGGCGGATGAGCGATCTCGAAGCGCTGCTGTGGAACGTGGACAAGGACCCGTTCCTCAGCTCCAACTTCGGCAGCGTGACGCTCCTCGACCGCTCGCCGGACCTGGGCCGGTTCCGTCGCCGCATGCTGCGCGCCGTCCAGCGGGTGGACCGGCTCCATCAGCGCGTGGTCCCCGCCTTCGGTCGTCTCGCCCCACCGGAATGGCGTGACGATCCTGAGTTCGACATCGACCGCCACGTCCGCCACCTGGCCCTGCCCAAGCCGGGCACCGACCGCCAGCTGTTCGACCTGGCCACGATGTTCGTGCAGGACCCCCTCGATCGCACCCGGCCGCTGTGGGAGTTCGTGCTCGTCGACCGCCTGAAGGGCGGCCGCGCCGCGCTTATCCAGAAGATGCACCACACCATCACCGACGGTGAGGGGGGCGTCCGCCTGTCCGAGCAGTTCATCGACATCGCCCGCGACGTCGCCGACATCGACGAGGTCACCCTTCCCACCGCCGAACCGCCCCTGCACGGGTCGTTGCTGGACTCGGCGGCCGACACGGTGGGCCACGGCCTGCGCCGCACCATCGGGATCATGGAGCGGGCCATCGGCCTGGTCGGAGAATCGACGCGCCATCCCGACCAGCTGGGCTCTCGAGGGTTGGAGGCGTTCGCCGCCGGACAATCGCTGCTGCGCCAACTCAGCGTCACTGACTCGCACCACTCGCCGCTGTGGACCGCGCCCAGCCTGGGTCGGCGCCTCGAGACGCTCGATGTCGACTTCGAAGACGCCCGGCGAGCGGCCAAGGCTCTCGGCGGGAGCCTCAACGACCTGTTCGTGGCGGCGGCCGCGGCGGGCGCCGGTGCCTATCACCGTGAGCTGGGGGCCGACGTCGACGAGATGCGTATCGCCATGCCGGTGAGCACGCGCCACGACGGATCGGCGGGCGGGAACCAGTTCGTGCCGACCCGGGTCCTGGTGCCCACGGGCGACCTCGACCCGCTCACCCGCTTCGAGCGGGTGCACGAGGTGCTCGGCCAGACCAAGCAGGAACGGGCTATCGGGCTGATGGGTGGCTTCGCCGGGGTGGCCAACCTGTTACCGACCTCGGCCCTGGTTCGCATCGCCCGCCAGCAGGCCGAAACCGTCGACTTCGCCACCTCGAACCTGCGGGCAGCCCCGTTCGAGTTGTACATCGCCGGGGCGCGCATCGACGCGACGTACCCGATCGGCCCGCTGGCCGGCACCGGGTTCAACCTGACACTGATGTCCTATGCCGGGACGCTCAACGTCGGTCTCCACGCCGACACGGGCATGGTCACCGATACCGAGTTGCTGCGCGACCTCATTGCTGAGGGTTTCGCGGAACTCATTGCGGCTGGCAGCTGAAGGCCGCGGCCCCGCACAGGGGGCCAACCAACCGGCGGTCACTCAGCGAGCGACGCCGGGAACGATCAGTTGGCGGCAGCCCCGGCGCCATCGAGTTCGGTGACGGGCAGCTCGGTGGTGGAGAGGATCATCCGCACATCGAGGAGCAGGTCAGCGACCTCATCGGTGGACACGAGCGCGCGGTGGGTCATGTCGCCAAGACCCCGATCAATGATGGCCAGAGCCTCAGTGATCAGTTCCAACTCGTGCGTCTCGGTCATTACCTCTCCAATCGTGTGGGACTGGCTCGTACCCGCTTCAACGGAATCACACTCGTGGGTGTTCCATCTTCGTCGGCATTTCCTTGACCCAGTGTAGCTATGACCTGTGACGGGAAGGTTTCACCTTTGTGATCTTCTGTGTCGCCAGTCACCGACGACCGGCCGGAGCCCGCTCCAGGCACAGGATCGGCGCCACGCGACGTCGCTCGACCCCCCGACCGCCCTCGCCTCGACCAGTGCACCATTCGATCCTCCAACGACTCGGGCGGCACCTATTGAGCGCCGTCCGGGCCACGGCGCCGGCCAACGGCTGAGCGCGGCGCCCCGGAGCGGTAGGGTCGCCAGCCATGACCGACGTGACCGGCCTCGACGCGCTGGGCGTGACCTTCGCCAGCTTCATGAACCTGGGCCTTGGCGCCGCCTCCAGCGCGGCGTCGCTGGCCGAGGCGCTCGAGTACCGGTCGTTCTGGACGGCCGAGACCGTCGGCCCCGAGGCGTTCTCGGTGCTGGCCGCCATCGGGGCGACCGCGCCCTCGCTCGATCTGGGTACCGGGGTCCTGGCCTTGCAGTTGCGCACCCCGGCCCTGGTGGCCATGGCCGGCGCCACGTTGCAGGCACTGCACCCCGACCGGGACATCCTGCTCGGCGTCGGGATCTCGTCGCCGGTCGTCACCCAGAAGTGGCATGGCGCCCCCTACGGCGAGCGCCCCTTGGCCCGGGTCCGCGAATACGTCACCTTGCTGCGTGAGTGCCTCAGCGGGGAGTCCATCTCGTTCAAGGGCGACTTCTACGAGGTCAGTCGCTTCCGGCTCGGGGTGAAGCTGGGCGAGCGGCGTCCCAAGATCGTGATGGGCGCGCTCAACCCGAAGATGCTGGCCCTCGCCGGTGAGTTGGCCGACGGGGTCCTGCTCAACTACCTGCCCGCCAGCCATGTGCGCTGGTCCACCGAACAGGTGCGGGCCGGCACCGCCGAGCGGACCGACGGCGGCCCGACTATCTACGCCTACGTGCACGCCGGCGTGTGCGAGCGTGCCGACGGCATCGACTTGGCGCGACGCGACTTGTTCTCCTACGCAGTGGTCGGCGCCTACGCCCGCAACTTCGAGCGAGCCGGCTTCGGCGACGAAGTAGCGGCCGTACGCGGCCACCACGCTGAGGGCGACCGCGAGGCCGCGCTCGGCGCCGTCAGCGACCGCATGGTCGACGCCATCGACGTGATGGGTGACGCCGACCGGGTGCGCGACACGGTGCGGGCCTACGTGGATGCCGGCGTGGACGTACCCGTGTTGATGCCACTGCCGTGGGGCCCTGACCGGATGGCGGTCATCGAGGCCACCATGCGGGCCGCCGCCGGGCGGACATGAGCGCCCGTCCCATGCGCCCTCTCCGCTCCACCTGACCAAGTCTGACCGAGTCCCACGCAATCGAGGAGCACGAGCATGCAGATCGCCGAGCGTGTCGTCGTCGTCACCGGAGCCGCCAGCGGCATCGGCCGCGGCCTGGCCCAGCGCTTCGCGGCCGAAGGCGCCCGGGTCGTGGTGGCCGTCGACTACGACGGGCCGGGAGCCACCGCCGTGGCCGACGAGCTGGCGGCGGCGGGCACGGCCACCCTCGGGTTGCCGGTCGACGTCTCCGTCGAGGCCGACCTCGTCGGCGCCATCGAGCAGACGGAGGTTGCGTTCGGGCCCATCGACCTGTTCTGCTCCAACGCCGGCATCTTGTCCGTCGGGGGCGAGGAGCTGCCCGACGACGAGTGGCGGCGCATGATCGACGTCAACGTGATGGCCCACATCTACGCCGCCCGCAACCTGGTGCCGAAGATGCTCGAACGGGGCGGGGGCTACCTGCTCAACACCTGCTCGGCCGCGGGCCTCCTCACCCAGATCGGTTCCGCGCCCTATTCGGTGACCAAGCACGCCGCGCTCTCGTTCGCCGAATGGCTGGCGGTGACCTACGGCGACCAGGGGCTGAAGGTGTCGGCCCTGTGCCCCCAGGCGGTCGAGTCGAAGATGACCGCCGGTTTCGAAGGCGGCGGGGTGGCCGGCGTCGACGGCATGTTGAGTCCGGAGCAGGTGGCCGACGCCGTGATCGAGGGGCTGAGCGACGAGCGGTTCTTGATCCTCCCCCACCCCGAGGTGATCGACTACTTCCGACGCAAAGCCGACGACTACGACCGGTGGCTGGCCGGTATGCGCCGGCTCCAGGCCCGCTTCGGGCCCCAGATGTGACGCCCCACGACGACGCCCGCCTGGCTGAGTTGGGGCTGGCCGTCGGCGACCGGGTCCGCTTCCGGCGCCAGGAGACGGAGCGGTGGAAGCTGGCGGTGGTGGTTCGGCGCGAGCGCGACGGCAGCATCGGGCTCCGCGATGCCAGAGGCGCGGCCCGGGCCATGACCATCGAGCAGATCGAAGTGCGGACCACCGGCCGCCGGGGCGGCATCGTGTGGGAACCGCTGGCCGAGCGGGCGGGCCGCACCGAACAGATGAGGTTGCTGTGACGCAGCGGACGCGGCGGGCCGCGGGCGCGCTCACTGTCGGTCTGGCGGTGATCGCGGTGGCGTTGACGGCCCTCGCCCTGCCGGCCCAGGCCAACTCCTTCGGCATCGAGCAGGTCCAGACCACCGCCGTCGTGCGGCCCGATGGCTCCATGACCGTGACCGAGCAGGTGACCTACGACTTCGATGGCACGTTCAACCACCTGACCCGTAGCTTCGTGTCGGGGGCCCTCACGGACCTGCGGGCCACCGAGGGCGAGCGGGAGCTGGCGGTGGTGTCGACCGGCCCGCCGATGTGGCAGTGGGCCATCCCCGACACCACCGGGCGCCACACCTACACGCTCACCTACACCGTGCCTTCGGCCGTGAGGGTCGGCACCGATGTGGCCGTGCTCAACTGGCAGTTCATCGGCGCCGATACCTCGGTCCCCATCGGTCACGTGGACATCGCCATCACCATGCCCGGCGACGGCACCGGGGTGCGGGCGTGGGCGCACGGCCCGCTCAACGGTGAGGTCACCGTCACCGCCAACCGGGTGGACCTGGTCGTCGACTCGCTCCCCGCCAACACCTTCGTCGAAGCCCACGTGGTGGACCCGGCCAGCAACTTCACCGTCACCCCTCAGCCCACGACCCTGCTGGGGGGCATCCTGGCCAGTGAGCAGCGCGACGCGGAGGCGGCCAACGTGGCGCGGACCGCGGCCCGGAACCGCCTGCAGGTCCGCCGCGATCTGCAGATGGCCACCCCGCTGGTCGCGCTGGCCGGGATCTTGGCCTTCCTGGCCATCTGGCTGGTGTGGGGCCGCGAGCCCCGGCGCCCCGACGACATCGGCGAGTACTGGCGCGAGGTGCCCGACGACCGCCCCGCGGTGGGGCGCTGCCTGCTCGACCTCGGCGATGTCGGCTCGACCGCGTTCTCCGCCACGGTGGTGGACCTCGCCCAGCGCGGCTACGTGCGGATCACCGAGGAGCGCCACGACCGGCTTGTAGGCAAGGACAAGGTGACCTACCGGTTCGACAACCTCCGCCACGACGACATCGACGGGCTTACGTCGTGGGAACGTTCACTCCTGGGCCAGGTGTTCGACGGGGTCGAGACCACCACCCAGGACGAGCTCACCGCCCGCTCCCGGGCCAATCAAGCCGCGTCGCAAGCGTTCTGGTCCACCTTCCGGGCCAGCATCAAGGGCGAGATCACCTCGGCGGGCTACCTGCTCCAGCATCGTCCCGTCCCCTACCTGCTCACCTTCGCCGTGCTGATCGGACTGGTGACGTTCGGCGTGATCACCCTGGGCGCCGGCTCGGCCTGGGGCGCCGCCTGCCTGGTGGTGGCGTTCGGGGTGTTCGTGGGCATCCGCTCGCTCCGCCGCCGCAGCGCGGGGGGAGCCCGACGAGCGGCCGAGTGGGACGGCTTGCGCCGATTCCTCAAGGACTTCTCCCGCCTGGACGAGGCCGTGGCCGGTGACCTCATCATCTACGAGCGCTATCTGGTGGCGGCGGTCGCCCTCGGAGTGGCCGACGAGTTGGTGAAGGGGTTGGCCACCCGCTTCCCCCAGGTGGCCAGCGATCCCGGCTTCGCCACTTGGTACGTGGCCAGCTCGCTGGATGATTCGATGATGGGGCCAAGCTTCGCCGGGCTGGGTTCGTTCGATTCCAGCGTCGGCTCGACCACCCTAGCCTTCACCCCGCCTTCGAGTAGTAGTGGCAGCGGCGGCGGGTTCTCCGGGGGTGGAGGTGGCGGCGGAGGTGGCGGTGGATTCGGCGCCAGTTGACGACACCGAGCCCGTCGAGGTCGACGCCACCGCGCTTCGGCTCGAGGCGCTGCCCGAGACCCTGGCCGAGGTCCATGGCCGCACCCCCGTCGGCACCGCGGTCACCCTCCTCCTCCCCGGCGATTCGGTGTGGGCCGAGGAGCGGATCGCCGATGTGGTGATCGGAGCCGGCTTCGCTCCGGGGGCGCTCGTCGAGCGCGCCGAACGGTCCTCCATGACCATGACTCGGCAGCTCACGCTGGCGGACCGGGTGGCCGCCGGGATGCGGGTGCTCATGTGTGGGCTCAACCCCAGCGTGTACTCCGCCGAGGTCGGCATCGGCTTCGCCCGCCCGGGTAATCGCTTCTGGCCCGCCGCCCTCGCCGCCGGGTTGGTGGAGCGCGACCGCGACCCGACTGACGCGCTCCGTCGGCACGGGATCGGCATGACCGATCTGGTCAAGCGGCCCACCCCACGCGCCGACGCGCTGAGCGCGGAGGAGTACCGGGCGGGGCTGGCCCGGGTGACCCGCCTCGTCGAGTGGCTCCACCCTCCGGTGGTGTGCTTCGTGGGGCTGAGCGGATGGCGCGCCGCCGCCGACCGAAAGGCCGTGGCCGGCTGGCAGCCCGATCGTCTCGGCGGCACCACCGTCTACGTGATGCCCTCCACCAGCGGGCTGAACGCCCACACCAGCTTGGCGGAGTTGACGGAGCACCTCCGCGCCGCGACCAGCGACGAACCTGATCGGTGATCCGCGGTCACATGGCGAGGGTCTCGTACACCTGGTCTGGTCGCGAGGTAGCGGAGCGGCCTCGCACCCAGACGACGAACGACGGACGTGAGAATCGACACCTCCGCGAGATAAATCGCGGAAAACCTTCGACCGGTCGGATCAGCCGTACCAGCCCGACAGGTCGAGCACCACGTCCGTCGATCCGAACGAGTTGAAGATCGAGATCTTGCCGCTCAACCCGATCTCGACCGCCGACAGGCTCGGCACGGTCTGGCCGGCGGTGAAGTTCACGTTGGAGGCCACCGGTGGGTTGTTGGGAGCCGCGGCCGTCGGATAGGCGGTCAGGAAACCCGAGGCCGTCGGGCCGGTGACGGTGAGGTTGCCGAGCACCCCGAAGGCGGTGGCCGGCACCTGGTTGCCGTTGGCCACGATCAGGTCCTGGTGCTGGCCCGAGCCGAGCTTGGGGAAGACCTGGTGGCCCGAGCCCGATCGGGTGTCGAGCACGCGGGTGGGGCTGAGCGGGTGGAAGGCCCCGCCGGTGGCGTCACCGGGGCGGAAGTACCCGACCACGTCGGCCACCAGGTCGGTGTTGCCGAAGCTGTTGAAGAGGGTGATCGAACCATCCGAACCGACCTGCACGGTGACCAGGTTGGCCACCGTCTGACCCGGCACGTAGTTGAGCGACGAGGCCACCGGTGGGTCGTTGGGCGCGGCCCCCGTCGGGTAGGCGGTCACGAAGCCGCCGGCCGTCGGGCCGGTGGCGGTGAGGTCGAGCACCACCGCCTCGGCCTCGGCCGGTACGCCGGTGGTCCCGCCCCGCACCACCAGGTTGCCCTTGCCGCCCCCGTACAGGGTGGTGAAACCCACGTGATCGACCCCTGGTCGGGAATCGAGCAGGCGCTTCGGGGCGATTGCCGTGTACGTCGCCGCCGTAGGGGCGCCGGAGTAGTAGCCCACGATGTCAACCACCACGTCGGTGGAACCGAAGTGGTTGTAGAGGCTGACCGAATGCGCCGAGCCGATCTTGACCGTCACCAAGTTGGCCACCGTCTGGCCGGGAAGGAAGTTGAGGTTGGAAGCATCCGGTCGGGCCTCGCCGGTGGGAAAGGCGGTCAGGAAGCCACCAGCCGTCGGACCCGTGACGGTGACGTTGATCACGACCGCCTCGGCATCGGGCGGGACACTCGTGGTGCCACCCGAGACCGGCAGATCGCCCGAGAGCCCGCTCCCCAGCGTGGCGAACACGTGATGGTCGGATCCCGTTCGGGTGTCGAGGATGCGGGTGGGAGCGATCGGGGTCAGCCGGCTGCCATCCGTCACCGAGGGCGACGCGTGGCTGACGGGCCCGTAGGTCGCGCCGTACAGGGCCTGGACGGTGAACGTGACCGGCGAGCCGTGGGGTACCTGAGGCACGTGCACATGCGTAGGGGGATTCGGACCGGCGACGACGAACGCGCCTCCTCCGGGCGACATCGTCACCCGATAGCCGTCTGGAGCGGCGCCCGCCGCCGGAGCGACCCAGCTCACCTCGGCACTCCCGATCGAGGAAAGTACCGCCGAGACTCCGGTGGAGATCTGGTCGGCGAGGTTCGGGCGGCATGGCTCGTTGCGCAGCGCTGGGCATGGCACCGATGCTGGAACAACCGGCACCTTGGAGTCGGGCAGCACGGGCAGCACCACGCTCGAGGGGCGCCCGACCGAGTGGGCCACGTCGTTGACCTGGACACCCGGGCCGGCCACCGTCGAACAACCGGGGACGACGTGGGTCAGGGTGCAGGTGTCGTACTTCCAGAACGGCTGGTTGCCGCCCGGGGCCTCGATGTTGAGCCGCAGCTTGGAACCGGTGCGGAACACATGGGCGAAGGGGAACAACCCGACCCGCATGGGGACGAACTGCCCGGCCGGAAGGGGCGCGGCGTCAGCTTGGAGTTGCGTCTGGAACGGGGCCAGCTCGGTGGACACGGCGGGGTCGAGGGCACGATGGGACGCCCGCAGCCACCCGCTCTGGACGTAGCGCTCCTGCCCGTCGGGACGGACCTCGGTGATGGTCACCTCGAGGTCCGTGTCGGCCGCGTTGCTGCGCAGCCACAGGTCCACGCTGCCCTGCCCCGCCATGGCGGTGTTCTTGGCAAAGGCGTCGGTGGTGAAGCTGAGCGAGTTCCCGTCGGCCAGCGGCTTCCAGTGGATGCCGCCCGGGTCGCTGTCGGGCAGCGTCTGGGTCTCGGCCGTCCAGATCTGGTCGGTGCCACCATCGAAGCTCGAGGCTCGCTTGGTGGACGGGTCGTACACGTAGCTGGAGTAGCCCCCCGCCCGGTCGTCGGTCACAGTGGGGGCGGCGGATGCCAAGTGACCGTCGGGCTGGAGGTACCAGCGGGTCGCCGAGATGTTGGAGGGCGGCCATGTCGAGAACGTGCTCGTGGCCGTGCCCACCGGGGTGCCGGCCACGATCGTCTGGCCCGCCGGCGATGTGGTCGCGTTCGTTCCGGCGCCGTTCTCCCACACCACCCGGACCGGGTTCTCCGCCTGGTAGGTAGCGACCGCGTCGGCGTAGCGGCAGGTCGGGTCCGGATTTGGTGTCGTCGGGTTGGCCACCCCGATGCAGGTGCCCTCGACGCCACCGGCCCACTTGGGGCCAGTCCACCGGTTGGGGACCAGGGCCAGCTGGGTGCCGCCGAAGGTGGCGTGCAGCGCCGGGGGTATCCCGATGAACAGCAGGCTGTTGATCTGGGGCACGCGCTTGGCCACGTAGAAGTCGACGAAGCCCATGAGTTCGGTCAGGTCCTGCTGGGCCAGGCTCTCGGTGTGCACGCCGTTGGTGAGGTAGGCCCGTACCTGGTGCTTGCCGCGCAGTGTGGCGTCGAAGTTCTGGTACATGGAGGACATCTGCCCGCCGGTCTGCTCGTCCTGCCACGCACCGCCGAGATAGGTCGGGACCTTGATGTTGTGGACGAACGTCCGGGGCGAGAGCTCATCTCCACCGGCGGCCTGGTAGAAGGGATTGGTGTCGCTCTTGTTGAGCAGGTCGACACTCTGGAGCCGCAGCTTCTGGTTGGCGGCACACGTCAGGTCGTTGGTGCCGAGCGGGTTGATGCGATCCTTGACCCACTGGTGGGCGGCCGGTTGGGCGGAGGCGACCCGTTCCTCGGCCCAGCTCTTGGCGAAGCCGTTGTTGTAGATACCGCCGGGACGCAGGGTCGAGCGGTACGTGTCGGCGATGACCGACAGGGGCGTGATGGCCTGTAGGTCCGGCGGCTGGGTCTGCGCCACGAAGAGCTGGCTGATCCCCATGTAGGAGATACCCACCATGCCGATCTTGGCCTTGGCGTTGACGTCGTGCGCCGTCCACGTCTGGTGGGCCAGGACCTCGATGGCGTCGTAGCCGTCCAGGCTCTGGAGACCCTCGAAGTAGTCGAAGGCGCCACCCGAACACGTGGTGCCGCGCATGTTCAGCCCTACCACGACGTAGCCCTGGTAGGGGAACATCGCCGCCTCGGCGGGGGGGCCACCGGGCTGGGAGGGGTCATAACCGGAGTAGTCGATCAGCACCGGCCATCCGCCGGCCGGCATCGCCGTGGTGGGGAAGTTGATGTTGGCGCTCAGCGTGGTGCCGTCGCGGGTCGGGATATAGGTGTAGCAATCGGAGTTCGGGGCCGGCGTGGCCCCGCAGTCCGTCAACTGGGTGGACTGGTAGGCGGTGTCGGCAGGCGCCGACTTGGTGGGATCGGGGGTGTCCGGCAGCACGGTGATGGAGTCCGACACCTCGGCGCCGACGTGCACCACGTAGCCCGACCCTGGCGGCACTTCCCGGATCAAGAGTGCGTGGCCCTGCCCGGCCACCGCTTCGTCGGTGTCGGCCACAAGCGTAGTGGGGATCGTCTTCTGGCCCGGGTACCAGCTCCGGTGGTGCAGGGTCTCGGTGACGTCCGTGGTGCCCTGGAACAATCTCGCCGTCGCCCCGGAGGCGAGGCCGGTGACGGCGATCTGCCCCGCGCTGCCCACGGCGGCGATGGTCCCCGTGGCCGAGGCCGGCGATGGCGCGGCCAACACCAGCACGGCCAGGACGAGGGCGAGAACGGCGGTGACCGCCGTGCCACGACGGGCGGGCAACCGGGAAGAACGAGGAGCAGGCGACACGAGGGTCCTTTCGCGCTGGCGCCGGCGCAGGGATCCCCCTCGCGCTGCGGAACGAGAGGAGGCTACCAGCGTGCTCCGGTAAATGAACATCGCTCAGGATCTCCGTGACGGCCCGTCAGAACTCCTGGGGCTACGGTGCCGATATGCGCGTCCGACTCGAACCCGCCGACGAGTACCTGCACGAACTGGGCCCGGAACCCAACTTCAACGAGAGCATGTACTTCAACGTCTACGACCCGGCCGCCAAGCTCGGCGCCTGGTTCCGGCTCGGCAACCGAGCCAACGAGGGAACCGGGGAGATGACCATCTGCATCTACCTCCCCGACGGCCGCGTCGGCTTCATGTTCAAGCGCCCGGAGGTCCACACCAACCAGGCGTTCGACGCGGCCGGCATGCGCTTTCGCACCATCGAGCCCTTCGAGCACCTGACCGTGGCGTACTCGGGCAAAGTGGTGTTGCTCGACGAGCCCCTCGACATGGCCGAGCCCCGCGCCGCCTTCACCGAGAACCCCTACGGCGAGTGCACGGTGTCGCTGGATTACACCCGGGTCAGCGACATGTTCGGCGGAGAGCCCGAGGAATCCCACGAGCGACCGGGCGAGGAGTTCGCCAAGGGCCACTACGAGCAACTCGTCCGAGCCCGGGGCTTCATCGAGGTCGACGGCACCCGCTGGGACATCGACGGCTACGGGCTCCGCGACCACTCCTGGGGACCACGGTATTGGCAGGCGCCCTTCTACTACCGGTGGCTGACCGCCAACTTCGGCGGTGACTTCGGGTTCATGGCGTCGCGGATCGCCCGCCGCGACAGCCACGGCACCCGAGGCGGGTTCGTGTGGGACGGCGACGAGTTGCACCTGTGTGGTGACATCGAGGTGTCGACCGAATGGGTGGGCGAGGACTCCTACCACCAGCGGGTCGAGGCCATCCTGCGCACCAAGGACGCCGACGGATCGCCGCTCGAGTGGCGGGTGAAGGGAGACGTGATGAACCTGATCCCACTCCGCAACCGCCGCGAGGGCATGGTCACCCGGATCTCCGAAGGCCTCACCCAATGGACCCTGGACGACGGCCGGGTGGGCTACGGCCTGTCGGAGTACCTCGACCAGATCGTGGATGGCCAACCGGTGGGCCTCGACGAGTAGCCCCGAGTCCTGACCTCAGCGGGGTGCCAGGTCTCGGATCGCTTGGCGCTGATCGATGCCGGGGAACGGGAGGATGGCCAGCGCCGGCGTGGTGACGCCGTTGTCGATGTAGCGCTGCACGTGGTCACGGCACTCGGCCGGCGAGCCGTGGATGATGAGTTGGTCCACCACCTCGTCCGGGATCGACTCCAGCGCCGCCTTGCGGTCGCCTTCGCCCCACAACCGCCACATGTCGGCCAGCACCTCACCCCGCCCCACCCAGTCGTGGAAGGCGGCGTAGACCGGAACGTTGAGGTAGGCGGCGATGGCGAAGCGGCCCATGGCGCGCACCGTGTCGGCATCCTCGGAGGGGGCCACGAAGATGCGGGCCACGATCTCCTTGTCGGCGCCGTACTGACGCACGATTGGGGCCACCTGGGCCACGTCCTCGGCCGACAACCAGTTGATGATGGCGCCGTCACCCTCGCGCCCGGCGAGCTTCAACATCCCCTCGCGGAGCGCCGCCACCAGGATCGGCACCGGTTGGTCAGGCACGACCCCCAGCTTGAAGCCCTTCACCGTGAACGTCTCGTAGGTCTCGCTGACCTTCTCGCCGGCCAGCGCGGCCCGCAGGAACCGGAGCGTGTCGCGGGTGCGCTTGTAGGGCTCCGTGAACTCCAAACCGTTCCACCGCTCGACGATCACGTCGCTGGAGGTCCCGATGCCGAGAGCGAAACGGCCGGGGGCGGCCTGGGCCAGTGACCCCGCGCACTGAGCCAGGGTCGCCGGCCCGCGGGTGAACACGGGGACGATGGCATTGCCCAGCCGCAACGAGGGTGCCCATACCGACGCCAGGGCCAGAGGCGTGAACGCGTCAGCCCCGTTCGCCTCCGACGACCAGACATCGGTGTAGCCGAGGTCGACCAACTCCTCGATCCATTCGCGCTGTTCGCCGAGGGGCACGTTGTCGAACGGGATGGTCATGCCGTAGCGCTGGCTCATGAAGATTGGTCCTTCCACTGGCGGACGATGGCGGACTGGCTGGCGGCAGCCATCAGGGTGCCGTCGGGCGCCCACAGGTACACCGTTCCATGACCGAAGCCCCGGGCGACGAGATCGACGCGGATGTCGATCATGACCCACTCGGTGGGGACGATGGTGCCGACCCGCAGCGTGTTGTCGAGGCTGTTGGACATGGTTTCGATCCCGAGGGCTTGGCCGATGCCCATGGGCACGTAGTCCCCCAGCACGGCCAGGGAGGTGGCGGAGACCTCGAGCACGGCGGGCAGACGGCTCCACAACACGGTCTGGCCGAGCTTCGGATCGTGGTGGGCCCAACGCTGGTCGAGCCGGGACATGATCGAATCCTCGACATGCCACCGGCTCTCTCGCGCCTCGCACTCGTCGGGCGGAGGCACCACGGGCATCGTCGGCCACTGCCCGCTGGCCGGGAGATCACGGTCCCCCAGCGCAGCGTTCACCGTCAGGATCTCGGTGTTGCCCACCGTCGCCACCGCCCGGGCCTGCGTCGTGTACCGACCCTCCGAGGCGACGGTGACGTCGATGTCCATGACCGATGGCGGTCGGGCGAACGACAGGTACTGGGCGGTGGCCCACACGACGGGACGGCCGGTGCTGCCTTCGAGCGCGGAGATCGCCGCGCCCAGCCCGCAGCCGCCGAACAGGAAGCTGTGCCCGGTGGAGATCCCGGGGGTGATGGGGAGGTACCAGCGCATGGGGTTGTGGGTCGGCTGAAGGCCGAGCCAGTCACGTGCATCCACGGCGGCACTCTAGGGGCAGCCCAAACTGAGCGACGCTCTCTGGCGTGGGCGCGCCGTGTGGCACACTCCCGATCATGGCTGCTGCTCCCTGGCTCGGTGACACCTGCTCTCTCGTGGATGCGTTCCGCGCCGGCGAACGCTCGCCCGTCGAAGAACTGGAGGCGACCCTGGCCGCCATCGAGGCCAGCGACCTCAACGCCTTCTCCCATGTCGATGCCGACGGCGCCCGCGAACGAGCCCGAACGGCCGACGTGTCGCTCCCTTTCGGTGGCGTGCCCATGGGCGTCAAGGAACTCGACACCGTGGCCGGATGGCCTCACACCGAAGCGTCGCTCGTGTTCAAGGACCGAACCGCGACCTACGACAGCACCATGGTGTCGCGGCTCAAGCAGCGCGGTGGCGCCAACCTGACCGGACAGACCACGGCGAGCGAGTTCGGTGGGCTGAACGTCTCGAAGACGAAGCTCAACGGCATCACGGGCAACCCGTGGAACCCCACCCGGACCGCCGGCGGCTCCTCGGGTGGCAGCGCGTCGGCGGTGGCCGGAGGTCTCGTCACCATTGCCACCGGCGGAGACGGGGGTGGCTCCATCCGCATCCCGGCCGGCTTCAACGGCCTGGTGGGCATGAAGGGCACCGCCGGGCGCATCCCCCGGGGACCGAAGCTGTCGATCGGCAATCTCACGGTGGTCACCGGGTGCCTGGCCCGCTCGGTGCGCGACGTCGCCCGCTGGTGGGACGTGTGCAGCGGCTATGACACGCGCGACCCCTACAGCCTGCCTCGAGTGGAGGGCTGGGAGGCCGGGCTCGACTCCCACGACCTGGCCGGCCTGCGGGTCGCCATCGTGCCCACCCTGGGCAGCGCCACCATTCGCCCCGAGCTGCACGAAGCCGTCGTGTCCGCCGGGGAGGCGCTGGCCCGTGATGCCGGCCTCCGGGTGCTCGACATCGACGTGGCGATCCCCGGGCTCGGCTACGAATGGGCCATGTCGGGGCTGGCCGGAGTGCTCGTCGATCTGGGTGACGCGTGGCCGGCGTGCAAAGACGACATGACCAAGCAGATGGCCTTCGGCGTCGAGCTGGCCAGCGGCGTCTACAACCTGGAGATGGCGGCGGCCGTCGACATCGCCCGCACCCGGGCCAACGAAGCCCTCGCCGCCGCCTTCGACGAGGTCGACGTGGTCATCTGTGCCACCAATCCCGACGCCGCCTACCCCGCCGCCGTCGAGCTCAACACCCGCGTCGGAGACGTGAAGGTCGGCCCGGAGAACAACGGCACGCTGACCTTCCCGGCCAACATCTCGGGGAACCCGTCGATCGCGGTGCCGGTGGGCTTGCTCGACGGGCTGCCCATCAGCATGCAGATCATGGGGCGTCATCACACCGACGCCCTGCTGTTCGATCTCGCCCGCGTGGTCGAACGCACGCTGCCGTGGCCCCTGGTTGCCCCCGGCGCCCCCGTCTGAGCAGCGATCCGAAGGGGGTTCTGGTGCAAACAGGCACGGGCGGGAGTTCTTGTCATACCCCCAGCCCATACTGGGATCCATGGAAGCGCAGTTGCATCTCCTCCCCACCGAACCGGCAGCCGTCGAGGCCGATTGGCGACTCGACGAGCACACCCGCGACCTCGGTCGGCGGGGCATCCAAGAGGCCCGCGCCGCCCTGCGGACGGCCCTCCAGCACCGCCACGACGATGACGACGAAGGGCACGCCTCGGCAGCTTGACCGCTCGGTCAAGCTTCCGCCTAGGCTCGGGTCATGAGCGAACGCGAAGTCGTCATCATCGAAGCCTTCCGCACCCCCGTCGGGCGGCGCAACGGTGGCCTGTCCACCATCCACTCGGCTGATCTCCTGGCCGAGCCGCTCAAGGCGGTGATCGCCCGTTCCGGCATCGATCCCCTCGAGGTAGGCCAGGTCGTGGGCGGCTGCGTGAGCCAGATTGGCATGCAGTCGTTCAACATCGCCCGCACCGCCTGGCTCACCGCCGGCCTTCCCCTCCAGGTCGCCGCCACCACCGTCGACGCCCAGTGCGGGTCGTCGCAACAGGCCACCAACTTCGCCACCAGCTTGGTCGCCTCCGGCGTCGTCGACGTGGCCGTCGCCTGTGGTGTCGAAGACATGAGCCAGGTGCCCATGGGCTCAAGCGGGGCCCGGGGTCAAGGGCTGGGCAACGGCATCCCCAAGAGCTACTTCGGCGAGTACGAGTTCACCAGCCAGTTCGAGGGTGCCGAGCGCATCGCCGACAAGTGGGGCATCACCCGGGCCGACGCCGACGCCTTCGGGTTGCGCTCCCAGCAGCTGGCGGCCCAAGCCTGGGCCGAGGACCGCTTCGCCACCCAGATCGTCGAGATCGACGCCCCCGACCTCGACGACGACCGCAAGCCGACCGGCACCACCCACCACGTCAGCCGCGACGAGGGCCTGCGCGAGACCAGCCTCGAGGTGCTGGGCAACCTCAAGCCCGTGGCCCGCGAGGACGGCGTCCACACCGCCGGCAACTCCTCGCAGATCTCCGACGGCGCCGCCGCCGTACTGTTGATGACCCGCCAGAAGGCCGAGGAGCTCGAGCTCACCCCCCTGGCCCGCATCATCGACACCTGCCTGGTCGGTGTCGACCCGGTGCTGATGCTCACCGGTCCCATCGACGCCACCCAGCACCTGCTCAAACGCAACAACCTCGCGATGGGTGACATCGACATCGTCGAGATCAACGAGGCCTTCGCGTCGGTTGTGCTGGCGTGGGAACGCGAGCTCGGCACCGACCTCGACGGCGTCAATCCCAACGGTGGGGCCATCGCTCTGGGCCACGCCCTCGGCGGCACTGGCGCCATCCTCACCACCAAGGCCGTGCACGAGCTGCACCGGGCCGACAAGAACCTCGCCGTGGTGACCATGTGCTGTGGCGGGGGCCTAGGTACCGGAACGCTCATCGAGCGGCTCTAACGCCTCAGGGGCCAACCCTCTGTCTCGCCTCCTGCCCGACTCCTCGCCGGGCCGCCCCCTCGCGGCGTCGCCGCCCGGACGCCCACGTCACTCCTGGAGGCACCATGACTTCAATCTCCGCTCCGTCCGCCATTGGTTCTACCGCGCCCCGCCGAGGCCGGCGCTCCGCCGTGACGATCCTCGTAGCACTGGCCGCTCTGGCGGTGGGCGGGTGCGGGAGCACCGGAACCGCCGGCCCGGCAACAGGCGACACCGGCGCGCCGGGCACGGCGGTGGTGAGCCGCGTGGTGGACGGCGACACGATCGTGATCGACCTCGGCGGCCAGCAGGAAAAAGTCCGCCTCATCGGGATCGATACCCCCGAGACGAAGAGCCCCACCAAGCCGGTGCAGTGCTACGGCAAGGAGGCATCGGCCCACATGGCCGAGCTCCTACCCTCGGGCACGCCGGTCCGGCTCGAGCGCGACGTCGAAGAGCGGGACAAGTACGGCCGACTGCTGGCCTACGTCTATCGCGTAAGCGACGGCCTCTTCGTCAACCTCGACCTGGCCCAGGGCGGCTACGCCGACGCGTTGCGCATCGCTCCCAACGTGGCCCACGCCGAGGAGTTCCAGGCGGCAGTGGACGGCGCCCATCGCCAGGACTCGGGGCTGTGGGGCACCTGCGGCGGGCCCGGCCATCCCGCGTCGTGAACCCGGTAGCGTCATAGCGTGACTTCGCTCGCTGAACGGCTCGGCTACGACACCGACGACCGCCTGCTCATCATCAACTGCGACGACCTGGGCATGTGTCACGCCGCCAACCTCGGCGTGTACGACAGCCTGCGCACGGGTGTGGCCACCAGCGCCACGCTCATGGTCCCGTGCCCGTGGGGGCGTGAGGCCGCCGCCGGCTACCTGGGCGAGGACGTCGGGGTGCACCTGACCCTCAACGCCGAATGGGATCTCTACCGGTGGGGCCCGATCACCCAGGCTCCCTCGCTGCTCGACGGAGACGGCGGCTTCCCCCGCACGAACGCCGATGTGTGGGATCACGCTGACCTCGATGAGGTTCGCCGGGAGTGCCGGGCCCAGATCGAACGGGCCATCCTCTGGGGGTTCGATGTCAGCCATCTCGACTCCCACATGGGCACGTTGCAACTCCGGCCCGAGTTCTTCGACATCTACCTCGAACTGGCCATCGACTTCGGGCTGCCGCTGCGGCTGTCGAGCGCGTCGAGCGAGCGGCTCATCGGCTTCCCGGCCCGCCAGTTGACAGCCGAGGAGGGCGTGCTCTTCCCCGACCAGTTCGTGGCCGTCACCAACAGCAAGGGGGTGGGCAGTCGCCGGGCCATCGAGAAGGTGCTGTTCGATCTTCGGCCGGGCGTGACCGAGGTCTACCTCCACCCGGCAGCCGACACCCCCGAGCTGCGGTCGGTGGCTCCCGACTGGCCTGGTCGGGTCGACGACCTCCACCTCCTGGTGCACGACGCCGCCTTGCGGGCTCGCATCGAGCGCTCGGGCGTCAAGCTCATCGGCTTCCGCGAGCTGCGCGACGCTCAGCGCGCCGGCGCCTGAGGGCCAGCGTTCAAGCGTTTGCGCCGCGACTGGAACACGCGCGACACCGCGCCGCCCGCTGACGCATAGAACCCCAACGGGCCCAACCAACAGATCTCCACGTCCCCGTAGCCGGCGACCATGAGGTCCTTGCCCACCGCACCCAGCAGGCCCAGGCCGATCCCCCGGTGGCGGTGGGCCGGAGCGGTCCCCGTGGGCCCGAACCACGCCGCCCGATTCACCGAGTGGCAGGCGAAGCCGACCACCGCCCCGGACGCCACCTCGACGGCCACCAGGCAGGTGCCCTGTTCCACCGCTCGGTGGGCCTCGGGGAGCCACTCGGGCCAGATCAGCCCGATCATCGCTTCCGTTCGGGTCACCAGATCTTCCTCGAGGACCCGCACCACCTCGATCTCCGACGGCACCGGGGCGCGGAACGTGGTCGGCACCGACATGTTCAGCGCCGCCCCCGTCTCCTCGTAGCCACTGGCCTCGGCCAGACACAGCATGGGCAGCGCCCGCACGTCGACGCCGGGCCACAGGTAGAACGGCGCCGAGCCCCCCAGGTGCATCTCTCCCGCTCCCTGGGCGGTCGCCCACTGCTCGGCCGCCTCCAGCAGCGCGTGGCCCACCCCCAGGCGGCGGGCGCCGGGGTGGACGGCGAGGAACTTGACGTAGCCGATGGTTACCGAGCCCCAGCGCCGGACGGTGGCCGAAATGGCCCCGGTGCCTTCCGATGTGGCCAGCACCACGCCGGGATCCTCCCAGCAACAGGCCAGGAGCTCATCGGCGCTCAGTTGCTCGGCCGGCATCGATGCCACCGCCAGCTCGGCCAGTTGTGCCACCCGATCAGGGCCCCAGGTCTCCACAGGGCGAAGCCTGGCACACCCGGTCCGATGCCCGGGGTGCCCTAGGTTGTGGTCATGCCCGTCCGATTCCGCCCGCGTTCGTTGGCGGTGGCCGTGAGCGGTGCTGCCCTGATGCTGAGCGCAAGCTGCGCTGGCAGCGCGGCCAAGACGCCGACTGTTGCCAGTGTGAGCTTCGAGCCCAGGCTGGAGCTCCACGTCGGCGATGCCGGCCAGCTGCAGTTCCTCCTGCACGAAGTGTCAGCCGACCGGTCCGTCCCCGCGGGGTCGGTGTTGCTCATAGCCAACGACGGCCGGGTCGATCACCGCATCCAGGCCGGCACCACGTTCGACACCGGCACCCTTCATCCGGGCGACGAGACCACCATCGTGTTGGCCGACGACGGCAAACTCACGCTCGTCGACGCCGCCACCGGTCGCGAGGTCGACCTGACCGTGACCCCCCGGTCCTGACCGGTTCGCGACGCGTCAGCGCAAGCCGGCGAAGAGGTCGTCCTCGGGCAGGTCGGTGGGCACCCGACTCTCGGCCAGCACGTAGTCGTCGAACGGATGGATCTGACGGGACACGTCGCGGGGCAGCCCGAACCAGAACGGCGAGTTGGGATCCACCTGGGTGCCGTGGGCGAGCAGGGCCTCCATCCGCACATCCTCGAAGCCGTCCAGCGCCACCTGGGTCGTGATGCGGTCGTCCTGGGAGGGCCGGGCGAACCACTCGTCGGTGAAGGGGGATTCCAACCCGAGCTCGTTGAACTTCTCGTGGGTGGCCAGCATGCGAGCCCGCGACCACACCGTGTAATAGAGCTTCGACGGCTGCCACGGCTCGCCCAGCTCCGGAAAGGCCGCAGGGTCGCCGGCCGCGCCGAAGGCGGGGACGCTGATGTCGTGCACCATGAGGTGGTCGGGGTGGGGGTAGCCCTGCTGGTCGTCGCTGTAGGTCACGATGACCTGCGGGCGCTCACGACGGATGATCGCCACCAGGCGGCCGAGCGCTTCATCCATGGGCGCATTGGCGAACGCGTCCGGGCGGGCGTTGGCCTCGCTGTCGGGCATCCCCGAGTCGCGATAGCCGAGCATGACCACGTCGTCGTAGCCGATGACCTTGGTGGCCACCTCGAGCTCCTCGAGCCGCACCTCAGCGATGCGCTCGCGGACTGCGGGCAGATCGAGCGCCGGGTTGAGGATGTCGCCCTCCTCACCGCCCGTGCAGCACACCAGCACACTGCGGATGCCCTGGGCTTGATAGCGGGCAACCGTCCCGGCTCCCTTGGACGACTCGTCGTCGGGGTGGGCGTGTACGGCGAGGAGGCAGAGCGGTTCGGCCATGGGGAGCAACGCTACCGGGAACCTTGCTTGGTCCGGTCGGCCCGATCCGGTCGGCTCGGTCGGTCGCCTCAGCGGTGGCCGGGAGACGTCTTGTCCCCCAGCGGCTCGAAGAGGTACTCCCCGCTCTCGTCATCTTCGAGGTAGCGCCAACCCAGCAGCTCGGCCAGCATCTCGCGGCCTTCGTCGGGCCCGCTGGCAATGAGCTCATCGTCGGGCAAGAGCTGCACGCTGCCGCGGGGCCGGTAGAAGAATCGGCCACCCCGCCGCACGGCCAGCACGGAGAACCCCGGCTCGATGTTCAGCTGCAACTCGCCCAGGGTGGCCCCATCGGCCCGGGAGCCGGCGGCGACCGCCACCCGCATGATGATCTCGTCGGTCTCGCCCAGGGCGATGCCGAGGATGGGATGGATGTCCTCGTTCTCCTCCACGATCCGCACCATCTGCTGGGCGGCATCGCCGATGTCCTCGGCGGCTTGCGACAGATGGAGCAGGCCGCGCAACGGTGCCGGGTCGAGGTTGTCGGCGCTGGCCCGAAGGACCCAGAGCTCGAGCCGGTCCTTCATGTCATCGAGGCGGTCCTCCAGGTGACGGACCTCGGCGGCCAGGCCCTGATCGCGGAAGACGAGCGCCGAGTAGGCCAGCCCGACGGCCACCTCGGAGATGTTCTTCATCTCGACGAGGACGTCGACGGCACGGTCCAGGTCGGACAAACTGCCGTCCTCGGGCGGTTGGGGAGGGCTCCAGTACGGCGCCGCCGCCAACTCCCGGAGCCGGACGATCCCCGCCGGCGGACCCTCCAGGAAGAGCACATCGCCGGGGATGAGCACCTCGTCACCTTCGACGTCGGTGATCCAGTCCCGTTCGCGCCGGATGGCCATGACCCGCATCCCCGTCGCCACCGGCAGCTCCATGGCACTCAGCGGGCGATGGGCCATGTGCGAGCCCTCGCGGATCAGCACCCGATGCGAGACCTCCTCGGCCGCCGACAGGTCCGCCACCAGTTCACGAGGGATGCCGAGGTTGTGGGTGACGATCCGGGCGATGTCGACGGCGTCGTTGGCAATGCGCTCGATGGCCCCGATGACCTGGAGCACCGACGACATGGCCTCGGCCTCGTCGGGTCGCCGCACGGCCATGATGCACACGGCCCGCATGTCGTGGACGAGGTCGTTGAACTGCTCCTCCAGCTCCCCGACCTCCTCGGCCATGTCGGGGTCGCCGAAGTAGAGGGCAGCGTAGGCAAGGTCCACCATCAGCTCGGACGTGTTCTTCGCGTCCGAGAGCATGGTCCGCAGGTTTCGGGGTCGATCGTCCATTCCTGGCTCTCGCCTGGCGGGTTGGCCTGGTGCCGTTGGCACCGGGGTGGCAGAGCTTAGCCTGGCGCCATGCTCGAACTCCGGGGAGATCCCCGAACGCGCCGCCTGGCCGTCTTGGTGATCGGCCTGATGCTCGTGACCGCCGCCTGTGGGAGCGCCGGACGCGCCATGCAGGCCCCGGTGCCCGGCGCCACGGCTCCCCCGCGCCGAGCCGACCCCACCACCACCACCACCACGGTGGCGGGCCAGAACACCCTGGTGACGAGCCAGCTGTTCACCCTGACATCGGCCAGCTTCGCTCCCGGTGGGGACGTGCCGTCGGAGTACACGTGCGACGCGGTGGGCAGTGCCCCACCGTTCAGCTGGGCCAACGTGCCCGCCGGTACCGTCGAACTGGCTCTCGTGATCACCGATCCCGACGCCGGCAGCTTCGTCCACTGGGTCATCACCGCCATCGCCCCCACCACCACCGGGCTGAGTCCCGGCGTCGCCCCGCCGGGCGCGGTGGAAATCAAGAACAGCGCGGGCAAAACCGCCTACTCCGCCTTGTGCCCCCCGCCGGGCGAAACCCATGTGTACGAGTTCACGCTCTACGCCCTCGACATACCGTCGGGGCTCACGGCCCAATCCGACACCACCGTGGCGCTCACCACGCTGGCCGTCAACGCCACGGGCACGGCGGTGCTGACCGGGGCCTACACCAGGAACACGGCCAACTGACGGGACTGGGCCAGCAGGCTGGCGTCCCGACTCCACAACTCGCCGTCGACCTCGATGAAGCCGTCAGACGCGACCGACGAGCGGAACACCACCAGCACCCAGTCATCGAGTCCCGTCGGAGTGGAACCCCGAAGATGCACGGTGAGGTCGATGGTGGGCACCGCAGCCGGGGTGGACAGCCGGCTGAAGACCGGCGGCACCCAGGCATCGGCCATAGCCACCAACAGCGCGTCGTCGCTGCCCTCCACCTGATCGCCCCGCTCGGCGGGGGCCAGGCGGATCCAACCGCCGGCCAGGGCCTCGGCGCCTCCGCTGAACGGCAGCGGCCCGACGGCCCAGCGTTGCTCGTAGCGCAGGCGCATCACCGGACCCATCCGGGGGTCGTTGGTGACGAGCGCCTCAGGCGGGGGGACGTCGGGCATGACCAGGTCGTTGAACTCGATCGATGGTCGCGACGTGGAGAACGCCCCGACGGCGATGGCCAAGAGGCGATCCTCCTGCACCAGGCGGGCCGACGCCGAGGTCAGCGAACGGCCCTGTCGTTCTACGGTCACGAGCACCTCGACCGGCCCCTCGACGGGTGGCGACAGGTAGTGGATCGTGAACGATCGGGTGCGGCGTTCGGCTTCGGCCACCTCGGCGATCACCGCCCGCAACACCAGGGCGGCCACGTAGCCGCCGTTTGGCCCGCGCTCGATCCACCAGCCGGGATCGATGCGGGCGTCATACACCCCACCACCGCGGGGATGAATAGCGGTGTCCGTGGCGAAGCGGCTCGACATGCCCGGCACGCTACCGGGGGTGTGTCAGCCGCAGTACCGTGACCCGGTGCTCGTTTCCTGGGTGGCCGTCGGCCTGATCGTCTTCGCCTTGGTGGTCGCGGTGGTCGCCTACAACCGATTTGTTCGCCAGCGGAACCTGGTCGACAACTCCTGGTCGAACATCGACACCGAGCTCAAGCGCCGCTACGACCTGATCCCCAACCTGGTCGAGACGGTGAAGGGCTACGCCTCCCACGAGGGCAACACCCTCGAGGCGGTGACCCGGGCCCGGGCCCAGGCCATGGCCTCGACGGGCTCACCCGAGGACCAGGCCCGCAGCGAGAACGTCCTGGTCGGCTCGCTCAAGTCGTTGCTGGCGGTCAGCGAGGCCTACCCCGATCTCGAGGCCAACACGGGGTTCCTCGAGCTGCAACACCAGTTGACCAGTACCGAGGACCGCATCCAGGCGGCCCGGCGCTTCTACAACGGCAACGTGCGCGACTACAAC
>DHIQ01000094.1 GCA_002403895.1 Candidatus Neomicrothrix sp. UBA4742
GGCGAGCCGAGGTACATCGAGGCGTTGCCCTCCACCATGATCACCAGGTCACAGAACGCCGGAATGTACGCCCCGCCCGCGGCTGAGGGACCGAACAGGCAGCAGATCTGTGGGACCCGGCCCGACAGGCGGACCTGGTTGTAGAAGATCCGACCCGCCCCTCGGCGCCCTGGGAACAGCTCCACCTGGTCGGTGATGCGGGCGCCGGCCGAGTCGACCAGCCAGAATATGGGCAGCTCGTCGCGCAGAGCCCGGTCGGTGAGGCGCACGATCTTTTCCACCGTGCGGGCCCCCCACGACCCTGCTTTCACCGTCGGGTCGTTGGCCATGACGCACACCGGGCGACCCTCGACGGTGCCGATGCCGGTGACGACCCCGTCGGCCGGAAGATCGTCGGCCAGGGAGTTGGCCAGCAGGCCGTCCTCGACGAGCGAGCCTGGATCCAACAGCAGGTCGAGGCGATCGCGCACGAACAGCTTGTGCTGTTCGGCGAGCTTGGCCGCGCCCCGTTCGAGATTTCCCCGGCGGGCCCGGTTGTTGCTGTCGTGGAAGTCGACCAAGGGATCAGGTCCGACGGATGGCCAAGATGGCGACGTCATCGGTGATGGGCCCGCTGGAGAAGTCGCGGGCTGCCTCCAGCAGGGACTTACACAACACGTCGGGCGACACACCCGGATCGCGGCGGAGCTGGGTGGCGATACGCTCCTCGCCGAACAGCTGATCGCCGTTGCGAGCTTCGGCCAAGCCGTCGGTGTAGAGCAGGCACAGGTCGTTGGGGTCGAGCCGGATCTCCCGGCTCACGTAGGTGCCTTTGGGATCCATCATCAGCAGCGGCCCGGTGGCCCGTAGCGGGCTCACCTCCCGCTCGTGCCACAGCCAGATGGCGGGGTGGCCGGCCGACGCGAACCGCAGCGTCCCGGCCTCGGTGTCGAACAGGACCACGCACAGCGAGATGAACTCCTCTTGACGACCCATGGCCAACATCTGGGTGTTCAACTCCTCCAGCGCCTGGGCCGGGTCGCGGTACTGGCGCAGGAAGACCCGCAGGAGGTACTTGGCCTGGAAGGCGGTGATGGCCGGGTCGATGCCGTGACCGGAGACGTCGCCGATGATCGCAGCCAGGCGGGTCGGCCCCACGCGAACCACATCGTAGAAATCGCCGGCCATGAGGCCCGAGCCAGCCTGGTACACGCGGCCAAGCTCGAAGCCGCTGAAGTCGGGCAGGTGGTCAGGGGCGAGCCGCTCGGCCCATAAGCGCGGTGCCAACTCGTTCTGGACCAGCACTTCCTGGGCCCGGCGCTCGAGCTCGGTGCGGCCGTGTTCGAGACGGGCTTCCTTCACGAAGTTCCGTCCCAATACCAGGGAGGCCCCGGCGGGGATGGCCACCAGCACCAGCAACAACGACCGGCTGGAGCTGCTGGAGACGGCGGCGACGGCCACGATGACCGTCAGGATGGCGTACAGCAACGCCGACAGCAGATCCTTGCGATAGTCGGAGCGGGCGATCGACTGGAGATCGAGGTCGTCAGACTCGCGCTCGATGCGGGCCAGCACGTTCAGGCGGTAGCGCGCCGAGCGTCCCCACACCGCCGCGGCGGCCGCGCAGGCCACGGTCACGAACCCCAGAATCGGCTGATACATGATCGAGCAAGGCTACCGGAGCCGGCTCCCCCCGGACAGGGAGGGGCGGCGTTCAGTCCCGCTTGCGCACCCGCATCTTGATGGGGGTGGAACCGAGGTCGAACTCTTCCCGCAGCTTGCGCTCGAGATAGCGCAGGTACGTGGCGGGCACGTCCTTGTTGGCAAAGAGGGTGAACGTGGGCGGATCAGTGGCCCCCTGCACCGCGTAGAGCACCCGAACCCCGTGGGGCCCCGGCTGGGCCGACTGGGCGCCGCGGATGACCTCGTTGACCTTCCGGGTCGGCATCCGCTTGTGGTAGTCCACGATGGTGTCGGCCAGGGCCGGCAACAACCGGTGCACGCCCTTGCCGGTCAGCGCACTGATCTTCAACACCGGGGACTCGCCCAGGAAGTGCAGGCGCTGGCCTACCTGGTAGGTGACGTCCAGCTTGGCTTCAGCGTCGAGGGTCTCCCACTTGTTGAGCAGCACCACCACGGGACAGCCAGCCGCGTCCACCCGCTCGGCCAGACGCTGGTCCTGGTGGGTGATGCCTACCGTGGCGTCGACGACCAACAGGGCGACGTCGGCCGTGTCGATCGACTGCAGAGCCCGGACGAAGGAGTAGTACTCGGTCCCCTCGTCGATCTTCGCCTTGCGACGCATGCCCGCCGTGTCGATGAAGCGGACCGGGCCGTCCTCGGTCTCCACGATGGTGTCGATGGCATCGCGAGTGGTGCCGGGCAGGTCGTGCACCACGGCCCGCTCATCCCCGATGAGGCGGTTGAACAATGTCGACTTTCCCACGTTGGGGCGCCCGACCAGCGCCACCGAGAAGACCTTGTTGCCACCCAGCTCGCCAGCCCCGACCCCCTCGGCAGCCTCGTCGGGCGTTTCCTCCGGGGGAAGCACCTCGACCAGGGCATCAAGCAGATCGCCCGTGCCGCGACCGTGGAGGGCACTGACGGGCAGGGGGTCACCGAGCCCGAGGCTGACGAACTCCCACACGCTGCCTTCACGGTTGGTGTCGTCGACCTTGTTCGTCACCAACAGGACGGGAGGGTTCACCCGCCGGAGCAACTCGGCGATGCGGCTGTCCTCTTCGGTGATGCCAACGACCGTGTCCACCACGAACAGCACCGCGTCGGCGTCCTTCAGGGCCCGCTCGCTCTGGCGGCTCACCTTTTCGTCCAGGTCGTCGCCGCCCGGCTGCCAACCCCCGGTGTCGACCAGCAGGAACGGATAGCCCTGCCACTCGGCCTCCACCTCCTTACGGTCGCGGGTCACGCCGGGCTTCTCCTCGACGATCGCCTCGCGACGCCCGACGATGCGGTTCAGCAGGGTGGACTTGCCCACGTTGGGGCGTCCGACGATGGCAACGGTGGGCAGGCTCATGCTCGGGCTCCCGCTTCGGCTCGGGCCCGGCGCGACGCACCAGGCCCGAGGGCGGCACGCAGGGCGAGGCCGTCGGTCGCCACGATCTCCACCGGCCGGGGCAGGTTCGCAGGCGCCAATCCGTCGAGGAACCGGCCCTGCGACAGGCACACGTCGGGCAGCAGGTAGCGATGTCCCTCTGGCTCCCTGGCCAGAGTGCGGACGAGGTCCTCGCCCACCATGAGGCCGGTCACCCCGATGTTGCCGCCGAAGAAGTCATTGGCCACGGTGATGACCCGGACCTCGCGTCGGCCCAGGGAGGTTACGAGCGGCCCGAGCACGGCGGCTCCCAGCGGTCCGGTGAGGACGCCGACCGGGGCGTTGGCCGAGGGGCGCAGCACGACTCGACCGGCGGCGGGCTCGCTCAGGCGCGGGGCGCGGTAGCCCTCGGCCGGGGCGCCGTCGACCCAGGCGAAGAACCCGGGTTGCACCCCAGTGGGTCGGTCGACGTGGCCCAGGAACTCGGCCTCGAACGTGCGCGCCATCCCGATGCCGTCCTCGTGCATGGCGAAGCCCTCGTACCGCTCAGGCTCGGGGAAGGCCTGGCCGGCCAGCAGGTAGTACTCGTCAGCGGCGAACACCAGCCGATGCCCGAGGGTGGGCAGGTAGACGTCCTGCCAGTCGTGGACGGCGGCGATCACCGCCGCCGCCTCGTCGGCCGTGTGCGGACGCATGCGGGCCTCGTTGGACCATCGGCTCACCCCCAAGGGAACGACGCACAGGCTGGTTAGCTCGGGGAACTGGTCGAGCACTCCGGCCAGGGTGTCGTCGAGGACGGCACCGTCGTTGATCCCGGGACACACCACGATCTGGCCATGGACCTCGATGTCGTGGTCGAGCAGGGCCCGTAGCCACCGCAGGCTGGTCGCGCCCCGACGGTTGCGCAGCATCTCGGTGCGCACCTCGGGATCGGTGGCATGGATGCTCACGTTGAGGGGTGACAAGCGCTCGGTCACCACCCGCTCGAGATCGGCCTCGGTGAAGCGAGTGAGGGTCGTGAAGTTCCCGTACAGAAACGACAGCCGGTAGTCGTCGTCCTTGAGGTAGAGGCTCTCGCGCATGCCCGGGGGCAGCTGGTAGATGAAGCAGAACTCACAATGGTTGTCACAGGTACGGACCTGGTCGAACAAGGCGGAGGAGACTTCGACCCCGAGTGGCTCGCCGTCGGCCTTGGCCACCTCGATCTGGAGTTCGAGGCCGCCCCGGTCCAAGTCGAGGACCACGTCAGCGTCATCGACCAACAAGCGGTACTGGATGACGTCGCGGGGCACGGCGCCGCCGATGCTCACGATCTCGTCGCCGGGCAGGATCCCGGCGCGAGCAGCCGGCGACGCGGGCGCGACAGCGACAACTCGTGGACGGGACATGGTCGCCAGGATACCGGTGAGCGGCGCCGATCCCCGAAACGGACCCCTGGCAGCCGACCGATAGCCTGATGGGTGTGACCGACTCAGCCATTCCCGCGCCCGGCGTCGACCAGGTCCTGTTGGCTGCCCCCCGGGGCTTCTGCGCCGGCGTCGAGATGGCGATCAAGGCTCTGGCCTGGATGGTTCGGGCGTTCGAGCCACCCGTGTACTGCTACCACGAAATCGTGCACAACCAGCGGGTGGTGCAACGGTTCCAGGATCTCGGCGTGGTGTTCGTGGACGACATCACCGAGGTGCCACGCGGCCGCCCCGTCATGTTGAGTGCCCACGGCTCGGCGCCGGAGGTGGTGGCCGCCGCCCGGGCCCAGGGGGGTTACGTCGTCGACGCCGTCTGCCCGTTGGTCACCAAAGTGCACCACGAGGTCAAGGTGCGAGCCGGCAAGGGCTACCAGATCGTGTACGTGGGACACGAGGGTCATGAGGAGGCGGTCGGGACCATGGCCGTCGCCCCGGACGCCATCCACCGGGTCGAGAACGTGGAGGACGTGACCGCGCTCCCCGACTTCGCCGAGCCCGTCGCCATGCTGGCTCAGACGACCCTCAGCCATCGCGACTGGGAAGGTGTGCTGGAGGCCACCTATGAACGCTTTCCCGACATGTGGATGCCGGGGCGCAGCGACCTGTGCTTCGCCACCACCAACCGCCAGTCCGCCCTGATGGAGATCGCTCCCCGGTGCGGCGCCGTCGTGGTCATCGGTTCGGCGAACTCGTCCAACACCCGAGCGCTGGAGAGCCTGGCCCGCGACGCCGGTTGCTCCCGGGTGTACCGGGTCAACGGTGCCGAGGAGGTCCCCGATGACCTGCACGGCGTCATCGGCGTGACGGCCGGTGCGTCGGCGCCCGAGGAACTGGTCGAGGCCGTCATCGCCCGCCTGGCCCCCCGCAACGGTGTGGTCGAGGTCGCGTTCACCGACGAGGACGAATACTTCCCCCCGCCTCGCAACCTGCGTGACCTGCTGGTGGCCCTCGACTCGTGCGCCACGTTCACCGTCGGTGGCCCGGTCAGTGCCCGGCCCACCGTCAACGACCGGCTGGTGCATGCCAGCGACGTGCTCGCCACCCTCGGCTGACGGACCTCGCCGAGGCGCCGCCGACAAAATCTCTGCTGTGCTGTCGATTCAGTGCCACGCCGTTCGACGTGGTCACGATCGGTCCCCTCAGGGCCGGCCCACCCAGGAGGTTCTGCCGTGAAGTACATGCTGTTGATCTACGGTGCCGATGGTGCCGGTCCCGCCTATGGCACCCCAGAGTTCGAGGCCGAGATGGCCCACTGGTTCTCGTTCACCGATGAGCTGAACGCGACGGGCCACATGATCTCGGGCGATCCGCTCCAAGGCATCGACACCGCCACGACGGTTCGGGTCCGCGGCGGAGAGCAGCTCATGACCGACGGCCCGTTCGCTGAGACCAAGGAGATGCTGGGCGGGTACTACCTCATCGATGTCGACACGCTCGACGAGGCACTCGAATGGGCCGGCAAGATGCCGAACATCGCCTATGGCTCGGTCGAGGTGCGTCCGATCATGGACATGTCCGGGGACGGTGCCGGCTGACGCAGGACCGTGCGACGGCGTCCGCCGCTCTGGGTGACGCCGCCGCCGCCGTCACCCGTTTCACCCGCCAGGAACGGTCTCGCGTGGTAGCCACCCTGGCTCGCGATCTGGGTGACCTGGATGCCGCCGAGGACGCCGCGCAAGAGGCCATCGCCGAGGCGCTCGGTCAGTGGCCGACGCGTGGTCTGCCGGACCGGCCGGGGGCGTGGCTGACCACGGTGGCCCGTCGCCGGGCCATCGATCGACTCCGCCGCGAGGGGCGCCGGACTGACCGGGAGACGACGCTGGCCCGACTGGAGGCGCGCATGGCTGACGCCGAGACCGAACGGGAGGACGACCGGCTGGCGCTGGTGTTGACGTGCTGCCACCCCGCCCTCGCCCCTGAGGCCCGCGTCGCCCTTACGCTGCGCTCGGTGGCCGGGCTCTCCACTCCCGAGATCGCCCGTGCCTTCCTGGTGCCCGAGGCAACGCTGGCCCAGCGGCTGGTCCGGGCCAAGGGCAAGATCCGCGACGCCCGCATCGCCTTCCGGGTACCCGATCCCGAGGAGCTCGACGGTCGTCTCGACTCGGTGCTCGCGGTCATCTACCTGGTCTTCAATGAGGGCTACTCGGCCAGCGCAGGGGACGACCTAGTGAGGCTCGACCTGTGCGAGGAGGCGATCACGTTGGCCCGCCTGCTCGACCGCCTGGCCCCCGACCGCTCTGAAGTCGTCGGCCTCACCGCGTTGTTGGAGTTCACTCACGCCCGGCGGGCGGCCCGGGTGGACGGCCGGGGCGATCTGGTGCTGCTCGACGATCAGGACCGATCGCATTGGGACCGCGACCTCATCGATCGAGGCGAAGACCGTCTGGATCGACTGGGTGCTCCGGAACCGCCGGGCACCATCGGCCCGTACCGGGCCCAAGCCGAGATCGCCCGCCTCCACACCGAGGCGGCCAGCCCGGCCGAGACCGACTGGCCCCGCATCGGGGCCATCTACCGAGGGCTGACCCGCGCCACCAACTCCCCGGTCGTGGCCCTCAACGCCGCCGTGGCTCTGGCCATGGTGGAAGGACCTGACGCCGGTCTGGCCGCTATCGACGAGGTGGCAGCCGGCGGCGATCTGGACGAATACCACCTCCTGCACTCGGCCCGGGCCGATCTCTTGAGGCGGCTCGATCGGGGTCCGGAGGCGGCGGCCGCGTACCGCCGGGCCCTCGCCCTCGTGGGAACCTCGCCTGAGCGCCGTTTCCTCGAGCGCCGCCTAGCCGAGGTCGCCGGGACGATCAGCCCCGGTTAGCCTCCTCGTCCTGCTGGTGGTCACCGGCATCTGGAACGCGCTCGAGGTCGAACTCCGGCCGCTGACCCCAGGCGGGGGCGCGGCGCGGGGTGGAGATCGAGAGAGTGCGGGCCTGGCGTCGGGCTGCCACACTGGGACCATGACGGCTTCCTTCACCCGCATGGACGAGTCAACCCACGAGCAGTGGATGGTGATCGGCCAGGAGACCTCTGCCAACCAGAGCCGGGTGGCGGAGCGGATCCTCGCCATGTTGGCCTCCCTGGGCGAGATCAGCGACGGCTTCGTCACCGACCAGCTGACCCACTGCCTGCAGACGGCCACCCGAGCCGAACGTGACGGCGCCGAGCCCGAGGTCGTCTTCGCCTCGCTGTGTCACGACATCGGCAAGGCCGTGAGTGTGCCCAACCATCCCGCCATCGCCGCGGAGATCATCCGGCCCTACGTGAGCGACGATGTGTACCAGATGGTGCGGACCCACCAGGACTTCCAGGGCAAGCACTACTACGCCCACTTCGGCGGTGACCCCGACGCCCGAGACAAGTACGAGGGCGAGTCGTTCTTCGAACTGACGGCCCGCTTCGCCGACGATTGGGACCAGGTCGCCTTCGACCCGGGCTACGACACCCTACCGCTCGAGCACTTCGAACCGCTGGTGCGCGAGATGACGGCCAAAGCCCGGTTGTTCTAGCGCGCCGGTGGCCGCTGGGTGGTGGTCCCCCTCGGACCGGCCGCCTCCGCCTACGACTACGACGCCTGATCCGATCCTTGGGCCGGAGCCTCAGGGGCCGGCGGGCGTGTCGTGATCGTTGGGTCGCCCCGCCAGTTCCTGGGCCTCGTCGAACAGCACCTGGATCCGCTCGGTCAAATCGGCAGTCAGCGCCTTGATGTCGTGGCGCGACGCCCGGCCGTTGGTCGGCAACGGCGGCGGGACCAGCGGCTCGCCGATGACGATGGTCATCTTCACCGGATGCACCATCTTCGAGCCCTTGGGCATGGCCGCCTCGGTGCCCCCCAGCCCGACGGGGACGATAGGTGCCCCCGTACGGCAGGCCAGAAAGGCTGCGCCGTCGAAGAAGTGCTGGGTCTCGGGGCCGAACTGGCGGGTGCCCTCGGGGAACAGCACCAGTGGCTCACCCCGCTCCAGGACCTCCTGGCAGGCCCGCAACGCCTCCCGGTCGGCAGTACCCCGCTTGACCGGGAATCCACCCAGCGCGGTGAAAAACCAGGCGCCAAATCGGCCCTTCCACAACGACTCCTTGCCCATGTAGCGCAGCCGTCGGGGGGTGGCCAGAGCCACGAACGGCGTGTCCAGGTTGGAACGGTGGATGGGCGACAGGATGAAGGGGCCACCCTTGGGGATGTGCTCGGCCCCGACCACCTTGGACCGGAAATACGAACTGGTGAGGACGATCACCACACCCCGCATGAACTTGTAGAACAGACGCTGACCCAGCCCGAGGCGTTCTCCGAACTCGTGGCCTTCGGGGCGGATGATGGGGGCGTCCTCAGCCATGGCGTGAACCTAGGACAGGCGGTCGAGCACCGCGGCGATGATCTCGTCGATGCTCAGCGCGCTGGTGTCGATCACCACGGCGTCGGCCGCCTCCCGCAACGGGCTGTCGGCCCGACCCTGATCGAGGGCGTCGCGCCGGGCCAGGTCCGAGGCCACCGTCTCATAGGCCAGCTCGGCCACTTCCTTGGAGCGGCGTGAGGCACGGACCTCGGGGGAGGCGTCGAGGTAAACCTTCAACTCGGCATCGGGGAACACGACGGTGCCGATGTCGCGGCCTTCCATCACGCCACCGCCGTGCTTGGTGGCCCACTCCCGCTGGCGCTGGCGCATCTCGTCACGCACCGCCGGATTGGCGGCGACGATGCTAACCGCCCGGGTCACCTCCGGGCCGCGGATCTCGATGGTGGCGTCGGCGCCGTCGACCGTGATGGTGCCGTCGGCGGCCATACGCAGCTCGAGATCACGGGCCACCTTGGCCACCTGGTCTTGCTCTTCGGGATCGATGCCGCGACGCAGGGCAGCAAAGGCCACGGAGCGGTACATGGCACCGGTATCCAGGTAGTCGAGCCCCAAGCGCTGGGCTAGGGCCTTGGCCACGGTGGACTTGCCCGAGCCCGCCGGGCCGTCGATCGCGATCACCCTCATCGACTGGGCACCCTACTGCGCCGTCGAGGGCCCGGTTCGCAGCTGGTCGAGCGCCTCCCAGTAGCGGGGGAAGGTCTTGGCCACGCAGCCGGGCTCCGCGATCTGGATGCCGTGCACCCGCAACCCGAGCAGGGCGAAGCTCATCGCCATGCGGTGATCGTTATAGGTCTGGATGACCGCCGGCTGGGGTACGCCGGGCACGATGCGGAACCCGCCGTCGGTCTCGGTGGCACCGATGCCGCACCGCCGCAGCTCCGTCACCACCCCGGCGATGCGGTCGGTCTCCTTGCGCCGGATGAACCCGATGCCGGTCACCTCGGTGGGCGAGTCGGCGAACACCGCCACCGCGGCCAAGGTCTGGGCCGTATCGGAGATCTGGGAGAAGTCGGCCGTCACGCCGTGCAGCACCCCCGTGCCCCGCACTTCGGTGTAGTCGCTCCCCCGCTCGATCTCGGCGCCCATCCGCTCGAGCACGTCGATGAAGGCGAGGTCCCCCTGCAACGAGTCCGTCCCGAGGCCGTCGACCCGGACCCGGCCGCCGGTGATGGCGGCGGCGGCGAAGAAGTACGACGCCGCCGACGCGTCGGGCTCGATGGCGTACTCAGTGGGGCGGTACTCCGCGTCGGGCACGCCGTAGTGGCCGGGCTCGGCATCGGGTTGCCAAGCCTCAACTCCGAACGCCCGCATGACGGCCAACGTCATCTCGATGTAGGGCTGCGACACGGCCGGACCGGTGAGCACTACCTGTAAGCCGCTCTCGAAGAGCGGCGCGACCATCAACAGGCCCGAGGCGAACTGGCTGGAGGCCCCGGCAGGGATCGACACACCGAACCCGCCCTCTCGGTAGCAACCGTTGGTGCGCACGACCACGGGTAGATGTCCCGGCTCCGCGAGCTCCTCGACCTCTGCGCCCAGCTCCCGAAGGATGTCGAGGGTCGTGTTCATGGGCCGGGCTCGCAACGGCTCGGCTCCATCGAGCCGGAACTCCCCGTCGGCCAGCAACAACACGGGGGCGATGAATCGGGCCGTGGTGCCTGACAGCCGAGCGTCGAGGGAGGCCTTCGTGGCGGGCACGCAACTCCGCCGCGCCCGCCACGGTTCTTGCTCCTGGCGCGTCGGTATCTCGCTGGGCATGCGCTTGCCCGAGACGGTGACCCTCGACGCCGAGCGATCACTCTCGATGCCGATGCCGAGCCGCGTGAGGCAATCCATCATGGCTTCGGTGTCGTCGGCGAAGAGCACGCCGTCGAGAGTGCTCGTCCCCGCGGCCAGCGCGGCGCACACCAGGGCGCGGTTGGTGATGCTCTTGGATCCGGGGACGAGCGCGGTGCCCACGAGGGGTCCGACGAGGGGCCCGATGAGCAGCGGGTCGACCGACGAGCTCATTCGATGCGGTGCAGGGTCGGGCGGTAGCCGGCGCCGGTGAGCCCGTCCTGCAGCCGCTCCCCCAGCTCGGCGTCCACCAGCAGGATGAGCACACCCTCGTTGCCCTCGATCGAGTGGGCGATCTCGAAGTCGGCGATGCTCACGTCGAGGTCCGTGGCCAGCGTGAAGATGGGCGCCAGCGCCCCCTCGCGGTCGGGGATGGTGACGCGCAGCTCGACGAGATCTTCGGGTCGGGCCACCCGCGCCGGCAGCGCGATGCGGGCTCGCCGGGCTCGTTCCAGCACGCGGAGGAGGCGGTCGCGATCACCGGCGGCGACCACCTCTCGGACCTCGCCCAGCGCCTCGATGAGGCTGTCCAGCTCCTCGACGATCGCGTCACGGTTCTCGGCGCAGATGTCGGGCCAGATCCCCGGATGACCGGCGGCGATGCGGGTCATGTCCCGGAAGCCGCCGGCGGCCAGGCGCAGCAGTGGCCGATGCTCCTCCGAGCGTTCGGCGGCCAGGCGCATCATGGTGGCGGCGGTGAGGTGCGGCACATGAGAGATCACGGCCACCAGGGAGTCGTGACGGTCCGGAGGGATCGACACCACGGACGCTCCCAGGGACGTCACCACCGTGCGAATGGTGGCGAACGCGGTGTCATCGGTGCCGGCCACCGGGGTGAGAACCCAGGTGGCACCCTCGAACAGATCGGCACGGGCGCCGTCGACGCCCTCCAACTCGGAGCCGGCCATGGGATGACCACCGATATAGCGGGGGTCCTCCATCAGCGACAGCATGGGCGACTTCACGCTGCCCACGTCGGTCACCAGCCCCGACGTGGTGGCCAACATCTCGGCCACCTGGTCGCTCACCGCACCCACGGGGGTGGCCACGAACGTCACCTCGGCGTCGGAATCGTGGCCAACGGCGTCCAAGGCGCCCAGCGCCAACGCCCGCTCCGCGTTGGCCTCGTTGCGGTCGCGCCCGGTCACATACCAGCCGTCGCGGCGTAGGGCGAGACCGATCGACCCACCGATCAGGCCGGTACCAATGACGAGGGCGCGGCGCGGTGCGGCGGTCGACACGGAAGGTTCAGGCCGGGAGGTCGTCGCGCAGGTCGGCGGCGCCCTCGAGATAGATGTGGTGCAACTCGGCGCGAGCGCGGTCGGTGTTCACGTGCATCAGGATACGGATGCAGAGGGGCTTGGCCCCAGTGATATCCAGCTCGCGGGCGCAGATCAGCGGCACATCGGACAGTCCGTTCTCGCGACCGGCCAAGGCCGGGAACAGCGAGTGGATGTCATCGGTGGCCGTGAAGATCACGCTGATCAGGTCGTCGTGGACGACCCCATTGGCGGCCATCATGGCGTCGAGCAGGGCCACGGTCCGTGAGCGGACCCGGTCCGGGGTGTCTTCGTCGATTGTGGTTGCGCCCCGCAGGGCCAGCACGGCAGAAGGCATGGGCGCCGATGCTAGTGGGCCGGCTGCGGGCCGGAGTCGGGCGCCGCTCCCTCTGACGAACTCGCACGGGCCGCTCGCTCGAGGGCGCGGACCTCGTTGGTGGTGAGTTCGCGCCAGCGTCCGGGCTTCAGCTTGCGGTCAGTCAACGGGCCGATTCGGGTGCGCACCAATCGTTGCACCGGGTAGCCCACCGTCTCGCACATGCGTCGGACCTGACGATTGCGTCCCTCGTGGATCACGAGCCGCAGCAGGCCGGGTGAGACCTGGGTGACTTGGGCGGGAGCGGTGATGCCGTCGTCGAGCTCCACGCCTTCACGCAGCACCCGCAAGGCGGCCCGGGTAAGACGGCCCTCCACGTGGGCCAGGTACTCCTTGTCCACCCCGAAGGAGGGGTGGGTCAGGCGGTGGGTGAGCTCGCCGTCATTCGTCAACAGCAACAGCCCCTCGGTCTCGAGGTCGAGCCGACCGACCGGGAACACCCGCGGCTCGTCGGGCACCAGGGCCACCACGGTCGGCCGGCCCTGCGGGTCATCGGCGGTGGTGACTACCCCGGCGGGCTTGTTGAGCAGGTAGTACACCAGCCCGGGAGCCACCCCGATAGCCACCCCATCGACCTCGACCAGTGCCGTGGCGGCGTCGACCCGACGCCCGAGGTCGGCCACCACCCCGTCGACGGTGACCCGACCGGCGGCGATCAAGTCCTCGCACACCCGGCGACTGCCGAGTCCCGCTCGGGCGAGCACCTTCTGGAGTCGCTCACCCTCGCCGGTCGGCCCGCGGTCAGCCCTGCCCTCGTCGGCCACGCTCATCACCCCTCAGCGGGTTCGTCCGCGCCCGGTTCGGTGGGTTGGTCTGGCTCAGCCTGGAGGTCCGGCTCGACTCGGAGATCGTCCGGCTCGGCTCGGAGACCGACCTCGAGGGCCTCGACCACATCAGCGCCGGGCACGAAGGCGGCGATCGGGGGCAGGTCCTCGAGAGACCCGAGACCGAGGCGTTCGAGGAACTGCGAGGTGGTACCGAACAGCACGGCCTGGCCGGGCCCCGGGTCCCGGGCGATCTCGCCGATATACCCCCGCTGCTCCAGCGTCCGGATCACGCCATCCACGTTGACCCCCCGGATGGAGGCCACCTGGGCCCGGGAGATGGGTTGCTTGTAGGCCACGATGGCCAGCGTTTCGAGCGCGGCCGACGACAGCCGGGCCGACTGGCCCTCCAGCACGAAACGCTCGACGTAGCCGGTCAACTCCGGATGGCTCTGGAACCGGTAGCCGCCGGCCACCTTCACCAGCACGAAGCCACGCTGCTCGGTCTCGTAGGCGGCGGCCATCTCGGCGAGCAGTTGTTCCATGACGACGGGTGCCGTCTCGGTCACCTGGGCCAGCAGATGGGGGTCGACGGGGCTGTCGGCCACCATCAAGATGGCCTCCACGGCCCGCCGGGTCTCGTCGGTCATCAGCCGTCGTAGGCGTCGACGGCGGCCAGATCGGCCTGGCGATCGTTGTTGCCCAGCCATATGATCTGGATCTCACCGAAGGCGCCCGGCTGGTCGAGATCGACCAGGCCCTGCTTGTACAGCTCGAGCACGGCCAGGAACCGCACCACGACCTCGAGCCGCTCCACCAACGACTCGGTCAAGGCCCGAAAGCTGATGCGGCCGACTCGAGGCAGCTCGTCTACCAGTTCCTCGACCGCTTCGACGACGCCTATTCGGACCGAATGGATATGGCTGACCTCGACCACCGGCACCGGCCTGGGGATGATCGCCCGCAGATAGGCGGCCTTGAGGTCGGCGGTGTCCACGCCCTCCAAAAGGTCCGGAGCCAGATCCAGGAATCGGTCCTCGAGCCCCATGGTCCGGGGCAACGACCGGGCCGCTTCGAGCGAGAGACGGTGCAACATGACCGCCGCGTCCTTGAATGTCTTGCACTCCAGCAGCCGGTTGATGAGCAGGTCTCGCTCTTCCCACAGGGCCAGCTCGTCGTCGAGATCGAGATCGCTCTCGTTGGGGAGCAAGCGCCGGGCCTTGAGTTCGACGAGGGTGGCGGCGATGAGCAGGAACTCCGTGGCTACCTCGAGATCCACTTCCTCGAAGCGGGCCACCTCAACGAGGTACGCATCGACGATGGCCGAAAGCGAGATCTCGTAGAGGTCCAGTTCCTGGCGCAAGATGAGATGGAGCAGCAGATCGAAGGGCCCCTCGAACACCGGGGTCTGCACGGCATAGGGCATCGGCTCACCATAGGGCGCCGATCCGGGTCCTCCGCGCATCCCCCTGGGGCTCGACGACCCCACCCCGAACGCCACCGACGACCCGACTAGCGTCACCGAGATGGCTGGCTCGCAGGCGTCCCGAGGGCGGGTGATCCGGCCGATTGTCGGCGGGATGCTGCTAGCATCATGCCTGTTCATGGCGGTCGCCTGTAGCAACAGTGAACCGAAGGCATCGGTGGACCCGAAGGAGGCGGCGCAGACCATCGGCTCGGCGTACTCCCTCCCCGATGACCAGATCTCCTGCCTCGAAGGTGCCTTCGCCAAGAACCACGCCGCCACCCGGCCTCTCGCCAGTGACGGCACGGCCAGCGACGACGATCTACGGACCCTCGGGCAGGTGGAGAGCGCGTGCATCCCGGTGGAGACGTTGGCCGCCGCCATCGTGGGGGGTGCCAGCGAGGCGCTCGGCACCCTGACCGCCGCCCAGAGGACCTGCCTCGACGGTGCTGTTCAGGCGCTTGACGACACCGATCGCACGACCTTGATCGTTGGCCTGGCGGTGAGCAGTGCGCTGGACGACCTCCACAAGGCGGAGCTGGGGAAGGTGACCAACGGCCTGCTCGGGGCCTGCCAGCTCTCCGTCGACGCCGGCTCCTCGGCAACGACGCCAACGACAGCGGGTCCGTGAGCCGGCCGGGGTGCCTGGCGCGGCCGGCGCCAACGCGTTGGGGCCGGTCAGGCCCGCTCGCGTACGATCGCCGCCCATGACCCGCGTCTTCTCCGGCATCCAGCCCACCGGCCCCGTCCAGCTCGGCAACCTGCTCGGCGCCCTGCGGTACTGGGTGGCCGATCAGCACGACACGGATTCGTTCTTCTGCGTGGTCGATCTGCACGCCCTGACCATCCCGCAGGACCCGGCGGAGCTGCTCCGGGCCAGCCTTGAGCTCGCCCAACTCCTGCTGGCCGTCGGGATCGATCCGGAGACATCGACACTGTTCGTCCAGAGTCACGTGGCCGAGCACGCCCAACTGGCCTGGATCATGGAGTGCACCGCCGCGTTCGGCGAGCTCCGACGGATGACCCAGTTCAAGGACAAATCTGCCGGTGCTGGGTTCGTATCGGGTGGCCTGTTCACCTACCCGGCCCTCATGGCGGCCGACATCTTGCTGTACGGGACCGACCGCGTGCCGGTCGGCGACGACCAGCGTCAGCACCTCGAGCTGACGCGGGACCTGGCCGGCCGGTTCAACAGTCGCTACGGCAAGACCTTCGTGGTGCCCGACGCGGCCATCCCCCGCTTCGGAGCCCGGGTGATGGACCTCCAGGACCCAACCCGCAAGATGTCCAAGTCGGAGGACTCCCCTCAGGGGACGGTGCTCGTGCTCGAGGACCTCGCCGTGGTGGCCAAGAAGATCAAGCGGGCCGTGACCGACACCGACGGCGACGTTCGCTACGACCCGGAGGCCAAGCCCGGCGTGTCGAACCTGCTGTCCATCTTGGGAGCGTGCACCGACCGCTCGCCCGAGGACCTGGCCGGCGACTACACCCAGTACGGCCCGCTCAAGACCGATACGGCCGAGGCGGTGGTCGAGACCCTCCGGCCCATACAGGTCCGCTACGCCGAGCTCGCCGCCGACCCGGCGGGCACCGCCGCGATCCTGGCCAAGGGTGCCGCCAAGGCCCGCGAGGTGGCCGGCCCCACCCTGGCTCGTGCCCAGGCCGCCCTCGGCCTCCTCCCGCCGAGCCTAGCCAACCCCTAGTGTCTCCACCGGCTCGCCGCTCAGTCGTCGTCGGCGGCCTTGAGGGCCTGGCCGATGTCGAGCGGGATGGTCCATTGATCCTCGGGTAGATGGTGCTCCCGGGCCCAGGCCTCGGTCAATGGGTCGCTCCCGGCCATGGCCAGGAGGTCGCCCCCCAGCTTGGGATGCTGGAGGTAGAGCCCCACCTTGCGGGTGAAGCCCCGGGTCCGGGTCCAGTCCTGGATGGTGCCCTGGTCACGGCCGATGACGGCGCCCGAAACGGTGGCGATGACCCGCCCGTAGGTGCCCACGCCCGCCTCGCATTTCCCCACGTCGTGCAACAGGGCCGCAGCCAGAATGGGCCGGGTGGCCTCTTCACCCAGCATCCGTTCGACCCGGAGGGTCACCCCCACTGCGTGGCGACGATCGGGCCCACTCATGCGCCGCCACAAGCCAACCTCGCGCTCAAGCAGTTGGGACTCGGCCCAGTGGGTCTGTTCAGGCTTGGGACCGCCAGGCCACAGGGAGCCGAAGAACCGGGTGACGAGGTGACCGGCGCGGGCCATGAGCGCGCTCAGCCGGCGACGTGCAGCATGCAGAACCTTGCCGCCGGCATGGCCTCGAGTCGATCGTCACCGATCGGCTCCCCACAGGCCTCGCAGATGCCGTAGGTGCCCGCGTCCAGCTTACCCAGCGCTCGTTGCACGTCATCGAGCTGGGTACGCAGATCGCTGGCCAGGGCCATGATCTCGTCCTGCTCGGCCGCCACCTGGCCCCCATCGGCGAAGTTGTCATCCTGGGTCTCAGCCAGGTCGCCGGCGTGCAACTCACCGAGGCGGGCCTCCAGCCGGGTTTCCTCGGCACGGAGTTCGTCGCGGGATGGGTCGTGCGTCTCAGGGGCCGAACCGGGGTTGTTGCTCACGACTCCAGGCTAGTGCTCATGGGGCAGACGGGCGGTTCTTGGCTCGGGGATGGGCCGAGTCGTAGACCTGGCGGAGCCGTTTGGTCGAGACCAGCGTATAGATCTGCGTCGTCGACAGCGATGCATGGCCGAGCAGGTCCTGAACTGATCGGATGTCGGCTCCCCCGTCGAGCATGTGGGTGGCGCACGAGTGGCGCAGAACGTGCGGGCTCAATCGGTCGCCCAGACCGGCCCGGTCCCCGTGTCTGCGCACGATCTGCCACGCCCCCTGACGTGACAGCCGTCCTCCCCGCTGGTTGAGGAAGACGGCCTGGTTGTCATCCCGTCGGGCCCACCGTTCGGGGGCGAGCACGGCTCGACCCCCGGGGCCGAGATAGGCCTTCAGGGCTTCTTCGGCGCACCGCCCGATGGGCACCTTCCGTTCCTTCGCTCCCTTGCCAAAAACGGTCAGCCACCGCCCCTCGACGTCGGTCTTGCCCAGGTCGAGGCCGACGAGCTCAGAGATGCGCAGGCCCGCGCCGTAGAGAGTCTCGATTATGGCCCGGTCCCGCCGAGCGATGGCGTCGTCCCCCTTGATCACCCCGAGCAGCGCGGTGATCTCGGCATCCGACACTGGCTTGGGAAGCCCCTTGGGCACCCGCGGAACCTCGACCGCGGCGGCAGGGTCGGCCCCCATGATCCCCTCGTCAGCCAGGAAGCGGTAGAGCGACCGCACCGCCACCAGGGCGCGGGCCACCGAGGCCGGCGCCCGCCCACCGTCGCGAAGGAAGCCGACATAGGCACTGATGGTCGCCTCGTCGACGGCGGCCAGCTCGACTCCTCGGTCACGGAGCCAGCTCACATAGGTCCGCAGATCGCGGCGATAGGCGGCCAGTGTGTTGACTGACCGGCCCCGTTCTGCTCCCAGCCAGGTGAGGAACTCCTCGACCTCTAGCGGGGTGGGCTCCACCTTCATGGTGACGCCGGGGTCGCGCCCCGGCTTCACCTGCCGTGCCGCCTTCACCGACCGAGGTGGCGCAGCGCCAGGGTGAGCCCGATGATGCTCTTGGCATCGGTGAGCTCGCGCCGGGCGATGAGCCCAACCACGTCGTCCAAGCGCACCCGCTCGATGGTCATGTGCTCTTCCTCGAGGCCCTGGGCCGAGGCTTCGGCGAGTTGAAGATCCAGGCCCAGGTACACGTGGGAGTGCTCGTCGCAGAACCCCGGAGAGTTGTAGAACTCAGCCAGCTTGATCAGCGTGCCGGCCCGGAACCCGATTTCCTCTTCGAGCTCACGGTGGGCCGTGGCTTCGGGGGGTTCTCCCTCGACGTCGCGCTTGCCCGCGGGGATCTCGAGCAGCTCGCCATCGATCGATGCCCGGTACTGGCGTACCAGGATCACCTCGTCGCCCAGGATGGGGACGACCGAGACGGCGCCGGGATGATGCACGACGTCGCGCTGGAACGTGGCCCCGTCGGGGCCGGCGAACGTCCCGACCCCCAACGAGATGACGTGGCCGGTGTAGATCGAGCGCTCACCGACCTTGCGGAACGGCGCCCCCGCCGCCGGCTGGGCGGCCACGGCTCAGCCGGCCGAAGCCGGCTCGCGGTCGAGCTGGATCAGATGAGGATTGCGTCCCTCGGCCCGACCCAGGGCCGCGGCGATGAGCTCCCGGAACAACGGCGCGGGCCGGTCGGGTCGGCTCTTGAATTCGGGGTGGGCCTGCGTCCCGATCCAGAACGGGTGGTCGTCCAGCTCGATGAACTCGACGAGACGGCCGTCAGGTGACGCGCCCGAGCACACGAACCCCGTCGCCTCGAACTTGCTGCGGAACTTCGGGTTGAACTCGTAGCGGTGACGATGGCGTTCCGATACGACCTCACGCCCGTAGGCCTTGGCCACCCGGGACCCAGGCAGGAGTTCGGCGATGTAGGCGCCGAGGCGCATGGTGCCGCCCTTGTCGATCACGTCGCGCTGCGAATCCATGAGGTCGATGACGGGGAACGGGGTCTGAGGATCGAACTCACTGGAGTGGGCCCCGGTCATGCCCAGGACATTGCGGGCGAAGTCGACGGTCATCACGTGCATCCCCAGGCAGAGGCCGAGACAGGCCACCCCGTTCTCGCGGGCGTACCCGGCCGCCGCGATCTTGCCCTCGATCCCCCGCTCGCCGAAACCTCCAGGGATGACGATGCCGTCGAGATCCCGGAGGCGACCCTCGGCCAACAGCCCTTCGACGTCTTCGGCCTGGATCAGATCTATTTCGACCGCGGCACCGTGGTGGAAACCGGCGTGTTTGAGCGACTCGATCACCGACAGATAGGCGTCGGGCAGGCTCACGTACTTGCCGATGATGCCGATGCGCACCGGCTCTTCCGCCGTCTCGATACGGTCGACCAGGATCTCCCACTCGGACAGATCGAGATCTCCGCTGTCGAGGCACAGGATATTGCAGACCTCCTCGTCGAGGCCCTCCTCGTGCAAGACGAGCGGGATCTCGTAGAGGTTGCGGGCATCCGCCGCGTTCACCACGGCCTTTACCGGCACGTCGCACAGGCTGGAGATCTTGCGCTTGAGGTTGGCCGACAGCGGGGCCTCGCTCCGGCACACGATGGCGTCGGGCTGGATGCCGCGACTGCGCAACTCGGTCACCGAGTGCTGGGTGGGCTTCGTCTTCTGCTCACCGGCCGGCCCGATGAACGGCACCAGCGTGACATGGACATAGCAGACGTTGTCGCGACCGACATCGAGGCGGAACTGACGGATGGCCTCGAGGAACGGGAGGATCTCGATGTCGCCGACCGTGCCCCCGACCTCGGTGATGACGACGTCGACGTCGTCGCCAGCCAGGCGGGTGATGCGGCGTTTGATCTCGTCGGTGATGTGGGGGATGACCTGCACGGTCTTGCCCAGGTAGTCGCCTCGGCGCTCGGCGGCCAAGACCGACGAGTAGATCGAGCCGGTGGTGGCATTCGAGTCCTTCGACAGGTTCTCGTCGATGAAGCGCTCGTA
>DHIQ01000249.1:0-8357 GCA_002403895.1 Candidatus Neomicrothrix sp. UBA4742
CCCTCCACAGCCAACGCAACCGAGGCAGACCCCCGGACCCGTGAGATCCGTCCGTTCCGATTTTGATCGGTAGCCCCTGGAGCCTGAAGACGCTCGACCCACCCGACCTCCTGGCATCGAACTGGTGGCATCGGACTAGCCTTCGGCCCATGCGTCGGCTCGCACCGGAGTCCGGCGCCCAACGGCTCGGATGGGAAAGTCTCGTATGAAGACACGCAGGTGGGGAACACGCGATCGTCGTCGAGGCGCGGTCGTCTCGAAGCTGTGCGTGCTGCTCGTCATGCTGCTCGGCCTGGCCTCGGTGCCGGGCCTCGTCGAGGCGCCGGCCGGGGCCACCCCGGCCACGTTCACCTCCGGCGGCGGCGTCAACCAGGTGTACACCTACGGACATCCCGTCGGCTCCACGGTCGATCTGCGCGACGCGGCCAACCAGCTCGTCACCACCGGCACCGCTGACGCCCAGGGGGCGTTCCTGTTCCGGGACCTGTCCGTCGGCTCCGGCTACACGGTCCACGAGGGCAGCGGGGTCTCGGCCCCCCTCACCGTCACCGCGCTGGGCGACAACCCGAGCCAAGTGTTCTACAACGGCATCTCCCTGCAGGAGGGCTTCGGCTACCTGCCCACCCGCGACGGCACCACCCTGTCGGTCAACATCACCTTCCCCAAGAACGGGGCGCCGGGGCCGTGGCCGGTCCTGGTCGACTACTCGGGCTATGACCCATCGCAGCCGGGCAGCCCTCCGCAGGAAGCCCAGATCTACCCCTACTTCGGCTACGTGGTGGTGGCGGTCAACATGCGGGGCACGACGTGTTCGGGTGGCGCCTTCTGGTTCTTCGAGGACTCCCAGCGCACCGACGGCTACGACGCCATCGAGGCCGTCGCCGCCCAACCCTGGTCCAACGGGAACGTGGGCATGGTCGGGATCTCGTACTCGGGCTACAGCCAGCTGTACGTGGCGTCCACTCGACCGCCCCACCTGCGGGCCATCACCCCGCTCTCGCCCTTCTCCGACGCCTACCGCGGCATCCTCTACCCCGGCGGCATCCTCAACAACGGCTTCGCCCTCAACTGGGCCCTCGACCGCCAAGAAGCCTCCCAACCGGCCGCCCACCAGTGGGTGAAGGATCGCATCGCCGCCGGGGACACGACGTGTGCCAACAACCAGGTCATGCGCTTGCAGAGCCAGGACCTGCAGGCCGCCATCACCCCCGGGCACTTCGACGATCCCCAGTACGCCTACCTCGACCCGTCCACGTTCGCCCCGCTGATCAACGTGCCCACCTACCTGGCCACCCAGTGGCAGGACGAGCAGACCGGCGGATACGGCGCCGAGTTGGCCACCACGATCGCCCAGCACACCAGGCTGCGGGCGGAGTTCACCAACGGCACGCACGTCGATCCCCTCGGCCCCGAGGAGTTCCTGCGCGTCACCGAGTTCGTCGACTTCTACGTGGGCCAACGGGTGCCCACCCAACAGGGCAACACCATCTACCGCAACGCCATCGCGTCCGCCCTGCAGGGCCTGTTCGGCACCACGATCACCCTGCCACCCAGTCGCTTCGGCTCCTACACCAACTACGCCACCGCGCTCAGCGCGTACGAGGCGGAGGCGCCGGTGCGCATCCGCTTCGAGAACGGCGGAGTCGCCGGCAACGAGGGCGCGCCCTACGCCGGCTCGGTGTGGACCTACTCGAGCTGGCCGATCACCCAGACCACGCCCGAGCGCTGGTACGTCCAGCCCGACGGAGCCCTGGCCAAGACGGCCCCGGTGGTGCCCGACGGCCAGCCCCGAGCGTCGTCGTCCTACACCTATGACCCCACCGTGAAACGGGCGAAGTCCTTCGACGGGACCACCGATGCCATGTGGCTGTCGCATCCGGACGTGCACTGGCTGCCCGAGGCGGAGGGCAAGTCGCTCAGCTTCGTGACCCCCGCCTACACCTCCAAAGCCGCCTACGCCGGCACCGGCAGCGTCGACCTCTGGGTCCGCTCGACCGCGGCCGACACCGACTTCGAAGTGACGCTCACCGAGGTGCACCCCGACGGCAAGGAGGTGTACATCCAGAGCGGGTACCTGCGGGCCAGCCGCCGCCAACTCGATGTCGCCGCTTCCACCGTCCTGCGGCCCCGCCAGACGTTCCAGGCCGCCGACGCCGCATCACTGCCGGCCGGGCAGTTCGTGCCGGTGCGCATCGAGCTGTTCCCGTTCGCCCAGATCGTGCGACCGGGCTCGAAGTTGCGCATCAACATCGAGGCGCCCGGCGGCAACCAGCCGTTCTGGTCCTTCGACGATCTGCCGGGCACCGCCACCAACGAGATCGCCCACTCGACGGGCATGCCGTCGAGCGTGGCGCTGCCTCGCCTCACCGACCCGCGGGCCGCCTTCTACGCCTCGAACACGGCACCGTCGTGCTCGGTGGCGGGGGTGACCACCCAGTCCGAGTCGCTGCGAAACCAGCCCTGCCGTGACTACCAGCCGGCCCGGGTACCGACCGCCGTGACGGCGACGGCCGCCGGCAGCCAGGTCAACGTGGCCTGGCAGGCCCCGCCCACCTGGGCGGGCTCCCCGACGCTCACCGGGTACCGGGTCACCGTGTCGCCCAGCGGCGCCACCGTGGACGTTGCTGCCGGCACCACGACCCTGGCCTACACGAACATGGCGTCGGCCGGGCCGCTCACGTTCCGGGTGGCCGCGATGTACGGCGCCACCGTCGCCCCCGCGTCCGACGCCTCGGCGCCGGTCACCGTGCCGACCCCGACCGCGGTCGTGGGCAAGCCCGGGAACGCCTCGGCCGTCGTCACCTGGAAGGCGCCGGTGGCGCTGGGGGGCCCGACCGTCACCGGCTACGTCGTGACCCCGTTCGTGGCGGGCGTGGCCCAGGCCCCGAGGCCGTTCGCCTCGACGGCCCTGACCCAGACGATCACCACCCTGGCCAACGCCACCACCTACACGTTCGCGGTGGCGGCCACCTACGCCTCGGGCACGGGACCGCAGTCGCCGGTGTCCGCCCCGGTGCTGGTCGGCTCGCCCTCGGCGCCCGGTCTGGTGTCGGCCACCGCTGCCAACACGTCGGCCAAGGTCGCGTGGTGGCCCCCGGCCAACAACGGCTCGCCCATCACCGGTTACGTGGTCACGCCATACGTGGCGGGCGTGGCCCAGGCGCCGAGGAACTTCACCGGCACCGCCAACAGCGTCACCGTCACCGGACTGACCAACGGGACCAGCTACACGTTCACCGTGGCCGCGGTCAACGGCGTTGGCACCGGACCGTCCTCGATCGCCACCAACGCCGTCGTCCCGAACCCCACCGCGCCGTCGGCGCCGTCGCTTGTCGTGGCCAAGAACGGCAACACCACCGCCTCGGTCTCGTGGAAGGCGCCCATCTCCGACGGAGGCTCCCCGGTCACCGGTTACGTGGTCACGCCGTTCGTGGGCGGCGTCGCCCAGGCGCCGGTGACTTTCAACTCGACGGCCCTCACCCAGACGATCACCGCACTGACCAACGGGACCAGCTACACGTTCACCGTGGCCGCCTTCAACGCCATCGGGACGGGCTCGCCCTCGGTCGCCTCGGTCGCCGTCACGGTGGGAGCGCCCAGCCAGCCGACCTTCGTCTCGGCCGCCACCGCTGGCACCGGCCAGCTCAAGGTGTCGTGGTGGCCGCCGGCCAGCAACGGTTCGCCGATCACCGGGTACGTCGTGACGCCGTACATCGGGGGAGTGGCGCAGGCGCCGAGGACCTTCGCCGGCGCGGCCAGTGCCGTCACCGTGACCGGACTGACCAGCGGGACGACCTACACGTTCACGGTCGTCGCCGTGAACGCCAACGGCTCGAGCCCACCGTCGCGGGTCACGAACGCGGTCCTGGTGCTCTAGCGGGACGGCCGCGGCGCGGCCACCGACCGATCGGCCATGATGAGCTGATGGCGAAGAAGAGGCGCAAGGGTGGGCGCACCACCCCCAAGGGCACCCGGCCCCTCGGCTCCGGGCTGGTCCCCGGGTTCAGCAACGACGAGCAGCTCGGGCTCGGCGCCATCGCGGCCAAGGTGCTCGAAGGTGCTCGCCGTGAACTGGTACCCGCGCCGGATGCACTCCAGGCGGAGCTGTGGGCCTCGCACGTGTGGGGCATGTCGTATGGCAAGACACTCGTCGATCTGGACTTCGAGGAGGTGCTGGCCGACGCATTCATCAGCCAAGCGATCGGCAGAGCCAGCGCCGAGGGCCTGGCCGTGGTGCGGGTCCTCGCCGTCGTCGCACCCGAGCCCTACGCCCGTCGGGCCGGCCGGGCCGCCGACGAGATGGCCGCCACCACCAACCTTCCCGATCCCCGCTGGGTCGCCGGTCTCGGTGCCTGGGAGCCGACGAGCGTGTTGATGTCCTCCGACCCGGTGGACGACGACGGCGTCACCTACTTCATCGGCTTCCGTGGCACTGGTCCCCGCCCGGGTCCGGAACATTCGATCGCCGTCTACATCGACCACAACCTGATGGCGGCCAAGGACGCGTTCCCCTCCGCCCCGCTCGCCGAGGTCGAACGGACCCTGACCCGGGTCGCACACCAGGAGGGGATCGTCGTCTCGTCCCCGCCCGTCGCCGAGGCCGCCGCCCACATCCTGTGGGCCATCGACGCCACCGACCACACCTTCCACCCGGTCATCAGCGACGAGTTCAGCGACATTCGTGCCCTGGCCCTGGCCCGCTGCCGCTCGATCGTCGGGGTCAATGTCGCCGCGGACGTCGACGACGCACCCCGGATGAGCGAGGTCGAGCGCGCCGCCCTCCTCGCCGAGTTCCTCGCCTCACCCGAGTGCGCCGACGTCACCCGTGGCACCGATCGTGAGGACGTCGAACATCTCGCCTTCCACATCTCGTGGTACGCCAACGACTACGTCCTCGGCGTCGCCATGCGCTTCAGCCCCGTCATGGTCGAGATCTTCTGCGTTGACTTCGCTCCCCGCAAGATCGTGGGCGACGCCGACGACTTCACCCTCCTGGCGCAGATCCTTCGAGGCTGGATCCGCTTCGTCGGGCGACGCCGTGACCTGCCCTCCGCGCGGATCGATGATGCGCTGGCGGCCGTCGACCGATGGCAGCCCGAGATGGTGTCGGGTGCCGGTGACACGGCGGCTTGGGGACCGGCCAAGGCCCTGGTGGCCGGCCTCGACGCCGCCGGCATCGACCTCGAAGATGGCGACGCCGTCCAGGCCTGGGTCGACCAGATGAACACCCAAGGAGGGATCGACGCCATCACCGCATCGATTGGTGCTCCCGGTGGGGAGGTCATTCCCTTCGACGGCGCCTTCGACGACGACGAGTTCGGTGGGGAGGACGAAGACTTCGCCGCCGCCGACTCCTTGCGTCAGCTCCTAGCCGCGGAGCTCGGTCGCCCGGCACCGGACGACGCATTGGCCGTAGCCGCTGCCGGGTTGCGCGACCTGTTCCGCCGCCGGACGAAGTTGGCCCGCTCGATCCGTGCCGGGGCGGGGATCAAGCGGGCGCCGGCCGACGATGCGACCCTCGTGGTGCGGGTGGCGGCGGCCTACTTCACCCTGATCGACGACCCTGGCCTCGACATCGAGGATCAGGCCCTGCTGATGGGTATCGAGCACGTCGACCTGCTGGCCGTCACCGTTGCGGCCGTGCGGATGGGAGCGGGCACCGAGATCACCCCCGAGTGGTGCGCCTCCGCGGTGCGGTTGGCCGACAGCCTCTTGGCGGGTGTGGTCGAGCTCGACGGCGAGCCCGACCCCGATCCCGAGGCCTCGTACTACGTGGAAGGCGGGTTCGATCTCATGCTCCCCGTGTGGCGAGAGGCGCGCCTGCTCGACCCCGCCGATCAGCTCACCGAACTAGGCGTATGGGCCCTGCCGCGAGCGGTCTGCCTCGCCTGGGGCTACGACTTCGACACCGGCAGCCCCTTGGCCTAACGCCGGCTCAGGCGTTGCGGGAGAGGCCACCGCCTCGCAGGGCTGGGTAGCCGGCGTCGTCGCTAACTGAACTTCGTCTTGGGTCGCTCTTGGGGGACGCCGTCGACGATGATGTCGACCCGCTCGTTGTAGAACGCCACCAGGCCGATGATCTTCTGGCTCTCGGGCACCGGTGAGCGGTAGGTCCACACCACGTCGGTGGCCACCTCACCGTCGACCTCCACCGAGTAGTAGTTGGCCTCGCCCTTATAGGGGCACATCGACACGGTGGCCGAGGGCCGCAGCAGATCCGTGCGCACATCAGTGATCGGCAGGTAGTAGCGGGTGGGCAGGCCCGTCTCGAACAGCAGCCGGGCCCGGTCGCTGGAAGCCACCGTCACCCCGTTGATCACGATTTCGACCTGACGGGAGCTGGCCAAAATGTCGACCCGGGTGTGCGGGTCGCGCGGGTGAACGAACACCTCCTCGTCCTCCTCGAACCAATGGTCCATGGCGTCCCAGTCGAGCCGCACCAGCGAGCGCAGCTCCTCGAACGGCGAGTCGGGCAGGCGCCACGCCCCGCCCTCGGCCACCGTGTCGCCCGCCATCACGTCGTAGAACACCGAGTCGCCCCGGCTGGGGGAGTGCGCCGTCTGCCCGTTGGGGGTGAGCAGCTCGAGGCGGACGTCCTCTTCGGGGAAGTAGTACGCCGGGTAGTAGGGGATCTCCCACACCAGCTTGGGATTGACGGTGTCGGCCACCAGTTCACCGCCCAGATAGGCCCGCACCCGCCTGGCGCCCTCTTCGATGCGCAACTTGCCTCGATGGGTCTGTTCGCTGGTCTCGGCCATGGGTCCTCCTCGTTCGTTCGGCGGGTCCACGGGCGTCAACCGCCGCCGCCCCCCGCCTGTTCCTGACAGACTGAGGTCAGTTCGATCGAGGGGGGTTCCGTTGGGGTCGACTCGTACGCGCCAGGTCATCGCCATAGCGCTGGCGGCCGTGGTGTTGATGGGGTGCACGAGCGGATCGAAGAGCGCCACCCCGCCCGACGGATCCGCCGTGGCCAACGGTGATTTCCAGGCCACGATCCGGCGCACGACCGACGGGGTGCCCCACATCGTGGCGGCCGACTGGGGCAGCCTCTCGTTCGGGCAGGGCTATGCCAGCGCCGAGGACCGCTCCTGTGACCTGGCCGATCAGGTCGTCAAGATCAAGGGAGAGCGAGCCAAGTGGCTCGGCCCGGGCGACACCAACGCCAACGTCGACTCCGACTTCTCGTGGAAGGCCATCGGGATCTACGACCGGGCCGCCAAGGACTACCCGGCCAAGTCTCCCGAGGTCCGCCAACTGGTCGACGCCTTCGCCTCCGGCTGGGATGCGTACCTGGCCAAGGTGGGGGCCGACGGCATCAACGGCTGGTGCAAGGGGGCGCCGTGGGTGCAGCCGGTCACCGGCCTCGACGTCTACGCCTACGCCCGGTCGATCGCCCTGCAGGCGTCGTCGGGCCAGCTCCTCTCCTACATCGCCAAGGCCGAGCCTCCGGGGCCCGTCGCCACCGGCGCCGGCTTCTCCGCCGGCACCGCGTTCAAGCTCGACGCCTCGACCGCGTCCCTGGGCTCGAACGGGTGGGCTCTGGGCACGGACCGCACCGAGTCGGGTGGCGGGATGCTGCTGGCCAACCCCCACTTCCCGTGGGAGCAGGAGCTGCGCTTCTGGGAGGTGCAGCTCACCATCCCCGGCCAGAGCGACATCTACGGCGTGCAGCTCTCGGGGCTGCCCGGCATCGGCATCGGATTCACCGACGCGTTCGCCTGGACCCACACCGTGTCGGCCGGCAACCGCTTCACCGCCTACACGCTCGACCTCGTGCCCGGGTCGCCGACCACCTACAAGTACGACGACGGTCAGAAGGCCATGACCAGCCGGCCCATCGCCATCGAGGTCAAGCAGCCCGACGGCACGACGACGACCACCACCCGCACCGCCTGGTCGTCGCACTACGGCCCGATCATCAGCTTCCCCGGGGTGGGCTGGACCGGCACGACGACGATCACCTACCGCGACGCCAACATCGACAACGATGCCTTCATCGACCAGTACCTGGCCATGGACCAGGCCAAGAACCTCGACGAGTTCATCGCCGCCCACCAGGAGCATCAGGGCGTCCCGCTGTTCAACACCATCGCCACCAGCAACGACGGTCGAGCGTGGTACGCCGACACGTCGGCCACCCCCGATCTCTCACCGTCCGCCATCGCCGCCTATGAGGCTTCGCTCAAGACCAACCCCATCGCTTCGGCGGCGGCCGACAGCGGGGCGGTGGTGCTCGACGGTTCGAAGTCGCTCAACGAGTGGGTCAACGAACCCGGTGCTCGCAGCCCGGGCCTCGTGCCCTATGACCGCATGCCCCAGGTCCAGCGCTCCGATTATGTGTTCAACGCCAACGACAG
>DHIQ01000249.1:8487-13066 GCA_002403895.1 Candidatus Neomicrothrix sp. UBA4742
CGGTGGCCCGCTGTCAGGGCCAGACCAACGTCGACGTGGCGGCCCTGCCCAACGACAACCCCGACCTCAGCCTGCCTCCCGGCACCGTCGACGTGTCCCCGGCGTGCGCCACCCTCGGGGCCTGGGACGGCACCTACAACCTCGACGCCAAGGGCNNGCCGTGCTGCGGGGCGACGAGAAGTTCAACCTCGACACACTGGCCGGCGCCGCCCTGGCGGATCGGGGCTACTCGTCCCGGGCCCTCAAGGATGACGTGGTCGCCCGCTGCCAAGCGAAGGGTCCCGTCGACGTGTCAGCCCAGCCCAACACCGACAAGCCCGAGTTGAGCCTGCCGGCCGCCACCGTCGATGTGACCAAAGCCTGCGCCACCCTGGCCGCCTGGGACGGTACCTACAACCTCGACGCCAAGGGCGCGGCGCTGTGGCGGGAGTTCATGGGTCGCTTCGACAGCAAGGACCTCGGGCCGGCCGGAGCGCTGTGGGCCACGCCGTTCGACCCCGCCAAACCGGTCGACACGCCTGCCGGGTTGGCCCCGGCACCAGCCGGCGCCCCCGACCCCGTCCTGGTGAACTTGGCCCGTGCCGTCCAGCTCTTCGATCGGGCGGGACAGCCCATCGACGCGCCGCTGGGCGACCTGCAATACGCCGACCGCAACGGCGAACGCATCCCCATCCACGGTGGCAACTCGGTGGATGGGACCACCAACGTGGTGGGCTACTCCTCGGCACCCGGCAGCACGACCGAGACGATCCCCAAGCGGAGCCCGGTGGTGGCCGCCCGCACGTCACTGACCAAAGAGGGCTACATGGTCAACAACGGCAGCAGCTTCATGATGGTCGTCGAGTACGGACCGGCCGGGCCCCGAGCCAAGGTGCTGCTGAACTACGGCGACAGCCAGGACCGGTCCAACCCGGTGTTCGTCGACTCGACTCGGCGCTTCAGCGAGAAGAACTGGCGCGACATCGTCCTGGGCGAGGACGCGGTCAAACAGCAGGAGGGCATGCAGGAGGAGACGGTCAGCGGTGCTCGCTGAGGGCGGATCTGCCTAGGCTGCCGGCCATGCCTGCACCGTCACTGACCACCGAAGAGCTCGTCGCCACCGTCTGCCCCAAGATCCGGGATCTGGGTTGGGCCTTCTTCTTCGCCCCCGAGACCCTGGCCAAGGGCCAGGAGCTCGGCCTCGACGGCTTCCGCTTCTACTTCATCGGTCGGGGCGGGGTGCTGGGCGACGTCGAGCCGCTCGTCGTCTCCAGCGCCTTCGGATACTTCAACCCCACCCTCATCGCCGACATGTGGACCTCGGCCAAGGAGATCGTGGCCCCTCGGGTGGCGGCCCGGGCCTTCGTGGAGGCCGGCGCCGAGTTCGGCCGGGCCAAGCTCAGCGGTGTGGCCGGGCTCGAGGCGTTCGTGGCCGCCGCCGACGCCGTCAACGATGCCGCCGACGCGGTCGGCCTGCCGCTCTATGCCGGGGCCAAGGCCGAGCCGTTCGCCGACGACGCGCCGGCCCGGGCCATGCAGCTGCTGGCCGTGCTGCGCGAGTTCCGGGGCAGCACCCACCTCCTGGCTATCCGAGCTTGTGGGCTGAGTGACAAGACGGCCCAGTTCGTGAAGCGGCCCCAGGACGCGGCCATGTTCGGCTGGACCGACGCCGACGACTTCCCCGAGATCACCGACGACGACCGGGCCAAGTGGGCCGCGGCCGAGGCCCTCACCGACCAGCTCGTGGCGCCCGCCTACGCGGTGCTCGACGCGGCCGGTCGGGCCGCCCTGGCCACCGGCGTCGACGCCATCGAAGCCGTCCTCTCCGCCGGCTGATCGCTCAGTCGCCGACCTCAGGTTGGGTGCGCTCCTCGACCTCGAGCCACAGGGGCAGGCCGATCGGGTGCTCGGCTTCCTCGGCGATATGGGCGACGAGGCCTGCGGTCCGGGCGATGAGCACGAACCCCCGCACGCTGTCGGGCGGGACCCCGAGGTCGACGAGCAGGGCGCCGCCGGCCCCGGCACCGTTGATCGGCAGGCGTCGGCCGGTCGTCTCCTCGTGGACCGTCGCGACGAGCCGCAGCAGTCGGAGGTGCGGACCGAGCAGGCCCTCCTCCTCGGCGAGCTCGTAGAGCCTCGGGGTGCGGGGATCGGTGACCCGATGGACCGGGTGGCCGAGTCCAGGAACGCGCTCACTCGCCGCCACCCGCGCCGCGACCGCCCGCCGGGCCACCTCATGCAAGGTCTCGTCGTCGGTGTCCCCGGCGTGGTCGCGCAGCGCCTGCGCGAGGAATTGGGCGGTGTCGCCGGTGGGGCCGAGGAACACGCTGCCGGCCCCGAGGAGCCCGGCGGCCACCGCGCCCTGGATGGCCTCCGGCGCGCCGGTGTAGGTCAGCCGGGCGGCCAGGGCGCTCGGGGTCAGGCCATGGTCGGCGAGTGAGACGAGCACGGCGTCGAGCAGTCGTCGCTGCCCGGCGGTGGGCTCGCGCTTGGTCAACAGGAGGTAGGCCAGCTCGGTCAACGAGAGGCGGCCCATGATGTCGGCGGGGAGATCCTGGCCGGCCAACGTGATGCGGTCGGCCGTGGACCAGCCGATCGAGGTCTGCAGGTACTCGGGATCGGGCGATCGTGGGTCAGGCAGGGGGAGCTCCGTTCTCGATGTCGAGCTCACCGGCGGTGCGCTCGGTCGGGAGCTGGTGCTTGGCCAGCCGGCCGGTGGGCGTGTGGGGGAGCTCGGGGACGACCTCGTAGTAGCGCGGCACCTTGAAGCGGGCCAGGCGTTGGCGGACGAAGGCGTCGAGCTCGGCCAAGTCGATCTGGCGTCCGTCGGCCGGGATCAGGAACGCCTTCACGTCCTCCTCCGACAGCGGTGACTCGACGCCGATGACTGCGGCCTCAGCCACATCGGGGTGCTGTTCGAGGGCGGCTTCGACCTCGGTGGGCGAGAGGTTCTCACCTCGCCGGCGGATCACCTCCTTCTTGCGGCCGACGAACGTGAACGTGCCGTCGTCGTTCTCGGTCACGAGGTCGCCGGTGCGCAGCCAGCCGTCGACAATCGTTTCCGCTGTCAGCGCCGGCTTGCGCCAATAGCCCAGCATGACACTGGGCCCGCGCACCAGGATCTCGCCGACCTCACCGCAGGGCAGGGCGCGCAGCTGCGCATCGGCAATGCGCAGCTCGACCCCCGGGATCGCGCGGCCCGCGGAACGCAGCCGACCGGGCCCGGAATCCGCGGCGGTGTGAAGTTCCGAGGTGAGCAGCGTGGCCACCGGCGACAGTTCGGTCTGGCCATAGAGCTGGCAGATGCGGGCTTTCGGGAACATCACAAACGCCCGCCTCAGCAGCGCCTCCGAGATCGGAGAGGCGCCATAGGTCAGCCGCCGCACGGTATCCAGGGGTTCGTTGGTTTCGCGCAGGTGCTGATCCAGCATCCCGATCATGGTTGGCACCAACAGCAGCGAATTAATCCCCTGGTCGCGGATGGCGCCGACCACGGCGGCCGGCTCGAAGCGCGGCACGATCACATGCGTGGCGGAAGCCACGGTGAGCCCGAACAGCAGGAATCCGTCGGCCAGATGGAACATGGGCGGGGAGTGCAGGAAGACGCAGTCGTCACAATAGGGCTCGAGCAGGGTGCTGGCCATGAAATTGACGATCAGGCCGTCGTGCGAAAGCATGACGCCCTTGGAGATGCCGGTCGTGCCGCCGGTATAGAAGATGCCCGCCAGGTCATTGCCGCCACGGCCATTGTCGTCCATCGCCGGGCTGCGTGCGATCAGGCCCTCGAAATGAGCGAGCCCTTGCGGCGCCTCGCCGTCGTCCATGTAGAGGATGCGTTCGCCCGGGATGCCGGGAAAATCCCGCGCCGCCGAAACGAAGTTATGGTCCACGATCAGCAGGTGCGGTTCACAGTCCTGCAGCGCCGCGGCATGTTCAGCCTGGCTCCAGCGCGTGTTGCAGGGCACGGCCACGCACCCGGTCCATAGGATGGCATAATAGGCTTCGTAATAGCGGTCGGAATTCAGGGCGAGGATCGCGACCCGGTCGCCCGGCCTGGCGCCGAGGCCGGCAAGGCCCGCGGCGAGACGCGCGACCCGCGCCGCGGTTTGGCCATAGCTTTTTCGCCGCTGCTCGAAAATCGTGGACGTTCGCTGCGGATGGTGCAGCGCGGCCTGTTGTAAGCCGTGCGTCAGGCGCATGAAACGTCCCACGGTTGGATCAGGAACTCCGTTTGCCCTGACCTGCCTTGCCGCGCTTGGCGCCAAGGCCATTGATGAAAAGAGATGTGAAGACCTCGGCGATATATTCCGGCTCGGGCGGCGCGCCGTGATGCCAGCGAGCGATCCAGTTGAACGCGCCGAACAGGGCATAACTCACCAGCTTGGTGTCGCAATTGACCACCGAGCCGTCGCGGATGCCCCGCTCCAGCATGCGCTGCACGATGGCATTGGTCTCGCGCTTCTTCTCCCGCAGGTCGTTGGCGCGGGTTTCCTCCAGCTGGGTTTCTTCGATCATCGCCAGGCAATAACCGAAGTCGCCGGCGATGATGTCGACATAGCGGCGGAAGAATTCCGTCAGCGCCAGAAGCCCCGAGCCGTTG
>DHIQ01000249.1:13308-14100 GCA_002403895.1 Candidatus Neomicrothrix sp. UBA4742
CCGTTGGCGGGAATCGAATTCCCCACTGCGGTCAATTCCTCGGCGGCCGTCATGCCGCAGCCATAGACGATGTCCTGCTTGTCCGAGATGTAGTAATAAAGTGTGGGCTTGGTGACCCCGAGTTTCCGCGCGATCTCGTCCAGTGAGGTCTTCTCGAAGCCTTTCTCCCGGAATTCCTTGGCCCCGGCCCGCAACACCGCCAGCCGCTTCTCTTCCCGGGCGCTCGCCATCACCTGCGATTTTCGTGTCCAGGGCGATGCTGCAATTTTGGCCATTGGCTGGTTCCCGCATTTTGACAAAGTAACGTGAGTTACCATCGGGTCAGAATGGCTTCAACCGCTGGCTTGATCCAACGTATGTTACTTGACAGAAACATACAACAACTCATAGTAACGGAAAACGGCTTTTAGGCTTGCGCTCGGAACGCGACGCGGCGCTCTCGGCAGGGGCAAGAAGTGACGGCGAATGAGAAATCTCCTGGTCCCATTGTTGTGCGCTACGCTTTTCCTGGGCATGGGAGCAGCAATGGGTGAAGCGCCCGGTGTGGTGTACTGGCCCCAGACGATCAGCCCGGAGGCCCGACAGGAGCTTTCGCGGCGTGCGGCCGTGAAGCCGCGTTTGCCGGGCGAGCGGCCCGCCGTCGGCCAGTTGCGGGAATCGGCGGCTGCCGTGCAGAAATCGGTCGCCGCCAGGCAGCTCCGGCATTATCCGGTCGACATAGCCGACGGCGCCATCGCCGGTGTGCCGGTGAAAGTCTTCACGCCCCCGGGCATGGCGGACGCTGATACCAAG
>DHIQ01000207.1:0-13913 GCA_002403895.1 Candidatus Neomicrothrix sp. UBA4742
ACGGGCTCGACCGTGTGGGCCCGCTTGGTGTAGAGCGTCCGTCCTCGCTCGGTGGCGAGGGTGCCCTGCATGGCCCGTCCGCAGGGTCCTTTCAAGACGCCTCTGCCCGAGGCGGTCCCGTGACGTTGGTCGCGCTCGTTCATCACCGCGATGAGGAGCTCCGGACCGGTCGCCTCCGCCGCGGCAAGGTTCGTCTCGCTGTAGTAGCCGGAGTCGGCCAGGACCACGCCGATCGACGCCCAGATGCGGGCGGCCTCCCAGGTTGGCCTCGACCTGGCGGAGCATCGGGTACAACTGGTGCAGGTCCAGGGGCTCTTGAGTGATCGCCGGCGACGATGAAGTGGTCTCACCCGTGGGGTACAGAAATGCGATTACGCGCCTGACCAGGTACGGATGAGTTTCTGTACCCCACGGGGTGCATGATGACCGGATGAGCCTCACTGTTCGAGACGTCCTCCAGCTCGACGTCATCTGCCGCGGAAAGCCCGAAGTGGTGGCTGGTCTGTCGGGCCTCCACCGGCTCATCCGATGGGTGCACATCGCCGACATCCGGGAGGTCGCGCCTCTGCTGAAAGGGGGAGAACTGTTGCTCACCTCCGGCCTCGGCATCGGCACCGACGCCGAACAGCAGCGAGAGTGGGTCAAACAGCTCGCCGACCGCAAGATTGCTGGCATCGTGCTGAGCTTGGGCTGGGCGTTCCGGGAAACGCCCGCCGCGGCGATCTCGGAGGCCGACCGGCTGGGCCTGCCATTCGTCGTGCTGCACGAAGCGATCCCCTTCGTGGAGGTGACCGAGCGGCTCCACTCGCTGATCGTCGACCATCAGGTCAGCTTGTTGCGCAAGGCCGAACAGATGGGGCAGGAATTCACCGAGCTCGTGCTGCATGGGGCACCGATCCGCGATGTGGTGGAGTCCTTGGCCCGGCTGGTGACCAACCCCGTCGTGCTGGAGGACGAACAGGGCCGTCTCGTCGAGTTCGCCGACTACCCAGGCGGCGATGCCGACATCGCATCGGGTTGGAAGGAACACTCGCGCGCCGGCCATCAGAACGGACCGGCCTTGCAGCTCGCCGTCGAGGACGGCCGGCCCGGGTGCGCCTGGACGGTCATCCCTCTACGCGAGCAGGCATGGGGGCGACTCCACGTGCTCTTGTTCGGCCCGTTCGATGAGATCGATCGCCTGGCCGTCGATCGGGCCGCCGTGGCCATCTCCCTGTCGCTGGTCTCCCAGGAGGACGAAGGAAGGGCAACCGATCAGGCGGAGGCTGCGCTTGTTGGCGAGGTCATCCGGGGCGACGTCACCTCTGACCACGAGCTGGTCTCCCGGGCGGCCGCGCTCGGGCGCTCATTCGAGGGGCTTCGGCTGGTGGCGTTGTCCGCCGACGTCGACGGGTTCCGGAGCCACCTCGACCGCCACGGCCTTCGGGAGACCCAGATCCAGCGACTCAAAACGCGGATGCGGGAGGCCGTGGGGCAATCCATCCGGGAGGCGGGATGCGGTGGCCTCAGCTCCGTCGAGAGCGACGAGGTGGTGGCGATCGTCGGCGTCCGGGCGGAGGAGAATCTCCGGGCCCGTCTCGACGCCATCGGGAGCCGGATCGAGGCGGCCCTTGCCCGCGTCGCGGACGGCCTGTCCGCAACCGTCGGCTCGGGCCGGGAGGCCGGGTCGGTGGCCGAGCTGCCCCGGTCCTTCCGCGAAGCACGCGAGGCCGTGCGTTACGGGAAGTTGGCCGGCATCGCGCCTCGGGCCATGATCCACTTCGACGACCTCGGGGTCGACCTGCTGCTGGTTTCGTTGCCGGACCAGCAAGTGTTGCGGCGATTCGTCGAGGCGGAGCTCGGACCGCTCCTCGAATGGGACGCCGGGCGCGGCACCCCGCTGCTGCCGACGCTCCAGGCCTACCTTGCGCACGGGAGGAACAAGGCGGGCGCCGCACGGGCCCTGAGGGTGAACCGGCGCTCGCTGTACCACCGTCTCGACCGCATCTCGAAACTTCTGGGACGCGACCTGGAGAGCCCCGAGGCCGCCACTCGGCTGACGGTGGCACTGCGCGGATTGGCGATCATCCAGCGGGGGGAGGGCCCGTGATCACGCGGGAGTCGGGCCGCCCCGTTCGCGGTCCGCGCCGACACCGCGCCGCTCCCGAAGCGCGGCGAGGACCCGTTCGGGCGTGATGGGCAGCTCGGTGATCCGGACGCCGATAGCGTCCGCCACCGCGTTGGCCAAGACGGCCGCGGGAGGGGCGATGGGCGGCTCCCCGATGCCCCGGGCGCCGAACGGGCCCTTCCCCAGTCCTATCTCCAATGGGATGGCCCTGACGTCGGGAACGTCGGCCGAGGTTGGCATGAGGTAGTCCGCAAACAACGACGACTCCGGGATCCCCTCGACGATGCGGATCTCCTCAGAGAGGGCGTACCCGATTCCCTGCACCGCCCCACCCTGGATCTGGCCCTCCACTCGCTGCGGATTGATCATTCGCCCCACGTCGTGGCAGGCCACGTAGCGCAGGATCCGGATCTGCCCGGTCTCAAGATCGACTGCCACGTCCGCGGCGTGCGTGCCGAATGTGAAATCAGGGAAGGTCTGGCCGCGGCCGGTCCGCACGTCGAAGTGTCCTGTCTCGGCCTCGAACGTTGAGAGGTGAAACGGCATCACGCCGCGCTCCTCGGCCGCGCCCGAGAGCTCGGCCAAGGACAGGAACCGGTCGGCACCACCTCGAACAGCCACCCGATCGTCCGCGAACTCGAGCTCGGCCGGATCGTCGACACCGAGCAAGCTCGTCGCCACAGGAGCGAGCTTGTCCCGGAGCTCCCTCGCCGTCTTCAGCACCGCGTTGCCGGACATGTACAGCTGGCGGGTGCCGAAGGTCCCGCCCGACAGCGGGGTGAGGGCCGTATCGGCGATGTGGACGCTGATCCGGTCCGGGTGCACGCCCAGCACCTCGGCGGTGATCTGGGCGAGCGACGCCGCCTGTCCCGCGCCCAGGTCGGTGACCCCGATCCGGACCACGGCGCTCCCGTCGCGCTCCAGGCCCATCCAGCACGACGCGCGATCGGCGAAGAACCGCGACCGCCCGTACGGCTGGATGCCGCAGGCGAAGCCGCGACCGACCAGGTAGTGAGCGTTTGTGTCACCGCCATCGAGAGCCGCGTCGCCACTGCCGGCCTCCTCATCCAACGCTTCGAGGGCCGTCTGCAGCGTCTCCCGGACGGCCACGTAGGTGTCCAGCTGCTCGTGCGTCGGCAGTTGTCCCCCCTTCTTGATGAAGTTCCGTTCCCGGATCTCGGTCCGCGACAGACCCAGCTGGTCGGCAAGGCGATCCATCTGCGATTCGTACCCGAACACCACCTGCATGGCGCCGAACCCTCGCATCGCGCTGGTCGGCACGTTGTTCGTGAAGACCGCGGTCGACTCCACACGGACGTTCGGCACGTCGTACGGCCCAGCCGCGGTGACCGCCCCGGCGAACAGCACGCGCGGGCTGAGCAGCGGGTACGCGCCTGCGTCCCCCACGATCCTGACGGTCTCGCCGACGATGCGGCCGTCGGACATGACCCCGGTCCGGTAGTACATGGTGAACGGGTGACGCTTTTGCCTGGCCAGCAGCGACTCCTGGCGGGACCACACCATCTTCACCGGCCGCCGGGTGGCCCACACCAACAGCGCCAGGTACGGCTCGATGGTCATGTCCTCCTTGCCGCCGAAACCCCCTCCCATGTAGGTCCCGATGACCCGGACCTTGGTGTGCGGCACACCTAGGATCTGGGCGATCTCTCGGGCGTGCTCAATCACCTGGGTGGCCACCCGAAGGGTCACCACCCCGTCCCCGTCGATCCATCCAACGCCCGCCTCGGGCTCCATGTAGGCGTGGTCGACGAACTGTGTCCTGTACTCGCCCTCGACCACCGCGTCCGCCGTCCGCAGGGCCTCGTCAGGATCACCGCGCTCCAGCCGCCACTCAACGAGCCGGTTGCCCTGCCGGTGGACCAGGGGGGCGTCGGGGGCCAGGGCCGCCTCTGGATCGAAGACGCCCGGGTGATCGCGATAGTCCACCAGGACGCGGTCGGCCGCATCTTCCGCTGCGGCGGCAGTCTCGGCCGCAACGACGGCCACCGGTTCACCCTGGTAGCGAACGCGGTCCGCCGCGAGGACTGGCTGAACGATCGGGTCCATCCCCAGCCCGCTGGCCTCTTCGGTGATGGCGTTGCGGGGCACATCCGCCGCGGTTAGAACCGCGTGGACGCCCGGAATCGCCAGCGCCCCGGAGCGGTCGATTCGTTCGATCAGAGCGGAGGGCAGCTGGGCCCGAACGATCCTCCCGTAGAGCATGCCCGGCATTCGCCAGTCGTCCGCGTAGGAGAGCTCTCCGCGGACCTTCTGTTCGAAGTCGCGATGCGAGATGGACGTGCCCACCACACGGAAGGTCTCGCCGGTTCGAACCAGCTCGCCGGGCGGCCCGACGGGCGCGACCGGAACGGCCGGCGGAGCGGTCCGCGCGTCGACGCCGGCGGTCACGGCGACCCGTCCGCCTCGGCGGATCTCACATAGGCCTCCACCGCGTCGAGGATCTTCACGTAGCCGGTGCACCGGCACAGGTTCCCCGCCAGCGCGGCTCGGATCTCTTCCCGCCCGGCACGGGGATGCTCACGGACGAACTCGTATGCGGTCACCACCATGCCCGGGGTGCAGAACCCGCACTGCGAAGCCCCATGATCGAGGAAGCTCCGTTGAAGCGGGTGGAGGTCCGCCCCTTCGGAGAGCCCCTTGACTGTGGTGACCGCACACCCGTCGGCCTGGATGGCGAAGAGCAGACATGCGTTCACGGACTCCCCGTTCAGGAGCACGGCGCACGTGCCGCAGAGGCCCTCGCCGCAGCCATACTTCACCTCGGTGAACCCCAGGTCGTCGCGGAGGACCTCCATGAGCGTCTGGTGTGGGAAGACCCATGCCTCGCGCCGCTCCCCGTTGAGCTCGAGCGTCACCAGCGATCGTGCCGTCATGCTGCCCCTCCCCTGCCAGCCCGGGCCGCCGCCGCCAGCAGCGCCCGCCGGACGTAGACGGCGACCATCTCACGCCGGTACGCGCCGGAGCCATGCACGGCATCCGGGGGGTCAACCGCGGCCGATGCCCGCCGGCCTACTTCCGCGGCCGAAGCCTCGTCGATCGAGCCATTCTGAAGGACCGCCCCCGCCTCGTCCGAGAGGTCGACGGGCCGCTCCCCCACCGCGCCCACAGTGAGGCGAACGCGCGCGCACTGCCCGGCGTCGTCCAGATCGATCAAGGCCGCGGCTTCCACCAGGGCGAAGTCGCCAACCCGGCGAATAAGCTCGAGGAAGGCCCATCCCCGGCCGGATGCGATGACCGGAACCTCGACTGCGGTCACCACCTCCCCGGGCTCCAGCGCCGTGGTGAAGTACGTCTGGAAGAAGTTCGAGGCGGCGATGATCCGCTCCCCAGAAGGCCCCAGCACGCGCACGGCACCCTCGAGTGCGACCAAGGAGCATGGTAGCTCGCCGGCCGGGTCGGCATGGGCAACGCTTCCGCCGATCGTGCCTCGGTGGCGGACCCGGATATTCCCGATCCAGCTCGCCGCCTCGGCCAGGATGGGACAGGCGTCCCGGACCACCACCGACCGCTGCAGCGTGGCGTGCCGCGTCAGCGCCGGCACCACGAGCCGGCCGCTCTCGCGGCGAGGCTCACCGTCCCCGGCGCCGTTCACGTCGATCAGAAGAGCTGGCGTGGCCAGCCGCAACGCCATCATCGGGACCAGGCTCTGTCCGCCCGCCAAGACCTTCGCCTCCTCTCCGCCCTCCTGCAGCAGTTGAACAGCCTGCGGCCAGGATGTGGCGCCGGCATAGTCGAAGAGCGAGGGATACATGGCAGGCTCAGACCCGCTCCGGAGTCGTTCCGGACAGGGGCAGGTCGAATCGCTCGAACACGGCTTCGAGGACCGCATGGTTGCTGGTCACGGCGGGGACGCCGAGGGCGTCCTCGATGCCGGACATCGCATCGATGGCATGGAAGTTCGTGCAGGACGCGAACAGCAGATCGAGGTCGACCCCCGAGAACCGGTCGACGGCGAAGGCCACGATGTCCTCGGGGGGGACCTCTGCGATGGCGAAGTTCTCGTCGATGCCGAGGCCATGGATGCCCAGAACACTCAGGCCGTCGGCCTCGAGGCTTGCGGCGATCTTGTCGTTGAGGCTCTCCACGTACGGAGTGATCACGCCGACCTTGCTCGCCCCTCGTCGGGCAATGGCCGTTCGAACCGAGGCGATCGTGCTGATGACGTCTGCCCCACTGGCGTCGGCGATTCGCGCGCACAACTCGCGGTCGAAGTCGTCGCCGCGGAGGGCGCCGGCGCTCGTGCATCCGAACACCACGACGTCGGGACGGGCCGAGCCGACGTCTCGTGCCGCCGGCATGGTGTACTGATCGAGCATCACCGCCTCACCTTCGGGGGTGGTCTCCTCCAGGAACATCCGGCCCGTGTGGACGGTGAAACCCGCAGGCAGCCGTCGGTAGACGTCCACCTCCATGACCGTGTTCGAGGAGGGGACGAGGAGTCCCAGGCGGTGCCGACTCCCGGGGCCCCCCGGCGGTCGGTCGACCCCATGGCGGTCACCCTCGGGTGCCGCGCGAACCGGACTGCCGTCAGCCGGCATTCGCACCCGATCCAGAGGTGGGCGCTTCGGGCGAGAGGGATGGTCCCGTATCGATACCCAGCAGTTCCGCCGGGTTCACGCGGATCAACTGGTTGATGTCCTCCTCGGACACGCCGCTCTCCCAGATCGACTGGGCGAAGATCCTTAGCGCCTCGGCCGGCATCGGGTTGTGTCGCTGTCCCGTGTCGCTCACCAACAGGCAGTGGTTCGCGCCGACCGCGTTCACGGCTTCCGCCACCCTGACTGGATCCGCGTAACGCCACATCGGTGAGATGGTGCAGTACCCGAATTCGGCATAGGCGCCCAGCCGGGTGAGCTCTTCCAGCTCCTCCAATTTGAGGTTCGGGACCTTGAAGAAGGGATGGGTGATGACGATCTTCTCGACGCCACGCCGCCGGGCCTCGGTCACCAAGGTGAGGATCTCCTTCGGCGAGAGGTGGCAGGTGCCGAGGATAGCGCCATGGCTCGCTAGGAGGTCGAGGACCCCCAACGTCTCGGGGCGAAGGTTCCCTTCATCGTCGGTCACCGAGATCCCGGTCCCGCCAGCACCCCGCTGATCACTGGTTTGCACGTCGTAGGCGCCGGTCCCGCCGTGCATCTCGGCATGGAACGCGGCGTCAACCGTTGGCATCCACACCTCTTTGGCCCCTAGCCGGAGCGCCGCCTCCGCGGCCGCGGGGTTGATGCCTCCCACAGACCGATTGAGCACGATCCCTCCGAACACGCGCATCCCCGACGCCATCTTCTCGGTGAGGTAGGCCCGGCTGACGGTGGGCTCACTGTGGCACTTGATGACGACTGCGCGAAGCCCCATCCCGTTGGCGTGCTGAACCACCTCCAGGTCGTCCGCCAGCCGCGGGAACAGATCGGGGTGCGGATGGCAATGCATGTCGATGGCGCCCGAGACATCGATCAGCGGTCCCTTCACGAACGAGCCACCTCCTCCATCGAATCAGCATCGGTGCCCGAGGCCGAGCCGGGGACCGTGCCTCCAACCATCGCATCGGGTTTGGGAGCATCCACCGTTGGTCCCTCGCGAAGCCGTCGGAGCGCCGACAGCTCGTCCGCCCGAGGCGGGGCAAGCTCGCGAACCTCCCTCGGTAGGACGAGCTCGAAGCCGGTCGCCTGCACCACCTCCTCGGTGGACACCCCGGGTTGGAGGGCGGCCAGCCGCATCCGCTTCGACTCCGGCTCGTAGTCCAGGACGGCTAAGTCCGTGATCACAGCCGCTGGCCGGCTCTTGGTGAGCCCGGCCCGCTCGCGGCTGTCTCCGCCGTCCAGCCAGCCGGGGCTGGTGACGAAGTCGACCCGCTCCACGAACCGCCGCGGCTCGTGCCGAGTCATCACGAAGACCTCCCGGCAGCTCGACACGATGTCGTTCGCGCCGCCGCTCCCCGGCAGGCGCACCTTCGGGTGGGCCGGGTCGCCGATCAGCGTCGTATTGACGTTGCCGTAGCGGTCGATCTGCGCGGCCCCCACAATGCCGTAGTCAAACCGCCCCCGCTGGGCGAACAGGAAGGTGTCGACGATCCCCGTCAGCATGACCGAGCGCCGTGCGCCCCGCATCTCGTTCGTCGAGATGGGCAACTTCCCGGGCAGCATCTTCGGACCGATGTACCCACCCTCCAGCACGATGGTCAGGTCCGGGGCGTGGAGCTGCTGGGCCAGGACGCTCGCGATCAGCGGGGCACCCACGCCGGCGAACACGACTCGGTGGTTCCGGAGCATCCTGCTCCCGGCCACGATCATCCGGTCCTCCGGGTCCACCGTCATCGCACGGACAGCTCCCGGGCCCGGCGCTGTTGCCGGAGGAGCGTCGTGGCGCCGACGCGGTCGAGGAACCCCTCGAAGCTTCCCGGCTCGTCGAGATAGGTTCGCAGGTACTCACGCACCCCTTCCTCGCCCTTGGCCTCGACCAGCGCCGCGTACTCGTCGAAGTGCTCGAACGAGGCCTCGTACAGCCCGTAGCATTCGTGGGGATAGGAGCCGAACGGCACCTCCACTACCGCATCCACGATGAAGTGCGGGATCAGGGTTCGGTCCGACTGGCCCACGATCACGGATGGATCGACGATCTCCTCCGCCGTCACCACCACGCGACGGGCTGCGGCCGCGATCTCCCTGTCCATGTAGGTCGCGCCGTCGACCTGCGCGTTGCCGAAGGGGTCGGCGCGGTGGACGTGCACCAGGGCCACGTCCGGGGTCAGCTCGGGCACAACGGCGACCCGACGGCCGGTGAACGGACAGTCCATCTCCTTGGCCCCCGCCAGTGACAGGAGGTCCGATCCCAGCAGTGAGGTCGTGGGGAGGAAGGGCACGCCCATGGCGGCCGCCTGGAATCGGAGGCCGAGCGACAGGTGGCTCCACTCTTCGTACGCGGCGCGACCGCCTTCGACGTACCGCCGGAAGACCTTCGGGATCCCCCACGGGAGGCCGATGCCGACCCAGCTCGTGACCAGCTTCGTGGAAGCCTCTCGCACCAGGAACAACTCCGCCTCGTAGCACATCAGACTTCGGGCGAGGGTCAGTTCCCGCTTTCCGGCCCGGAGCAGCTCGAGCAGCATGGCCCAGGGCGTGCGCGAGTAGAGGCAGCCCCCGATCGCCACGACGTCCCCGTCCCGAACCAGGCCAGCCGCTTCGGCGAGCGTGGTGCGCTTGTCGACCGGGGGTGCGTCGTCGGCGATTGGCCTGCGTGCATCGGCCGGTGGTGGGGGTTCGGACCGGGTGATCTCGCCCATTCACCCCACCCCAGTGGTCACCCGGCGGGGGTCCACGAGCGGCAGGAGCTCGTCGTGGATTCGTTCGACCTGCTCCAACTCGTAGTTCCAGGGGACGAAGCAGACGTGCTGCACGCCAGCGTCGAAGTGCGCGGCGAGCTGGTCGGCGCACTGCTCGGCGGTTCCGCGAAGCGCGCTGTCGGGTGTGGATTCGCTCCAGGCGGCAACGTCGAAGTACTCGGCGACGAAGGCGCGGGCCTTGCGGTCCGCTGCCTCGAACGACTCGTCGATACAGATCGGCAGCTGCGCCACGTTGACGAGGGCGGACGAATCTCGACCGGCCTGCTCGGCGAAGCCTCGGATCTTAGTCCATGCCCGACCGAAGCTCTCCGCGGTGTAGAAGTACGTGAGCCACCCGTCCGACCGGGTGGCCACCCTGCGCAGGACCTTGTCCACATACCCGCCGATCAGCACGGCCGGCCGCGGAGACGTGGCCGGCTTCGGCAGCATGACCGCGTTGTTGAACGTCATCCCGTCGGCAGCACCGGTGACGCGTTCCTCGGTCCAGAATCGCTCAAGGACCTCGAGGTTCCGTTCGAAGATCCGCCCCCGGTCGGCGAAGTCCACTCCACAGGCCTCGAACTCACGCTCGTACCATCCGCTGGCCATCCCCACTACGAGGCGTCCCGGGCCGGCCATTCGGTCGATGGACGAGGTCGCCTTCGCGAGCACGACAGGATTCCTTAACGGGAGGACCAGGATGCCCGTCCCGAGCTGCACCCGCCTCGTCGAGATGGCCAACCCGGCAAGGACGGACAGAGCCTCCAGGAACGGGAACGGGAACTTCGACCCCAGAAGGATGTGATCCCACACCCACAGGGAGTCGAAGCCGAGGGCCTCGGCGCGGCGGCCGTAGCTCAGGATTCGCTCCATGTCGGGGATCCTGGCGTGCGGAGTGAAGTTCTCGATCGCCAAACCGAACCTTCGCCCGTCCACACCGGCAGTCATCGTCCTCCCCTACATGCTCGGGCCACCCTATGTCCGGCCTTCGAGCGCAGTCAACGCCACGGTATGTGGCGGCAGTCGTCCTGCCTTACCACAGATCGTTCACGCCCCCCGACTGCATCCACGGGCTGCGCCGACCCCTTCATGACCGGCGCCCGGCTCCTACTATCGTCTCTCGGATGGAGCCGTGGCCCGTCTTCGTCGTGGCCGGCGCGGTGATCGGGACCCTCCTGGGACTCTTCGGGGTGGGCGGTTCTTCGGTCGCCACGCCTCTGCTCTCCGTGTTGGGTGTGCCCGGCCTCCTCGCGGTCGCCTCACCCCTCCCAGCGACCGTGCCGGCGGCGCTCGCGGCGGCCTGGCCCTACCTCCGCAACCGGGAGGCCAGGCCGCGCGCCGCAGGGTGGTCGCTACTCGGCGGCGTCCCCGCGACGATCGGCGGGGCCCTTCTGTCCCAGGTCGTGGGAGGCCGGGCGATCCTCATCGCGTCGGGCTTGGTGCTCGTGATCGTCGGGCTCCGGGTCATCCGGCCCATCGGAGAGGCGACCCGCCGGGCGGGCACCGAACGCCGGCGGAACCGCCCCCTGCTGGTGGCCACGTCGGCGGGGATCGGGCTGTTCACCGGCCTGCTAGCCAACGGCGGGGGCTTCCTGCTTGTCCCCGCCTACCTGCTGGTCTTCGGCCTCACCATGCGCCAGGCGATCGGCACCAGTCTTCTGGTCATCGTCGTGCTGTCCATCCCCACGCTGGCCACACACTGGGCGCTCGGCCACATCGACTGGGCCGTGGCCGGGGCGCTGGCCCTCGGCGCCGTGCCGGCCAGCGCTCTCAGCGCGCGGCTCGCCCATCGGGTCGCAGGATCCACGCTGCGCCACACGTTCGGCTGGTTCCTCATCTCGAGCGGCGCGGCGTTCGTCGTCTACCGTGTCGTGCGGGCCTGACTGGACCTTTGCCCGCTGGGAGTGGGCGGCCTCACATGGCGGCCGGCTGAAGCCGTCAGCCGAGGCGGGCGACGCCAGGCATACCACGGCATGCTCCGGGTCGGGTTCTTCCACGAGCTCGTCGGGGTCGGCTGTTGGAGGCGGACACAGGAGCACCGCCAGGAGGTACGCTCCCGGCTCGCCGAGGACTGGCCGCACTTCCGCGTTGTCCGTCCACAGCGGACGATGAAGGAAAAGGGGTTACCTAATCCTCTCCACTTCCAATGTCCGCGGAGGCTGCGAACGCTCCTGTCCCGGGTTCGGCCCGGATCGCGGGAACCTAGCCGCCGCCGACCGGGAAAGCCAGCAGGCTCTCGCAGCGGGCCGCCGGACGAAGGACGCGCAGACGCTGGGGCCGGCACTGACTGCTCGGGCGACGGTTGCCCTCGCCGCAGGGCGTCGCGGCGAAGCCGAGGAATTGGCTTCCGAAGTGCTGCACTATGACCCGGCCGTGGCGCTATTGACCCTGACGGTTCCCACCCATCGTTCGCAGAACGCGTTGGCGTTCGGGGCTCGGATAGGGGTCAAGAGGATCCCCGCACCCTCTGAGCGGAACACCTCGTCGAAAGAGCGAGTGAACTTGGTGTCCCGGTCGTGGATCAGAGACCTACGTAGACACTGCCTCGGTTTGCGCTATCGGCCTCCCCGACGTAGCCTCGGAGCCCGCACGGAGGGAGGCTAGATGCCACAACGTACGGCCCCTGTTGTCGCGGCGTTGTCGTCGCTGTTCGCCTTGGCTCTGACCGTCATGACCCTCCCTGCCCACGCGACGGCCCAATCGATCCCGCCCAACCACGATGCGAGCGCTATGACGGGAAACGAGGCGGAGGACGCCATCGCCGTCAACCCCACGAACCCTCTGAACATCGTCACCATGTCCACGTTGCCTGACGTAGTTAGCGGGCTCTTCGAGGGGGTGTCCTTCGACGGGGGCCAGACGTGGACGAGGCAGGTGATTGGGACCGGCGCCCCCCTTGGGGAGATCTGCTGTGACGAGCAGCTGACCTTCGATCGGTACGGGAATCTGTGGATGGTCTATCTCCTCAACACCAACGGCAACGTGCCCATCGCCCTGTCGACGGATGGCGGCCTCACGCTGACGAAGGTAACCGAGATCGTCCCGACGAAGCCGACGGGAAGCAAGTCCCCGAAGAACGCCACCTCCAAGCGCCTCCGGGGCCCCACCAAGGGAGTTGGCGCCGACCAGCCCTCGATCTCAGCGGGCCCGAGCAGCGTGTGGGTGAGCTGGACGAGCTTCCCCTCCACGGTGGTGGAGGCATCAGGGGCCGCAGTGAGCGGCCTCGGCCAGCACGGGCAGTTCTCGACGCCGGAGCCCGTCCCAACGGCCAAGGGGAAGGGTGACTTCGGCGACACGGCGGTCGGACCGGACGGCCAGGTCATGGTGACCTACCAGGACCAGACCAACGGCCAGGGAGGATCGCACATCTACACGGCACTCGACCCCGACGGCCTGGGCCCGGCAGGGTTCAACGACCCCGTGTTTATCGTGCACAGCCGGGTGGGCGGGTTCGATTACCTCCCGGTGCAGCCGGATCGCTCGGTCGACGCGGAGGCCAACCTGGCCTGGGACCGGAGCGGCGGCCTCCACGACGGGCGCGTCTACCTGGTGTGGACCCAGGAGGTCAAGAACGAGAGCGACAACATGGACATCATGCTCCAGCACTCCGACGACAACGGAGCGACGTGGAGCCCCGCGATCAGGGTGAACGATGACTCCGGGACCAACAGCCAGGTCGACCCGTCCATCGCCGTGGACCAGGCCACCGGCGACGTGGCCCTGTCCTGGCTGGACGCTCGTAACGACCTCGGCACCGGAGGGCCCGGGGACACCGACGGCATACCGAACGATGACATCCAGATCTGGGCCACCTACTCGACGGACGGTGGGGACTCCCTCGCGCCGAACTTCCAGGTGAGCGAGGGGACCTCGAACGCCGTCGACGCCCAGAGCTTCTTCGACTACGGCGACTACACCCACGCGGCCTTCGCGTCTCACCTGTTCTACCCCGCGTGGTCGGACAACTCCAACAGCACGGGGGACAATCCGGACGGGACACTTCACCAGCTCGATCTCTACACGGCGAGCGTCAGCATCCCGTAGCGTCGCCGCGCAGGTCGATGATCGTGCTGGAGGCGTGCCCCAGGCGCTCGGAGACCACCTTGGGGTTCGATGAAGACGCATCAGGCGGAACCAAACACAGACAGGGCCACGGGCTCGGGAATCCGATCCCCCTTGACTGGATAACCGAAAGGCGGGACCGTCACGAAAGCCCCCGGTTCGGACTGCACGCGCGGCCAGTCCGGCCGGGGGCTATCGCCTGGTCGAGTCCTTCAGGGCGTCCATCACGCCCAGGCGGAGGATCGGTTCGGCCTCCAGGTCGATCAGGACCTCCGCCAGATCCTCGGTCTCGCGTCGCTCATGGAGCTGGCGGATGGCGTCAGCTCGCACCTCGGGGGGTGCGGCCAGGAGGTCGAGCAGTTCACGTCGGGCACCTGCGGGCAGGCGGCGCAGGGTCTTGCGGATGCG
>DHIQ01000207.1:14176-17286 GCA_002403895.1 Candidatus Neomicrothrix sp. UBA4742
CGCAGGGTCTTGCGGATGCGGCGCTCGGAAGACTCCATGCTGGTTCGACACCGCAGGCGTGACGAACTGCTCCGGGACGCCCAAGACGTGTGCACCCCTGTGGACGGGGGCAGCCCGCAGTACCATCAACTCCTCCCTGGCCGTGTCCAACGGCGTGGTCTACGTGGGCTCTCTCGACCGCCATCTCTACGCCTTCGACGCGGCAGGGGTCACGGGCTGCTCCGGGACGCCCAAGACGTGTGCACCCCTGTGGACGGGCGTGACCAACGGATAGTCATCGTGCTCGCCCAGAAAGAAGCCAACCTGGGGGTTCACGAAATGATCAGGACCAAGCACCTCCTGCTGGGGCTCCTCGGGGAGAGCGAGGAAGCCGGAGAGTCGGCGTTCGGACAGATCGGCATCTCGTCGGAACAGCCTAAGACGCGGAGGTGACACCCGCAGTTCCTACGGCTCGACGGTCCTTCAGGCCAGCTCAAGGTCGAAAAGCGCGTTCCCGGGCGTTCCGACATAGACGGTCGATCCGGTGACCGGGTCCAGCGCGATGGTAATGACATTGTTGGAAAGGAGGCCATCGTCGTCGGCTGACCACGTCGTACCGCGATTCGAACTCACGTATACCCCGAGGGAGGTCGCGATCCACACTCGACCGGGGTGGTTGCCATCGACGGCGAGGGCCTGAACCGGCGCGCCGTTCGTCCCAGAGTTCGCCGCCGACCAGTCAAGCCCGCCGTCGACGCTCCGGTAGAAACCTGTGCCCGTGCCCGCGTAGAGAACGTACGGATTGACTGGGTCGACGCCAATCGCGAATACGACAGAGTCGGGAGGGAGTCCGGTGCTCGCCGCCTGCCAGCTCGTCCCTCTGTCCGAGGACTTGAAGATGCCATGGCCGGTGCCTGCGAACAGGATTGAAGAGTGGGGCACCAGGGCGATGGCGAGCACGCTGCCGGTGGGCAGTCCCGCGTCGGCAGCCTGCCAACTCGAGCCAGCGTCCGTCGATATGAAGGCTCCGCCGTCGGTCCCCGCGAACAGGACAGACGGATGCGCGGCCTCGATGGCGATCGCTCGGACGTACGTACTGCTCAGGCCCGTGCTGGATGCCTGCCACGCCCCGCCCCCATCCACGGACTTGAACATCCCAGCGATGGTCCCGGCGTAGACGACCCCGGAGGTTGTGGGGTCGGTGGCTACTGCACCGACGGACAGAGAACCCAACCCCTGATCAAGCGGTTGCCAGCTCCTCCCGCTGTCGGTGCTCTTGAACATCCCCTGGCCGGACGCTCCCGCGTAGACCGTCCCAGCGGTGGCGGCTTCGGCAGCGATGGCGTCGATGTCCGTGTTCGCCAAGCCTCTGTCGACCGGGGACCAGTTCGACCCGGCGTTGGTCGTCGCGAAGATCCCCTGGTCGGTCCCGACGTAGACGACCTTGGGGCGCATCGGATTGACCGCGATCGAGAAACCTACGTTCGCCGTGATCCCGTCATCCATCTCAATCCACGAAGAGCCTCCGTCGATTGTCTTGAACACCTGTGGACCCACCACCGCGTAGAGCACGAGCGGGTGGACCGGATCCACCGCCAAGGAGCCGGGGGTCCCTCCGGTGATGCCGCTCCCTACGTCGTTCCAAGTCTGACCACCGTCTAGTGACTTGGTGATCCCCGTCTGGGTGAGGGCGTAGAGGGTGGAAGGGCGCTTCGGGTCGATGAGAATCCTCACGATCGTCCCGCTCGAGAGGGCTGGGAGCGAATTCCATGTAGTCCCCCCGTCGATGCTCTTGAACAGGCCACTCGTGTGAGCCCCGGCGTAGAGCACGTCCGAAGATGTCGGATCGACGGCGATCGCAGTGACGATTTGGCCGGACAGGCCGGACGGCGTCCACTGCTGTCCGCCGTTGGTGGTCTTGTAGATGCCTAACGCGCCCGCGTAGAGCGTGGACGTGGTGGTCGGAGCGACGGCCAGGGAGAAGATGGTGGACCCAGTCGGGATGCCGCTGGACGCCGGGAGCCAGGTTGTGCCGCCATCGGTCGTCTTCGCAACGTGGAACTCGGATGCTTCGTACGCGGTGCCAGCCTGTGCCGGATCAGGCACGATGTCGTCGACGAAGGTCATGCCAGCGCCGCCGATAGGTAGGGTCCAGCTGGCTCCGCCGGTGGCAGACACGAAGATCCCACCGAGACCTGCCGCATAGACCCTGGACACCGTGGTGGGGTCCGGTGCGACCACATAGACCGATCCGCCATACGGTCCGTGGGTGGTCCAGATACGTGGACCCGCCAGCGCTGGTTCCCCCGGCGTTCCAACAATGACCAGCGCGGACAGGCACGCCAGCGCCATTGCATTCAGGCCTCGCATCGAGGCTCCCTTAACCGATCGATACCGCATGATGCGAGTGTCCTCCTCGTCATGTCAAGGCCCTGTCATGCGCAGGCGGACCACGCCTCGTTCGCGGCCGCGACCCATTCCTGCGGACGCTCTTCGGCTCGTCTCCCGGCAGTCGGAGCGTTACGTTTCGGCCCTCCTAACTCCTATCCCCTCAAAAACTGGGCGTGATAGGACTGTTGCGGTCGGCAGTCTGGCACGCTGTGGGGCGGGGAGGACTCGAACCTCCGACCGGCGGATTATGAGTCCGTGAACCAATTTCGTGCCGCTGCAGAGGGGTTTCACGCGGCATCGACTCGTTGTGCGTAGAACAGGGCATGGATCGGTGGATCCGTGCCTGGAACCAGGCCCGATTGCTCGATCCCCTGGCGACGCAAGCCGGTCGAAAATGCGATCCGGCGCGAAACGGGCGGCACGAAATCCTGGGGCCGAATACGGGTCCTGACCAGGGCGAATGTCCCATCCCGGGGCCGTCGTCGCCCTTTCGGAAATTCGATTTCTGGCACCTCTTCGGGCCGCTGAGGAGGACCCCTGCCTCCCGAGGCTCCCCGAGCGGTTCCCCCCGCGGCACATCCGCGCAGGTCAAAGGGGGTGAACCCGCCATCTGGAGGGAACACGGGACCCCGGGGCGACCGGTGAGGGAAATCGAATTTCCGAGCGGAAGGGCCCCGCGAGGCTCGGTTCAGGAGGCTCGGAACAGCTCGTCGATGGCCCGGGCCGCCTCGGCCTGCATG
>DHIQ01000107.1 GCA_002403895.1 Candidatus Neomicrothrix sp. UBA4742
TCTTGTCCACGGACGCCACCCATTGATGGTACCGCAGGCAGTACCACTAGACAAAAGGTCATCGCTCGCCCGCGGCGTCGCTCTTCTCAGGTGCCGGGGGCCAAGGGCCGTCCGCACATCGGCTAGTTGCGCGAGTTCACTCTCGGCGGCAGTTGAGGATGTTTCCTAACGTGACTCTGACTCACTGGTCAGCGGGCGTCAGGATGACCTACCAGTCGAGCACCCGCTCGCGGGCTTCATCTGAAGGCGGTTAGCCGGAACGGAGCGCGCTGCTCACCGCCTTGGTCGGTGACCACGATGTCGCCGAAGCCGGCAAGCCCGAGGGTCCCAGGACTCTGATGGAAGACCACGACGTCCCGCCAGACCTATCTCAGTGCCAGGAGCTTCAACGACCGCAGTCAGATACTCACGGACTGCCTCCTGCCCGAAGCAGTGGCCAGCGGTACCGACCAGGACCGCATCACGGTCGAACAGCTCCATCAGCGCATCGGCGTCTCTTGCGTCCACCGCAGACTGCCAGCGGGTCAGGATGGCCGAAAGCGGTTGAAGAGGCGTCCTGATCAGGAATCTGGAAGAGGGTCACCTGTCACGTCCGCCTGGGTACGTACTGCCTAGCCTCAAGGAGCTGTTCAACGCGATCCTCCGCTTTGCCGTTCCGGATTCGCTTCCCACGTGCTCAGGTCCGCTGCTCAGGACGGAGATTCAGAGAGAACTGAGCGGACGTGGCGTCAGTGAACAGGTCCCATGTCTCTTGCGTCTGCCATCCAGTCGCCTCATACAGCGGCAGACCCGCAGGGGTCGCGCCGAGCAGGCCCAAAACGGCGCCGTCTTCGCGGGCCGTATCCAGAACCGAGGCGAGGATTGCCTTGCCGTAGCCCCGGCGGCCGAACCTCTGCGGTGTTCCCATGCACCACACCGACACGCTGTCCTCTACCCGAATCGTCGTCACGGTGGAGACCGCCTCGCCGCCCACCTCCAGGAGCCAGATGCTCGTAACCGTTGAGCCCTCAGCCAGCAGTGGTGCTGTGGCTAACGCGGCGACCTCCCGATCAAATCCGTACGCTTCTGCGAGGAGGTCCGTGACGGTGGCTTCGTCCTCACGGCCCGCCCGTCGGACTCTCGGGTCACTGGCCCGGGGGGTCGATGAAAGGTCCGCGGCCATGATCGGCATGCTGCCCACAGCCAGGAAGCTCGCCGGCAGCTGATCTGCGAGGGACTTACCAGCGCCGGCCAGCATCAAGAGGGAAGGGCAGGCTCGTTGGGCGAGCTGGGTAAGTGGCTCGACGAGCAACTCAGGGTCGGCCGAGTGAATCAGCGCCATATTCATGTCGGGGGCCAGGCTTCCTGTCAACACGCTCCAGGACCGGGCCCCCACCGAGCCGAACATGGATGGCGAACTCACCCAGCCCTGCGCTCCGGTCCCCATCATGGTGCGGCGGTGGGCGAGGTCGACCTCAGGTATGTCCATTAGGGGAACCTAACATCGGTTTTGTTCGCAGTGGGGGAAAGCCCCTAAAGCACTGGTCCCGATTGTGGATCCTCTATGGACGATCCCCTATCGGACTACGAATCATGTGGTGCCCCTTGGTGCAGTTTGCTCGCGGCCCATGTCCGGTTGGCCTACGCGCCGGGCCAGTTTCTGCCCGTCCAACTGTCGCGGACCCGCTGTCTGGATTCAGGGTGAGGATGAGGATGATCGAGAACATGTGGACTGAGTGCAGCAAGAAAGAATCGCGGATCATGCACCATGGATAGCGACATCGTTCTGAAGATCGGGACGTGGAACGTCCAGTACGGGCGCGGAGCCGAGAAGAACGCCACACGGCTGGGGCTGCTCCTCGCACACAAGGCCGACGTGTGGGTGCTGACGGAGACCCATTCCGATCTCGACCTTTCGCCGGAGTACACAAGTTCTACGATTGCGCGTGCGGGGCACACGGTCGGCACTGCAGGCGTGGGAATCCCGGATACGCCATTCGGACGACCCGCGGCGGCACGCTGAGTCGTAGCATCGACAAGGCGCATCGGCCGACCACCACCGGCAGACCGGGGACTCGGCGGGTCACGAGACCCCGATGGGGCGTGTCACGGCTCGGTCGACCCGCTCCCGGAGGTCCAGTGCGCGTGAGGTGGGCAGGTCCGGCTTTGTGTGCCGCGATGGCGGCCGCAGCCTTCTTGGTCCTCACCGGACTCGTGGCCACGGGCGCGACGCACGCGGTCGACGTCGGGCTGCTGGCCAGGCTGCGTCCGGGCGACGAGTGGGGTCCGACACAGGTTCGGTTCAGTCCGTGGATGTCCCGGTTGCAGCCGAGCCACATGTTCGGGCTGTTGACGATCGTGACCGCCGTGGCGGTGACCCTCCGGCGGTCCTGGCGACCGCTGGTGTCCGGGGTCCTCGTGGGGGCCTCGACGGTGGCGCTGACGACGCTGGTCAAGCTGGCGCTGGAGCGTCCGGACCCTCACGGCTCGGTGCCCGGTAGTGGGGGCAGCTTCCCCTCCGGCCACATGGCGGCTGTGGTCGCGTGCCTCGCGGGATGCGTTGTGGTGCTCCACCCGAGGATGCGCTGGTGGCACTGGGTTCCCGCCTCCGCGGGGGCTGCGACGATCGGGTTCGCACAGCTCGTGTCGGCCGCCCACTGGCCGAGCGATCTCGCTGGCGGTGCGCTGCTCGCCCTGGTCGTGGTGTGTGCGACGCGGAGGGTCGATCCGGGGCATCCAAGCCGATCGGTGACGCGGGACATCCCACGTGGGGCGCTCCCCGGATTCCGGCCATGACACACGACGCTCTACAGCATTCGTAGGAGGCGTGCGTCGACACCGCTCGCTAGGTTGGGTGCGTTACGGATGGTCCGAGGGGTGGTGATGTGGGAATGAGGGCTCACTGGTTGCTGACCGCAGCGGTGGTGGCCGGAGGTGTGCTGGCCGGCTGCTCAGACGGCGGGACGCCACAGCAGCAGGTGTCGTCGGGGAGCAGCACCACGGCACCGCCTGCAAGAGAACCTGCGGCCACGACGAAGCCGACCGGCACCGCCAGCACGGCAGTGGATCCTCGCAAGGCCATGCCCGTGGTGAGCCCTGCCATGGTGGACGGAATCGCCTACAGCGCGGCCTCCGCGGCTGACCTGGGTCGCTTCAAGAAGGTCGCCAGCGCGTCTGCCGACCTGCTGACCACGTCGACGTTCAGTGCCGTCTCCGTCGGCGGCAAGGACGCCGGGGCCGTGGCCGTCTACGGGACCAAGCGGGGCGTGGCCAAGAGCCCGATGTTCCAGGACCAGTACATCGTCCAGCTCGTCAACGCCATCACGGGTTCCAAGTCCGCACCTAAGTTTGTCCGCACCCGGGGACAGGTCATGGCCCTGTCAACGGGCCGCGTGTACGTGGCCGGATGGTTCAAGGGCGATGACGTGGTGCTCCTCTATCGCAAGGACGGCGCCCCCGACCTCGTGCGTCTCGCCACGAGCATCCAGGCCAAGCCGCCGGCACGGTGATGCGGCCCGTTCGGGACGCGCTCACCGCCGCAGACCGGACGGCTCGCCCTCCAGGAAGCCCACGAGCCGCGGCGCGACCGCTGCCGCCTCGTAGTCGCGCAGGAACCGCTCCCGTGCAGCGGCGCCGGCGCGCCGCAGCTCCACCGCCGATCCGGTGAGGTCGATGAGCACACGGGCGGCGGCTTCGGCGTCATCCAGCGGCCAGAACCGCCCCTCGCCGGGGTCGTCGAACAGCTCGCCCAGCGCGCCGGCCAGCCCGGACACGACCGGAAGCCCCGCGGCCATGGCCTCCATGATGGCCAGCGACGAGGACTCCGAGTACGACGCGTGCACGTAGGCCGCATGGCCAGGCAAGCGCTGCTGCACGTCCGTGCAGAACCCCTGCAGCCGCAGGAGGTCGTGGACCCCGAGCTCGGTCGCGAGAGCCAGGAGGCCGCCGCGTTCAGGCCCTTCACCCAGCACGTCGAGGGTATGGTCGTGACCCAGCCCGCGGGCTGCAGCCAGGACCTGCAGCAGGTAGCGGTGGTTCTTCACCGGCTCGAGGCTGCCGGTGGTTACCAGACTCGCCGGTCGGATCGTGACCGGCTGGACCTCGACGCCTTCGACGAAGTTGTGCAGCACGGTTCCCTCGACCCAGCCGGCCTCTGGCATCCACTCCAGCAGCGCTGACCTGGCCCACTGGGACACGAACACGAGCCCGTCGACCTGGGGCACCACCCGATGCTCGAACGCCCGGATCCGCCGGTGGACCAGGCCGTCGCGCGCGATCGACCCCTTGTTGGCCCACTCGTCGGCCTGTGAGACCCGGAAGTGGACGGCGAGCACGACCCGCTGGTGAGGGCCGCGGCGGGCGCGCAGCGCGGCATTGGCAGCCACGGGGCACTGGGCGTACACGGCGCACGGTCCCTCGTCGCGCAGTCGACGCTGGAGGGCACGGCGCAGGAAGTACGCGTGCGAGGCGCGGTACCACGCGACGTGCGCTGGGCCCGATACCCGCTCCAGCACCAGCCGCGCCCCGAACAGCACGCCGAGCACTGCCCTGCGCCAAAGGCTCGCTCCCGCCCACGTGTGGGGGGTCACGACGTCGACGCCCCCTGGACGGGCGACGCGTTCGATGTGCCGGCGCAGCTGGTGGACGTGGGTGTGCACGCCCGTGGTCCCGCGTTCACGGGCCAAAGACGCCACGACCAGCGGAGTCGTCACCTGCCGCCACTGCCGTCCCCCGGGCGAACGGCTGTGCCGTCGCGGGAGGCCTCGAGCCACACCCACAGGTGCCAGCCGAGGCTACGCTCCAGCGGGCGGAGGTGGTGCACCGGCAGCGGCGGGGCGTGCATGTATCGCTTGGTCCACGACACCGGCTCGAAGCTCGGAAAATCCCGCCGCACGTCCGCGAGGTCGTAGACCCGGGCGAACGGGTTGAGCGGGCCGTCGGTGTTGTGGTGGGTGAAGGTCTCGAGGTCCAGGTAGTGGCTCAGCCCCACACGCTCGGCGTTTTCCAGGTGCTGGCGGAGCATGCCTTCCCGGGGCGCGAGGCGGGTGTGGCGCACCGGCAGGGCAGCCACGAGCGCGGCTCGGCGCAGCAGCCGGATGCTCACCTGGTAGTTGAGCGAGCGACGGGCGTAGAGCATGGCCACGAGGAGGCCGCCCGGGCGCAGCACGCGGTGGATCTCGGCCTGGGCACGGTGGATGTCGGGCACGTGGTGGAGGACCCCGTGGCTGAACACGACGTCGAAGCTGTCGTCCGGCCAGGGAATCTCGAGGGCCGAGCCCTGGACGAGCCGGTCGTGGTCGAGACCGTGCAGCCGCAGCCGCGCTGCGACGCGGTCCACCGATTCACGAGTCAGGTCGAGACCGGACCACCGGGCGCCGCGGCGGATGAGCTGTTCGGACTCCGCGCCCTGCCCGAGCCCGATCTCGAGCACCTGCTTGCCGCCCCAGTCGGTCAGGTCCAGGCAGTCCGGGATGTGCGACTCCCGGTCGTAGCGCCACGCGTCGTAGGCGCGGAAGAAGCGCTCGTGATCGTCGTCGTACCGACCCTGCAGCCCGCCGACGATGTGGTCGCCGCAGGGGTGCGCGTTCCAGAACTCCTGCACTTGTTCCTCGTCCATGGGTCCTCCTCGGTCGTTCAGTTCGTCCACCTCGTCGATGGCTCCATCTCCGTCGTCCATTCCGACGCCGGGTGAAGCACCACGCCCACCCGGGGACTCTGCGGCGGCCCGCCGTCGGCCTTCGCGCGTGGTCGGGCTGCTGCCCTCAGCCCCCGACCCGGCTCGGGGACCAGCAGCGCCGCCGCCACCACGAGGTCCAGGATGTAGATGGAGGCGTCCGCCGTCCCCACCTCGGTCAACGAGGCGACGATGCCGTAGACGATGAGGAAGAGGGCCACGGCCCGCCGAGCGCCACGCACGTGGGTGACCGCCATGCCGAGCAGGAGCAGGAAGAAAGCCACCTGGACGACGATGCCGAACCAGCCGAGGTCGAGGTACGTGGCGATCCAGTTGCTGTCGACAGGCAGGCCGTTGAACGACTTGTTGGACAGCCCGTCCCCGAAGAGCTCCTGCCACCCCGACCTCGCCTGGTCCAGCGATGCCGACCAGACCTTGGCCCTGCCGGTCAACTGGACAGTATCCTGCGCCGACTGACCCCTGGCCGCCCAGGCGAGTAGTTCCGGGGCGAAGAGCGTGCCCGCGACGACCGCAAAGACCACGCCTGAGACCGACGTGCGCCGCACCCTCGCGTGACCGAGAAAGAGGCTCGCCGAGGCGATCGCGAGACCCAGGACCATGGCGAGCAGAGCGGTCCGTGTGTGGGTGCCGATGAGGACCGCGACGCTCACGACGATCCCGAGCAGGGCGTGGCTGCCACCGATGAGGCGACACATCCAGAGGATGACCGAGGTCCCGAGCAGCACCGCGGCATAGTGCGCAACCTGCGGGGACGGCATCGGCCAGACCGTGCCGGCCAGCCGGCCCTCGGAGGCGAAAGCCCTGCCTGGGGCCACGACGGCGCCTACGACCACCGTGGACAACGCCCCCCACAACCAGAGCCGGTGGGCCCGTAGGAGGACGAGGTCGCGCCTGCCCCACCACGGGGTGAGGAGCCACAGGCACGCCACGAAAGCGATGAGGCGCATGGACCGGTAGGTGGACCCCACGAGGAACTCGCTGTGGATGCTCACCGCGAGGGCCATGACGGCCATGAGCGAGAGGAACACGAGGAACGCGCTCGGCCGGATGACAATGCGCGGGTTCGCGAGCAGGGCGAGCACCAACGCCAGGAGCAGCGACCCCTGGGCCACAGCCTGGTTGATCGGCTGCGGGATCGGCACCAAGGTCGGGTTGCTCGACGGCGTCAGGACGTTGAGGAGCAGGGCGCCCCACGCCAGCACCAGCAGGACCGGCAGCCGCCGTGCGCTCGTCCGAATCGAGGACGACGAGTCCGGGAGCGTCGGGAGGCTCGCGACCAGCCCGGTCATGGCCGCCCCGACACTGTCGCGGCTACCGCAGGACCCTGGGCGGACCGGCCGAGGCTCTCGTCGTGTGGGTCTGCGCCCACCATGAGGGCAAACGGCAAACCGAGTCCAGCCGCCCGGACCAGCTCGGCCGTGGTCTCGAGCAGCTCAGGCGTCGACTCGCCGGCGGTGACCAACGGGACGACCTGCCCCACCCAGGACGCCAGGCTCTCGGCATCCACACCCGGGTCGACCCCAGCCAGCACGAGGACCACGTCCGCAGCGGCCCATCTCTCGGCGAGCTGACCAACATCCGACTCGTCATCGGTCCGGGGCGCGGTGGCCAGCTCAAGCGCCCCTGGCGGTCGCACCACGTCGTGTGGCTCCGCGCCACCACGCGGGGTGCGCCGGCGCACACCGCCCCCTCCTCCGGCCCACTTCTGCAGAGCGCCCGACGGGCTCAGGTCCACGAGCAGCACTGACCTGCCGTCCTCGCGCATGAGGTCCGCGGTGGCACCTAGGATGTCGGCCGCGGCCGCGGAGTTCCCCATCGCGGCCAGGGCGAGCCCGTCTCGGCTGATCGGCCTCGCCCTTTCGGGCGCGCCCCGTCGCCGGCCCCCGCCCTCCCGCACCTTCCGGGTCTGGCGTGCGGCGTGCCCGGGAGCGGACAGCGCGCCGGCCAGCGTCTGTGCCATGGCTGCGAGGTCCTGCCCGTGCCAGGCCCGGTGCAGCGACTTCAAGCCGCCCAGTGGGAAGCGCCGCTCCGGCCGGCCGCGGGACCGGACACTGAGGCGCACCGGCGTCCGCAGGGCGAGGGAGACGTCTTGGCGTCGGCGCACCCGCGTCGACGTCAAGGCCCGGAACAGGACCAGGGCCACCCCGAGGGCGGTACCCGCGATGAGGCCCGAGCCCCCGTTGAGGACCAGCGCGCGCTTCTCGGACCGGGGCTGGAGGGTTGCAGCGTCGAGGACGTGGGTGGACGAGATGGCGGACTCAGAGGTCAGGGAGGCGTCCTCCACGGCCCGCTGCATGTCGACGATCTGCGAACTGAGCTGGCTGCGGCGAGCGAGCAGCTCGGTCGCCTGATCCTGCCCTGCCTCGCCGCGCGCGGCCACGATCGAGTAGTCGCGGGTGATCGCGGAGACCTGCTCCTGCATCGTGGTTATGCGGGACTTGTAGCCGCTGATTGTGCCGCTGCTCAGCGACCGCAGCTCGGCCGCCCGGAAGTCGAGGTATTCGCGGGTGAGGGCGTTGACCCGCCGGACCGCGGACTCGTCGTCCGGCGCGGACACGTTGACCCGCAGGACCACGGTGGTCACGGGTTCGGCGCTCACGCTCCCCTGGAACGCCTCCGGCGGCTCGTCGAGGCCGAGCGCCCGCACGGTCCGGGTAGCCACCTCGCGCGTCCCGAGCAGGCTCACGTCCGTCGCCATGGCGGACTCGCCGTCGAAGTTGGTGGGGTGGACCATGAGCATCGTGGTCGAGGCCTTGCTGTTCGGCGGGAGCAGGAACACGGTCGACACGCCGAGCACCGCGCCGAGCAGGGCGGCAAGGACCCACCACCGCCGGTCGCAGCGCAGCGCGCTGCGCAGGTAGTGCCAGGTGCCGAGGAGCGGACGCGGAGTCCCCGTCAGCTCCTCGTCGCCGACCTCGTCCTCGATCCGCCAGGTTAAGTCGATCACCGACGCCTCCGCCGTGACTCCAGAGGGGTGGCCTCCGTGGCGCTGGCCGACCCGGTCATCAGCGACGGCAGCGGCACCTTGACCGCCCGGTCGGACGCGAGCAGCCGGCCGGTCGAGCGGTCGAACGGGTCGGCGTTCACCACGACGGTGCAGGAGATGGGGTGACCGGCGTCGTCGGCGGCGAGCGCCACCTTGGCGAGCTCGTCGGCCGTCGCCGCCCCCGCCGTGACCGCGAGCAGGGTCACCACGGCGCCGTCGACGGTATGCAACTCCGGCTGCTCCCGGTCCACCACGGCAAGCTGCAGGGTGAGGTCCGCCGGGAGGTCGACGTCGTGGCGGGGGTCAACGAACAGGCCGGGGCGCGGCTGCTCATCCGGAGCGATGCCGAAGAAGGCAGCCCAGAGCGCGCTGGCCGACTCGTGCCGCTGCGCCGCGACCAGCCGGGTGCGCAGACCTGTGGACGCCGCGAAGGACGCGACCTGCGGGCCCAGGGCCAGCGCATGGGAATCGCCGGCGAGGGTGATGACCAGCACGCTGGGCGACGCCGCGGCGGTCGACGGTTGGACCGCGAGGCTGGCCGGGTTACCCGGCGTGAGGAGTCGGACCAACTGCCGCAGTGTCCAGGTGTCGACATTGGGCGGTGCGTAGTTGCCCAACAGGCTGGTCCACCCTGCGACCGACCGCGGGGAGTGCGCCCGCAGCGATGCCACCACGGGGATGCCGATGGCGTCGGCGACCTGGTCGCGCGAGCTCACGGCGCGCTCCCGGCGCTCCTTGAGGAGGAGTACCAGCGACACCAGGAGGACCATGGCCACCGCGCCGAGACCGCCGTACAGGCCGTAGCTGAGCAGCAGCGGCGTCCGCACGGCTCGGGACGCGTGTTGGATGACGCTCGCCGAGGCGCCTGCCTGCGGGACTGGTTGCTCGGTCGCGTCGATCTCCGTGCCGATCTTGTCGATCTGCAGCGCGAGGTTGGCCTGTTGGGCGGTCAGCGCAGCGAGGGCGGAGGCGTCCGCCCGGCCCTCGGACGTCCGCAGGTCGGCTCCCCTGAGCCGGGCCTGGGTGAGCTTGATCTGGCCGTTGACGGTGCCGAGTTCGTTCTTGAGGGTGGCGGCCCGGTCCGCGAGCGCGACCCGGGCTTTCTCGTCGACCGTGCTCGCCGCCCCTTCGAGGTAGTCGAGCTCGCCCTGCGCGACGGCCTCGCACAGGGCGCGAGCCGCGTCGGGGGTCAGATCGCGGGCGGTGATCAGCAGCACGTCCTCGGTGGGAGCCTCGACGTCAACCCGCTGCGCCACCTCGGCGAAGCGCAGCTCCGGGCGGACCGCGCGGCCCGCCGGACCGAGAACGGCGTCACTGAGGACGATCTGGACCTGCGTGTCGATGGCGTGGACGGATGATGCCTGGGGGCCTACGGGGGCGGGAGGGAGAAGCACCTTGCTCGTGCTGCTGTAGACCGGGGGTGCGAGATATGCCAGCGCCCCGCCACCGATCCCGCCCAGCGCCGCCGCGAGCAGCACGACGCCGGAGCGGCGTCGCACGATGTGCCACGTCGACGTGAGATCGATGGCCTGCTCGCTCACCCTCGCCTCCAGCTGCCGGTCAGGACGCTGTCCTTGGCTGCGCCTCCGGCCGCGTCCGGCCGACCTCCCTGGGACGACAAGGCGAGCACAGTGGTCAGGGTGAGTACGCCCGTCCACTCGCCCGCACCCACCAGCGTCGTACTGGCGACGCGCTCACCGAACCGGGGCGAGTACCAGCCCAGCACGGGGTCGGTCTCACCGCGGTGGGCCGACCAGACCAGTCCGTTGGGGAGTTGCAGCACCGCGCCGCCCGGCCCGGATCTGCCCGCCCAGGACAGGTGCGCCTGCCTGTCGGCGAGGTGCACTTCGACCTCGGGCCCGACGTGCCAGGCGAGCCGCAGTGCGTGACGGGCAGAGCCGTGGAGGGTGTCCCGGAAGGTGATCGTGCGTTGCCCGGCGTCGAGCTCGACACACCGCACGTGGGTCAGGTCCGGGTCGAGGCGGGTGTAGCCGGCATGGCTCCCGGTCCAGGTTTGCACGTCACCGGACACGGCCGTGTGCGACACAGCCGCGTCGGCCTGTGTGGTCCAGAGGAACGGGCCGCCCTCGACCGACTGGTTGGTGCCGTCAACCTCGATGGTGTTGTGGGCCGCCGTGGACCGGAAGTACCGGCGCCACTCGGGGTCGCCGTGGTAGCAGAACGTCCCGGGGTCGACCAGCACCTCGACACCGTCACAGCGCACCTCGGCGGAGAGGGCGTCGGCGTGCGCGTGGGCCGCGATCGACAGGAACCCGTGCGGGCCTCCGTCCAGGCGGCACCAGATCTCCGGCCCGTCGACGGACGGCGTGCGCAACAGGTGGATCCCTGCGTCGGCGAATGCCGTGGGCGCGACTTGCGGCCGACCTGTGACCTCGACGGGCGTCGCCAGCGCCCCGACGACGACGCCGGCCACGCTCATGCGGCTGACCGGCCACCATGCCGGTCTCCCGAACACGGTCTCGCCGACGCCCAGCAAGGCACCCCACGGGTCCAGCTCGGGGTCGTCGACGACGAGTGCCCTGCCCTCGTCCCCGTCACCCTGCCGCGGCGGCTGGCCTGCGGCGTCGACGAGGGCGGCGGCGACGTCGAGCGAGGATGCCAGCAGCGCTCGCGTTGCTGGCGTCAGTGGGTATCCGGCCCGGTCCCCTTCGACTAGCGCCACCAGGCCCAGCTCGGACACGAACCGGTGGTAGTCAGTGGCCAGTTCGCGGTTGACGCCGCTCGGGAAGGTGTTGGCGGCCAGGGTCTCCTCGAGCTCGTCGGCGGCGTCCTCGCGCCAGGCCGCGCTCTCGGTGAACCAGGGGAAGGCGCAAGCGGCGACGAACCGCCCCACGGCCTCGGCGACGACGTGGTTGTTGGCGGAGGAGCCCCGGCTGCGGAACGCGGCGAGGTACTCCTGGTGCCACCGGATCTGGTGCAGCGCCGCGGGGTTGTTCTCGAAGAGGTCGTGCGCGCCGGCCCAGCCGTCGAGCAGCCGACGCACCCAGACCCAGCTGGTGAGCCGGACACCCACCTCGATCCCGCTCGTCCAGTGCACACCCGAGAGGAACGGGTTGGCCGCCCACCAGGAGCGCAGCTGGGAGTCGATGACCGCCGCATACCGCTCGTCGCCGGTCAGCCACCAAGCCGCCGCGAGGAGGGTGAGGTGGTGGTGGCGTGATAGCTCCCACACGGACTTGATGTTGCCCGTCACCCTCTCGTCCCGGTGATCGATCCGGAACGCGTAGAGGTCCTGAGGCGCGCGACGCCCGGTCACGACGTCGTGGAACCAGTCGGGCTCGGCGATATCTGGCCGTGGCATCCCCAGCAGCGAGTGATCCCCGGCCAGCAGGCGGTCGGCCGACCGGACGAGCACGGCCGCGACGTCCGGCGGCACCTCGTCGCGGGTCTCCCGGGGCAGGGTGGCGGCGAAGGTGCGACCGGTCAGGAGCCCCGGGACCACGGCGGGCAGCCCGGCCCCGGGACGCACCTGGCGCGAGGCCCAGAGCGACTGCCGGCCCCGGTCCCGGACGCGGTGTAGCATCTCCCCGGCCGACATGCCGCGCAGCCGCCGAAGGTACCACCCGGGAGAGGTCGGAGTCACGGCACCTCCCCGTGACCAGACACCAGGCTCTCGCCCACGGCGATGGTGCTGCGGGTCGTGGCGACCAGCGAGTCCAGCGGAATGGGCATCGGCCCGCCCGTGCGGACGGCCTCGACGAACGCGGCCACCTGGGTGCGCTGACCCTTGTCCTGACCGGCGAACGACCGCTTGACGTCCTTCCCCGAGCGGGTCCACACCGTCGCCCGGGTGAAGTTGTCCAGCCGGGCGTTACCGCCACCGCCCGAGACGTCCAGCGTCTCCTTCGGGAAGCGGGCGTCGCCGTCCGTGGCATAGGTGATCGTGGCCAACGACCCATCCGCGTACCGCAGCACCGCGGTGAGGTCAAGGCCGTTCGACGTCCGGTACGACACGACCTCCACCGGGTCGTGGCCGACCCACGCGCTGAGGGTGTCGATGAAGTGACCACCCTCGCCGAGGAACCGCGACCCCTCGAGACCCTCGTTGAGGTACCAGCTCGACGGGTCGAGCCGGCCCGCGTTGACCAGGTAGCGCGCGCTCACCGGGCCGCCCGGATCGCCGAAACGACGTCGCAGATCGGTGAACAACGGGGCGAACCGCCGGTTGAACCCGACCATCAGCCGGTCGTTGCCCGTGGCGGCGACCACGGCCAGGACGCGGTCGACCTCCTCCCTAGTGAGCGCAAGCGGCTTCTCGACGAAGACTGCCTTGCCCCGCTCCAGTGCCCGGCAGACGAAGTCCGCGTGCGAGTGGTGCCGCGTCACGACGAACACCGCGTCGATGGCCGGATCGTCCAGCACCTGCGACACGTCGGTGCTCACCGCCTCGAACCCGAACTTGCGCTGGGCATTGACGGCAGACAGCGACCGCGTGGTCGCGACCGTCGTCAGGGCAGCGGACGGGAGCTTGGTGAGGTGCGGCAGCAGCATCGAGCTGGCATAGGCACCCGCGCCGATGAACCCGATCCGGACCGACCCGGCCTGCCCGGTAGCGCTGGTCGAGGGGGAGCGGAGGGTACGCGCGAAGGCCGCCGTAGCGGGGGTGACGAAGCCGTTTACGGCACCGTTCACCGACGCATCGGCCCCGGCGGCCGGGGAGCCTGGAACCTCGTGCCCGACCACGTCCGCGGCAGCCCCGTCCCCCGCGTGCGCGTAGGCGAAGAGGAAGCCCACGCCCTTCAACGACCCGGTGCGCAGCTCCTCGTACACCTGCGTCGCGTCCTCGATGGCCCGCGTACCGGACACCAGCGAGGCGACCTCAACCGAGCCGTTGGCAACCAGGTCCAGGAAGCAGCCGAGGTTGCGCCGCTCGGTCCACCGCACATAGCCCGCGGGGTAGTCGACGCCGTCGAGCTCGTACCGGTCGTCGTACCGCCCGGGTCCGTACGACCGCGAGAACCGGACGTCGAGCTCCTTCTCGTAGTAGGCGTTCCACGGAAGGTCGAGCTTGGTCTTGCCGATGTCGACGACGCGGGCCCGGTCGCGAGCGAGCCGCGCCGCGAGCTCGACGGGGCCGTTGGACTCGCCGCCGGCGGCGAGGTAGATCTGGTCGGCACCGAGGCCGCCGGTGGCCTCCAGGACCACCTGCTCGAGGTACGCCGTGCCCTCAACGTCGGGGGCCGCGCACGCGATCGCTCCGGCCTCCTCGGCCATGCGGCACCGCACCGGCACCGTGTCGACACCGACCACCCGAATCCCCGCAGCGACGAGCAGCCGGAGGACCAGCTGCCCGATCAAGCCGAGGCCGATGACGCACGCCATCTCGCCGAGCTGGCCCTCACCGCGGCGCACCCCCTGCATGGCAATGGCACCCACGGTTGCGAAGGCGGCGTGCTCAGGCGCGACGCCGACGGGGACCGGCACGCAGAGGTTGGTGGGCACCCAGTTGAGCTCCGCGTGCAGGGCGAACTCGTTCCCCGCGGCCGCGACGAGGTCGCCCACCACGAACTCCTCAGCGCCCGTCCCGACCTCGACGACGACGCCGCACAGCGAGTAGCCGAGCGGCGTGTAGCTGTCGAGGGTGTTGATGGCCTTCTTGTATGTCGCGACGGGTCCCTGCTGCGACACCGAGTCGATGACCTTGCGCACCTGGTCCGGCCGCGCCCGGGCCTTGCCCACCAGGGACAGCCGCGCCTCGGTGACCTTCATCATCTCGGTCCCTGTGGAGATCAGGGAGTAGAGGGACCGCACGAGCACTCCACCCGGCTTGCACGCCGGCGCCGGCACGTCAAGCACCACGAGCTCCCCGGACTTGTAGTTCTGGGCGACTTGCCTCATGTGTCCATCTCCGTCCCTGCATCACGCCTGCCACACCGCGGTCCTGCCGCAGCGCTCAGGATTCCCCTGCCGCTCATGGCGCACCCACCCCAGCCGCACGCATGCTGCGGTACCACTGCTCCAGGCAGAGCAGCTGCCAGACCTGCTTGGACTCGTCGCGCCGACCGCTGCGCTGGTCGTCGACGAGCCGCTGCAGCGGCTGCCGCCGCAGGAACCCGGTGCGCACGAGCTCGCCATCGAGCAGGACGTCGTCGACGAGCGCACGCAGGTCGTTGGTGACCCACGCACGCAGCGGGGCGCTGAAACTGGCCTTGGGGCGGTCGATCACCTCGTCGGGCAGCCAGGCGCGCGCAGCGTCCTTGAGCACTGCCTTCTGGGTGCGGCCGCGGATCTTCTGCGACCCGGGGGTCGAGAACGCCGCCGCGAACACGGCCGGGTCGACGAAGGGCACGCGGACCTCGGTGGAGGCGGCCATGCTCGCCCGGTCGGTATACGTGAGGTTCAGCCCCACCATGAACATCCGGGTGTCCGCCAGGCACATGCGGTCGACCTGGTCGGTGAGCGTGGTGTCCTCGTAGATCGCGCGGTGCCGGCCGACGACCCCGTCGACGGCGGAGGCGAGCGCCGGGTCGAGCAGGTCCACCAGCTCGTCGCGGTCGTAGAGGGTGTAGCTGCGCCGGAACGCCTCCTCCTCCGGCAGCTCGGCGAACGTGAGGAACCGCTGAGCCCACCGGACGCTTCGGAGGCCGCGCTGGCCGACCGCGACGGGCAGGGACCGCACCACCGGAGCCACCACCCCAGCCCGCAGCGCCCGCGGCACGCGGCGGTAGCGCGCAGTCAGCAACGTCGCGAGGTGCTTGCGGTAGCCGCCGAAGAGCTCGTCCGCGCCCATGCCGGACAACAGCACCTTGACGCCCGCCTCGCGAGCCGCGTCGCACATGAGGAGCGTGTTGATCGCGGCCGGGTCACCGATCGGCTCGTCGAGGATGTCGACCATGCGAGGCAGCAGGTCGACGACGTCAGGGGCAATCTCGATCTCGTGCAACCGGATCCCCAGGTGCTGGGCCATCATCCGCGCGTAGCGCGCGTCGTCGGGCATGGCCTCCAGCTTCTGGTCCTCCGGGCGGAACGCGATGGTGTACGCCTCGATCGCGGGGTTCGACCGGTGCGCCAGGGCGGTCACGATGCTGGAGTCGAGGCCCCCGCTGAGGAACGACGCGACCGGCGCGTCCGAGATGAGGTGGGCCTCGACCGACGCCTCGAGGACCTCGCGCAGATCGAACTGCGCGCCGGCTGACGCGCGAGCCGCCTCCTGCGCCGCGTCCCAGTAGACGCCGCTCGCCCGTGAGCCGTCCCTGAAGTAGGTGCTCCAACTCCCCGGCGGCAGCTTGCGCACGCCGTGGACTGCGTCGTACTCCTGCGGCAGCCAGTAGTACAGGGTCGAGGCGACCATCGCTGCGGGGTCGACGCTCAGCTCGGAGCCCACGGCGGCGACGATCGCCTTGAGCTCGGAGGCGAAGAGCACGCCCGCACCACGAGGCATGACGTACAGGGGCTTGATGCCGAGCGGGTCGCGGGCCAGGGCCAGGCTGCCCGTGCGCTCGTCATGGATGGCGAACGCGAACATCCCACGGAACCGCCGGAGGGCGTCCGTCCCCCACGCCCGCCACGCCTCGAGCACCACCTCGGTGTCCGAGGCCGAGACGAACCGCACACCCCGCCCCTCGAGCTCGTGCCGGATCTCACGGTAGTTGTAGACCTCACCGTTATAGCTGAGCGTGAGTCCGTCCTTGCGGAACGGCTGATCGGAGGCCCTGCTCAGGTCGATGATCGAGAGCCGTCTGTGCCCCAGGACCACTGAGGTCTCGGGGTCCACCAGCTCGACGAGCCCGCAGGCGTCCGGGCCGCGGTGACCGATCCGATCCATCATCGCCCCGACGAGCACCTTGCCGTCCGGCTGCTGGAACGCCCCGACCACGCCACACACGGCTACGCCTCCGCGCGAGTTGGTTCGGCCACGTCGGCGACCGGCGGCACAGTACGCCCGGTCAGCGCGTCGAAGACCGCCAGGTACCCCACCCGCTGGTGCTGCCACGCAAGCGACCGCTCAACCCGCTCACGGCCACGGCGCCCCATCTCCACACGCGCCTGCGGGTCGTCCACGAGCTCGACCAGGGCCCGAGCGTAGGCCTCGACGTCCCCCGGCTCGACGTACCGCGCGGCGTCGGCCGCGGACACCCGCGTCTCACGGAGGTCGAAGGCCACCACGGGGAGCCCGTAGGACATGTACTCCATCGTCTTGTTCATCGTCGAGACGTCGTTGAGCGGGTTGAGGGGATCGGGCGACATGCCCACGTCGGCAGTGGAGAACACCTCCGTGACGGTCTCGTCCGGCACTCGCCCCGGCATCTCGACGACATCCTCCAGCCCGAGTCGGTTGCGCTCGACCACCAGGTCCTCCCAGCAGTCACCGCGCCCCATGAGCGTGAACGCGATGTCGTCGCGGCCCATCTGGTTAACGATCACGTCGGCGGCTCTCAACACGATGTCCACGCCGTCCTGCGGCCCCATCACCCCGAGGTAGGTCAGCAGGTGCGGCCGCCCCCGGCGCAGCTCGGGCTTGGCCTCGCGGCGGCGCAGCCGATCGGGGTCGGGTCCGGTGCGCACCACAGTGACGTGCTCCGGAGCCTTGCCACCCCGAGACCTGGCGATCGCGGCATACGAGTCGTTGGTCGAGGTGACCCGGTCCGCGCAGCGGAACGTCATCCGCTCCAGGAAGAGCAGGCCGCGCAGCAGCATCGCCGGTCCGTCGGGGAAGCGGGAACGGAACAGCTCCGGGCACAGGTCATGGTGATCGAAGACGAACCGCGTACCGTCCAGCAGTCGCAGCAGTCTGGCCAGCGGCCAGAAGATGTCTGGCGGGTTGCAGGCCTGCATGACCGCGAACCGTCCGGCTCGCCGGGCCCGGAGCGCGAGCCTGGCGGTGGCGAGGAAGGAGTAGACGTACTCGACCACGAAGCCGATCGCGCTGCCACCGGGTGCGTACGGCTGGTAGGCGAGGATGCGCACCCCGTCGACGACCTGCTCCGGCCCGGTGCCCTCACCGCGCGGACAGACGACCGTGACGTCGTAGCCCGCCCCTTCAAGAGTCTGGCACTCCAGCCACACCCGCCGGTCGAAGGGCACCGGGAGGTTCTGCACGATGATGAGCACGCGCGACCGGGCGGTATCGGACTGGTTGAGCGAGGTCACCAGCTCACTCCCGCGTAACCGGCGAGCTGCTCGATATCGGCGCCGAGGCGCCCGTGCAGGTCGATGACGAGCTTGGGCGACGCAGCCACGACCGCCCGCAGAGCGTCCTTGTCCGAGGAGGAGATGATGAAGACCTCGGCGCCCTCGACGGCCTCCTCCGGGGTCGCGGCAAGCAGCCGGTTGACGTGCGCGAGCTTGCTCTGCAGGTGGCGCAGGTTGGCACCGACGAGCCGGTCGGGATTGACGATCGGATCATAGATCCGCACGTCGAGACCCTTGCCCACGAACCGTTCGGCGAGCTCGAGGTTGGGGCTCTCGCGCAGGTCGTCAGTGTCCATCTTAAAGCTCAGCCCGACGAGGCAGACGCTGCGGTACCCGGTCTGCAGCACCCGGTCGACGACGGAGCGCACGACGACCTCGTTGCTGATGAGGGCGGAGCCGACCATCGGGATCTCGACGCCGTTAGTGCGGGCCATGCTCTGCAGGGCGCGCAGGTCCTTCGGGAGGCACGAACCGCCAAAGGCGAAGCCGGGGCGCAGGTAAGCAGGCGAGACGTTGAGCTTGCGATCCTCGCTGAAGATCTCCATCACCCGCCGGCCGTCGACACCGAACGTGGAGAACACCCGCCCCATCTCGTTGGCGAAGGTGACCTTGACGGCGTGGAACGCGTTGCACGCGTACTTGAGCGACTCCGCCGTGCCGAGGTCGACATGATGGACGTCCTGGCCGAGGAAGGCGAACATCGCGCCGAGCGCCTCGTGCGCCCTGGTGTCCTCGGTGCCCACGACCACGAACGGCGGGGCGAAGAAGTCCTCCACCCCACAGCCCTCGCGCAGGAACTCCGGGCACATCGCGGTCGCGACAGACCAGCCCTCCGGCAGGCCTCCGGACGAGAAGACGGGCGCCACCACACCGGCACAGGTGCCCGGGGGCACGGTCGAGCGGATGACCACGGTGTGGAAGCCACCGGCCGGCGGCGTGGCCACCTCCATGGCGTCACGCACGTCCTCGACCGCGCGGCGGATGTACGTGAGGTCCGTGTCGCCGCGGGCAGACGACGGCGTGCCCACACAGATGAGGGAGACGTCGGCCCCCTCCACAGCGAGGCGCGCGTCGGTCGTGGCCTGCAGCAGCCCGGCTGCGACCGCATCATGGACCAGTACGCCGATGCCGGGCTCGACGACCGGGCTCTCGCCCCGGCAGATAGCCTCCACCTTCATCGCGTCGACGTCGACGCCCACGACTTCGTGCCCTCGCGACGCCAACCCGGCCGCGGTGACCGTGCCCACGTAGCCCAGTCCGAAAACGGCGACCTTCATGCCGGGTACCTCCTGGTCGAAGCCTTCAGGGACGAGCGCGACCCCTTGCTGAGTCACGCTCCGGAGGGTGGCGCCGTGCTGCACGTGCCTGCGGTTGCCCCGGCCCGCCGGGGCCTCGCCCCTGCGCCTGGGACCACCTCGGGCACCGTCGCACCGTTGCGGCGCGTCCCCTCCACGGCTCATACAACACCCGCAATGGTGTCGGGCGGTTCGTCCGGAGATCGTACGGTGGTCTCACTCAAATGGTGGAGACGGAACGGCTCTGCGCATGGTCGACGGGATCGTCCGGCGATCACGCGGGTCGATCACGCAGCCGTGACGGGCGCAGGCGCAGGAACCGCGCCGCCCAGTTCACGTATCGCTCCGGGACCGGCAGCAGGCCCAACGCGTCACGCATGATCGACCCCGCCGTGAGCCGGAGCAGCACGAGGTCGAAGGCGGCCGTGGCGACCACGGTCACGGCCAGGACGTCCCAGCCTCCCTCGGTGCCCGACAGCACGCGGTAGAGCAGGACACCGACACCGGTCGCGATCACCGAGGGCACCAGAACCGTCCCGAACGGCCGGGCGACAGCCCGGACAGGAATCCCGACGATCCGGGCCACGAGCACCCACCGGGCGGGCGTGGCGAGCAGGGCGAGGCAGACGAATCCGACCGTCACCCCGACTAGGCCCCACCGCACCGCGACAGCGGTGATAGCGATGCTCGTCGCGTCGACAGCTACGGCGTACGCGAGCCACGCGCCCGGACGCCCGAGGCCGTAGAACAGTCCGTGGTCGAGCATGGCGCCAATGGTGACGATGCCCGCGACAGCCAGCGCCTGAGCGGGCGCGACGCTCTGGCGCCACTGCTCTCCAAACAGGGCCGGCACGAGCCCGGGGGCCGTCACGACGATGATGACCATCACCGGTGCGACGACTGCATACGCGACGCCGAGGGCCTTAAGGTAGGAGGATCGGAGCCGGTCCATGGACGAGCGCAGCTTGGCGAACACCACGGTCGAGACCGGTGTCAGTGACACCGCGGTGAGCTCCTGGGCCACCTGCACCAGCCGCTGCGCGATGTTGAGCAGGCCGAGCGCCGCGGGACCGAGGGTGACGGTGATGATCCAGCTCTCGACCCAGCCGCGCAGGGCCGCGACCAGATCCACGCTGGAGACACGCACCCCGAACACCGCCATCTCCCGAAAGAGGCGTGGTGACAACTCGAGCGACGGCACCCAGCGGGCGCTGCGCCATGCCAGCACGGCCACCACCCATTGGGTCGTGACCACCTGGCCGACGAGCGCCCACACACCACCGCCGTGCAGCGCCAGCACCACGGCGACGACCTGGGCGAGCAGGGCCGCGACGAGGCTCTGCAGGGCCACTGCCCGGAACCTCATCGAGCGCCGCAGCAGCGCCATGGGCACTGCTGACAGCACGGTGGGCACGACGGCGAGCACGAGGGACCGAAGCACGTCGCGCAGGTCGGCGTTGCGGAAGGCGTCGGCGAGCAACGGCGCGCCGAACCAGAGCGCGGCGGACAGGATGACGCCGGCAGCGGCGGAGGCCCAGAACGCGGTACTGAGGCTGCGCCGGTCGACGTCGTCGGCCTGCAGCAGGTAGGTCGAGAAGCCCAGGTCGGCGAGCAGGTACAGCACCGGGATGAAGGTCATGGCGGCCGCCACGACGCCGAACTCCCGCGGGGTGATGTGCCGCGTCAGCACGACCAGCGTGACCAAGCCGCTGATTCGCACGGCCCACTTCTGCGCCGCGAGCCACATCATCCCCGACGCGGCCCGACGCCCGAGCTGTTCGTCCTTCGGCGTCTCCTGCTGTATGCCCACCGTGTCGCCGATCAGCCGCGCCCGCGCACGGCGCGATGTAGGACGTAGACCACGCGCTCCTGCTGTTCCCTGGTGATACCTGGGAACATCGGCAGCGACAGGATCTGGCCGGCCGCCCGCTCCGCGACCGGGAACTGCCCCGGTGCGCCGCCGAGGTGGGCCATGGCGGGAGTGAGGTGGACGGGCACCGGGTAGTGCACGCCGGCACCGACCCCCTCCTCGTGGAGTTCACGCAGGACACGGTCACGCTCCGCGACCCGCACGACGTACAGGTGCCAGACGTGCTCGTTGCCGGCCAGGGTGATGGGTGTGCGGACGTCCTCGGTGCCGGCGAGCAGCTCGTCGTACGCCGCTGCCGCCGCGCGTCGTTCGGCGTTCCAGGAGTCGAGCCGACGCAGTTTCGCGCGCAGCACCACCGCCTGGAGGGTGTCGAGCCGGGAGTTGAACCCCACGACCATGTGCTCGTACTTCGCCGGACTGCCGTGCGCACCCAGGAGGCGGACCTGACGGGCCAGATCCTCCCTCGCCGTCGTCACGGCACCGGCGTCCCCGTACGCGCCAAGGTTCTTGCCCGGATAGAAGCTCGTCGCCGCGACGTCGCCGAACGTTCCCGCACCGCGCCCTGCACGGGTTGCGCCCTGGGACTGGGCACCGTCCTCGACGACGGCGATGCCGCGTTGGCGCAGCGTCGCCGGCAGCCGCTCGAACGGTGCCACCTGGCCGTACAGGTCGACGGGAACCACGGCACGGGTGCGCTCCGTGAGGACCTGCTCGACCTGGTCGGGGTTGATCAGCAGGGCGTCGTCGTCCACGTCGACGAAGACCGGACGGGCTCCGGCCCGGACGACCGCCTCGGCCGTGGCGATGAAGGTGTTGGCCGGCACCACCACGTCGTCGCCCTGGCCCACACCGATGGCTCGCAGCGCGAGCTCCACGGCGTCGGTCCCGTTGGCGACGCCGACGCAGACGCCGGCGCCGGTGTACGCCGCGTACTCCTGCTCGAACGCCGCCACCGCCTTGCCGCCGATGTAGTCGCCGGCGGCCAGCACCTCGGCGAAGCCGGCCCCGACCTCCTCGGAGATCTGGGTGTGCTGCAGGGCGAGGTCGACGAGGGGGATGCTGCTACTCACGGATGGGCCTCCAGGCTCGGTGCTCAGTGATGGGAACGGGTGTCAGGCGGCGCGCGACGTGGCGGCGCGCCGCATGACGTCGACGACGTGGTCCTGCTCTGCCGTGGTCATGGTGTGGAAGAGCGGCAGGATGAGGGTGGAGTCGGTGAGTCGCTCCGTGGTCGTGAGATCGGCGTGCGCGTGCCCGGCGTAGGCGGGCTGGCGGTGGGCCGCCATGATCCCCGCTCGGGCCGAGACACCCTCGGTGAACAGGGTCGCGAGGAGGTCGCTGCGCGACACCGGGAACCCGGGTTCGAGCTCGACCCAGAACGACTGGAAGTTCGACTCGCCCCACTCGGGATCGCGCACCGTGCGGACGCCGGGGACGTCGACCAGCGCCGCCTGGTACGCGGCCGCCAGCTCCCTGCGTCGCTGCACCATCGCGCTCAGCTTGCCGAGCTGGACCAAGCCGATTGCTGCCTGGATGTCGGTCATGCGGTAGTTGAAGCCCACCTCGAGGTAGTTCTCGATGACCGGCTGGCGGCTTCGGTGGCGCTCCGCCGCGCTGACGCTCATCCCGTGCTCTCGCAGTCGCCGAGCCCGGCCCGCCAGCCCGGCATCGGCCAGGGTGAGCATGCCGCCTTCTCCGGTGGTCAACAGCTTGCGAGGGTGGAAGGACCACGCGGCCAGCGTGGCCGACGCACCCACGGGCCGGCCCCGGTACGTGGACCCCGCGGCACACGCCGCGTCCTCAACCAGCACGATCCCCCGCTCTTCGCACAGCTCACGCAACGGGTCGACATCAGCCGGCACACCACCCTGGTCGACGACCACGATCGCCCGGGTCCGGTCGGTAAGCACAGCCTCGACCGTGCGCCGGCTCAGGTTGCCGTCCTCCGGCTCGACGTCCGCGAACACCGGGGTGGCTCCCACGTAGACCGCACTGTTGGCGGTCGCGATGAAGGACAGCGACGGCACCACGACCTCGTCCCCCGGGTCGAGCCCGAGCAGGTGGAGTGCGACGTGCAAGCCAGTGGTGCACGAGGTGAGAGCGACGCCGTGGGGTGCACCGACGCGGGCGGCGAAGGCCGCTTCGAACTCGGCAACCCGCGGACCCTGAGCGAGCCAGCCCGACGCCACGACGTCGGCGGCTGCGCGCGCCTCGTCCTCGCCCAGCCACGGCTTCATCACCGGAATCATCTGCAACCCTCCCGTCGTCGGCGGCACCTTGGACCCGGCCACCCCCACAGACAGAAGACCCGTGGAAACCCCCCGGTGATACCGGATCCCCACTTTTCTTCCCCAATCTCATCCACCACGGGCGACGACCGGCGGCTGGTGACCTCCGTAGCTGTGCCAGTAAACGCATTCGGCCACGCCCGTCCCGGCCGCGTGCGAGCATGCCACCATGGTGGGTGATCCGTCCGAGGGGACGCCGATGCGGGTGGCCATGGTGCACAGCTTCTACACGTCCCGCCAGCCAAGCGGTGAAAACGACGTGGTGAACCAGCAGATCGCGGCGCTGAGGCGGACAGGCATGGAGGTCCTCCTCGTCGCGGAACGCACCGACGAACGCGAGCGCGACCCGCTCAACGTGGTCCGGGCCGCCCTCACCGTCGCCACCGGGTACGGTCAGTCCCCCCTGGCCGCTCTGCGAGACTTCGCCCCTGACGTCGTCCACGTGCACAACCTGTTCCCCAACTTCGGCCGAAGGTGGGTGCGCCACTGGGACGGCCCGCTCGTCGCCCACGCCCACAACTACCGGCCGCTGTGCCCGGGGGGGACGCTCTACCGCGACGGCCACGTGTGCACGCTGTGCCTCGACCGCGGGAACGCGGTGCCGTCGGTGCGCCATGGGTGCTACCGCGGCAGCCGTGCCGCCACCGTCCCCCTCGCCCTCTCCACGAAATTCGCCGCGGACCCGCTGCTCGCGCGCGCGGACCGCGTCATCGCTCTCACCGACGCTATGCGGCAGTTCTACGCGAGGGGTGGGGTTCCGAGCGAGCGGATCGACGTCGTCGAGAACTTCATCCCCTCGAGCGAGGTGCCCGACCCGGGGCCGGGTGGGGACTACTGGCTGTATGCCGGTCGCCTCACCAGCGAGAAGGGCGTCCTCGAGCTGGTCCGGGAATGGCCGCCGGGGCGGCGCCTCGTGGTCGCCGGCAGCGGTCCGCTCGCCGACGACGTGCGGGCTGCCGCAGGCCCCGGCGTCGAGGTAGTGGGACAGCAGACCCGTGAGGACCTACGGGCCCTCATGGCGGGCGCACTGGGCCTGGTCTTCCCGTCACGCTGGATCGAGGGCCTGGCCCTGGTCGCGCTCGAGGCGCTGGGTGCGGGCACGCCGGTGTTGGCGTGGCACCCCGCTCCCGCGGCATCGCTGGTCCAAGAGCTGGGCGTCGGCCTCGCGGGTGGGAACGACCTCATCGCGACACTCGAGCGGGCCGAGGCCGCCTTCCCCTCCTTGCGGCCGCACTGCCGGCAGGTCTTCGAGACGCACTTCACCGAGACCGCGTGGGCCGGAGCCATCCGGGCGGTGTACGACCAGGCACGCCGGGCGCGGTCCGAAGCAACGGACCTGTCCGGTCAGCGGTAGCGGGCCCAGGTCCCGGACGACAGCAGCGGGCGCATCGCAGGCAGTCCGAGCCAGGCTGACTCGGCCTTTCGGGCGAGGACGGCCGGCAGCGCCAGCGGTTTGAGGTAGGGCATGACGCGCGGGCCGATGGTCCGTCGCAGTTGGAGGGCGCGGTAGATCGGCAGCGACCTCGCGCCCGGCCAGGTCGCGAGCGCGAACTCGACGAGCTCGTCGATCGGCGTCAGCTCGGTCTCCCCGCGGTCGTAGGCGCGGGAAGCGGTCACGAGTGCCTCCCACGCCAGTTTGCGCCGGACCAGGCTCGAGAGCCGAGCCGGGTCTTCGAGCCGGTCCGCGCACCGATCGAGCACCGACTCGAACGCAAAGAGGTCCTGCTCGTAGGTCATCAGCGGCGTGTAGGCGGCCGACATGTTGGTGGCGTGCCGGCGGTAGTACGCCTGGTCGACCCCACGCAGATAGCCGACGTCGCCGTGGGCGGCCAGCCGCAACCACATCTGGGTGTCCGCGAGATGGGGGAGTCGTTCGTCGTACCCGCCGACCTTCTTCTGCAGCGAGGTCCGCACCACGACCTCGGGCGAGTTGATGCCGCTGCGGGCGTGCCGGAACCGGCGCTCCAGCCACGCCTCTCCGTTCCACACCGACCAGCCGCGAGAGCGGTTTCGGGCCCGGGGCAGACGGTCGCCCTCGTGGAACCACAACACGTTGCCGTAGGCGAACCCCACGTTCGGGTGCGCGTCGAGCAGCTCAGTGGCGCGCTTGAGCGCGCCTGGCGCAAGACGGTCGTCCGCCGACAGGAGAACGGTATAGTCGCCCGACGCCCAGTCGAGCAGGCCCTCGTTGTAGGTGCCGATATGCCCCCGGTTGGCGGCGTGCACAGAGACCTCGACGCGGGGGTCACGGCTCGCGATCTCGCGCGCCACGTCCGGGCTGTCGTCGCCAGACGCGTCGTCGATGACCAGGACGCGAACGTCCACGCCCTCCTGGTCCAGGACGCTTCCCACCGACTCCTCGAGGTAGCGGCCGTACCGGTAGCAGGGGACGACCACGCTCACCGAGCTCATCGTCCGCACCCCTCCGGTCGACGCCAGCGCCTCATGGTCGGCCCATTCGGTCGTGCGTGCTGACTGTCCCACAGTGCCTCACCCCTGATCTCCACCCGACGACTGCCCTAGTTCGTGCGGAAGACGACATCGACCCAGTAGTTCGAAGCCTGGTAGCTGTTCGTCGGGAACGTGCTCGATGCCGAGTACGCGAACACCCCGTTGCCACCACTGACCCCATCCGCCAACGCGTGCAGCAACCCGCTGTCCACGCCCGTCGACAAACCACCACCGTCC
>DHIQ01000067.1:0-146 GCA_002403895.1 Candidatus Neomicrothrix sp. UBA4742
CGCTGGCCGGAAATGAAGCTCGTGCACTCCACCCGCCTGGACCGGCTGGCCCGTGGCCCGGAGCTGCACGGCGCCGAGTTGGCCGAACTCGACATTCAGGCCGTGAACCTCCACTATCAGGAGTGGACCGGCGGCCACATCGCCCT
>DHIQ01000067.1:387-11326 GCA_002403895.1 Candidatus Neomicrothrix sp. UBA4742
GGGTGAGGTCGCCACGGCGTGGACCGGCGGCCACATCGCCCTGTACCACCGCTTCGACCGCCTGGCCTTCGCCTGGGACCTGCAGTTCGAGCGGGTTCTGGGCGAGGCTCTCGACGCCGGCATCGACGCCGTGTTCAGCGATCACGTCGATCTCATGGTCGCCGCCGTTGACGGCATCGCCTGAGTGCGCCCCTCGCGCTGGTCTGTACCGCTCACGTCGCGAGTATCAATCGAGCTCGGCCAGCACCTCACCGATGATCTTCGTCGCCTGATGAGCGGGTAGCGGGTCGCCGCCTTCCGCCTCCGCGACCTCGGCGGCAAAGTCTTCAACTGAATGAACGCCGCCCACGAGAACGTGGCGCAACGCCTCGCCGCTGGCTTCGGGATCGTCGAGCGCCTCCACCGCGGCCGCGACCTGATGGTCGGGTGAGGTCGCCACGGCGTGGACAACGGTCATGGCTTCCTGGCGGCCAGTTGCCGTCGAGACGACCGGTGCACGATCGGGGTTCTGCTGCAGGTCCCACTCGGCGAGCGCCTCGTCGTACCCACCTTCTCCCGGATGCAGCAGTCGGGTCGTGGGCGCCTCCGTCGTCGGTGTCGGCTCGCCATCAGGGCCGACGGTCGAGGTTTCCACCGCGTCATCGGTTTCGTGCTGCCGTTCCTGCTGCGCAGGAACGACGAGGGTGCCGTCGGCGTTTCGAATGATGTCCATGGGGAGATGCTCCTTGGGGAGACGACGTCTGCACGACGCCGAACGCCTGCTCCTACCCAGACTGACCGCCAGCGATGTCATCAGCCGTCGTTCCCCACCCCGCAAGGCGGTTCTGACTGCCTCGGGTTCAGATCTGCGCCACAATGCGTGGCGTATACTCACTCTACCGGCCGCGCTACAAACTCCCGAGGCGGCTCGGAGGCCACAGTCGCCCGAAGGCCCGGCCCACGATCTTGGACTCCGGGATGGGTCCGAAATACCGGCTGTCGTGGGAGAACGGACGGTTGTCCCCCATCACCCACACCTCGCCGTCCGGGATCTGGCAGGGGTGGTCCGGATCGCACGGGTGCGTGCCGACCGCCGCGGTGACGGTGCCCTCCGGGAGGTAGGGCTCGATCAGGATCCGGCCGTCGATGATCACGTGCTCCCCGTCGATGGTGACGGTCTCACCGGGTAGGCCGATGACTCGTTTGATCAGATGGTCTTCGGTGAGCGCGGGGTCGTCCGGCTTGTCGAACACGACGATGTCACCTCGTTGCACGTCGTGCAGCCGATAGCTCCACTTGTTGACGAGCACCCGGTCGCCCTTCTGCAAGGTCGGCACCATCGAGTCCGACGGGATCCGGAAGGTCTGCACGGACGTGGCCTGGATCAGCGCCATCAGCCCGAAGGCCACCACCCCCACCACGACCCACTCCCCGATCTGACGCAAGCCCCGGGAGGTGGACGAGGCCGGGCGCGGGCTCGGTGGCGGAGTCCCCGCATCGTCGACCGGCACGTCGATGGGCGCGGCGGACGGGTCGACGGAGGCGCGCGCCGGCGGATCGACCGGGGGTGGGGTCGGTTGATCGAGCTCGGTCACGAATGGGCGACGCCCGCGCTCAGAGCCCGCCGAGGCGCCCGAGGGGCCAGAGCCGGAGGAAGGCTCGGCCCACGATCTTGGATTCCGGGATGGGCCCGAAGAAGCGGCTGTCGGACGAGTTGGCCCGGTTGTCACCCATCACCCAGACCTCACCCTCAGGGATGTGACAAGGATTAGCCGGCGCGCAGGGTACGGGCGTGCCCGTGCCGTCGGTCTTGGTACCCAGCGGCAGGTACGGCTCGTCGAGCACCTCGCCGTTGATCTTCACCTGGTTGCCAGCGATGGTGACCGTCTCGCCCGGTAGCCCGACCACCCGCTTGATCAGGTCTTTCACCCCGACCGCACTCTCGCCTTCCGGTCGGCTGAACACCACGATGTCGCCCCGGTTGACATCGTGGAGCCGGTAGCTCCACTGGTTGACGACGACCCGGTCACCAACTTGGAGTGTCGGTTCCATGGAGCCCGACGGGATGTAGAAGACCTGGAACGAAGTGGCCCGCAGGGTGAAGGCGATGGCCAGAGCCCCGACGATGACCAGGATCCACTCGACGGTGGAGCGCTTCCAGTTCTCGTTGCGAGGGGTCGCGGTTGCCGGCGTCGGTATCGGTGTCGGCGCCGCCTCGCCGGGCGGCGCAGAACCGGGTGGGATCGAACCGGCAATCGGAGGGCCGGGTGGGGTGGAGGAAGACCCGACGAAGCCGGGACCGGCCTGGGCTGGGCCGGGACCGTCATGGTTGGGGGCAGTAAAGGTCATGCGTCGGTGGGGTCCTCGGCGAGAGATGCGGGTCAGGGGTCGAGGGTACTCCAGGCGGTCCTGGCGGCGAGCGCAGCTCATTGCGTCACGTGGGGCGGCTTCTCACCCATCGCGGTAGCGCTCGAGAATCCGTCTTGCCGATGCGCTGGCCACCTGGCGCAGGTCGTCGGGACCCTCCACCACGGTGGCGGTCGGCCCGAGCCGGAGCAGCAGCCGCTCCAACCACTGGCGGGCGGTCACCGCCAGGCGAACCCTCAGCACCCCGCTGTCGAGCTCCATGATCTCGTCCACCGGGTACTGCTCGACTACCCACCGAGCCTCGGGCGCCATATCGATGGTGACGCGGGGATCGTCGGCCGATGGGCTGAACGTGCCGGTGGCCATGGCGGCCGTGGGGGCGTCGAACGTCGTGTCCAGCAGGTCGGCCGAACGGATGCGGTCGATACGGAAGAGCCGGTCGCCGTCCGCCAGGTGGCAGTAGCCGCTCAAGTACCACTGCCCTTGATCGGTGGTCACCCGATACGGGTCCACGACCCGGTGGGTGAGCTCGTCACGGCCGTAGGCGTAGTAGTCGAGGGTCACCTGGCGACCCTCGCGGACCCCTTGCCGCACGACATCGAGCACGGCCGACGACACCTCCTCCAGGCGCACCTCGAGTGCGGGCGACTCACCTTGGTCGAGGACCGAGGACAGCTTGGCCAATCCCCGAGCCAGGGGCCCATCGGGGTCGGCGCCGGGCGTGGCCAGCAAGGTGGTGCCAGCGGCAACCAAGGCGACACCTTGTTCCGGGGTCAGTGACAGTGGCCGATCGAATGCCTGCGGCAGGGTGATGCAGACCTCGTCGTCGTCGATGAACAACTCGATGAGTACATCGGGGGTGTACGGGTAGAGCCCGACCATGGAAACGACGGAGAGGTCGTGGAGCAGTTGCTCACGATCGATGTCGAAGCGGCGGCAGACCTCGTCAACCGGGGCGCTCCCCCGCGCCGCCACCCACGGCACCAGGCTCAGCATTCGGGCCACCCGGTCCGACGCCGCCGGCCGGCTCATCGCGCCACCTCCATGAGCCACTGGGTCATCCGCGCCCGAAGCTCCGGCGGGCCGATGATCTCGGCGTGTTCCAGAAAGGTCAGGACGAATGATCGGAACGCCGGCCAGTTGGTCACGGCCACCGCGAAGACGGCCGAACCATCGGGTGCCGACTCGACGGGGGTCGAGCGGCCCAGCTGACGGGCGGCGAAGGCGGCGTGGTCAGCGTCGACCAGCAGTTGGGCGGTGATCTCGTCGCCGTCGCCCAGCTGCCACGGCGCGCCCGGCATGCCCGCCACGCCCGCGGGACGGCCCGCGAACCCGCCGGCGGGGCCGACCGTCACGGGACCGTCGATGCGATCCATGCGGAAGTTGCGGTCGTCGTCCCGGTCATGGTCCCACGCGGTGAGATACCAGCGGCCCCGCTGGTATCCGATCCGGTGGGGGTCGACCGTGCGATCCTCATCGTGGTAACGGAACTCGACCGTGCGGCGCTCGGCGCACGCCCGGTAGAGGGCCGGCAGGTTCGGATCGGCCGGTAGCGAGGCCCATGCTCCGTCCACGGCAGGCTCTTGGCCCTCGGCCTCGACCACACCGCCCAACTTCCACAGTCCCTCGGCGCTTTCGACGCCGTCCAGCCGTACCGCGCTCACCGCCAGGTGCAGGGCCGCCAGCTCGTCAGGCTCGAAGCCCGGGTCACGCAGGTAGTAGCGACTCCGATCGATGCGATAGCCCTCGGTCGGGGGATCGATGCCCGGAACCGGCTCGTAGACGAGGGGCACCCCCATTTCCCGCAGGTCGTCCTTGTCCCGCTCGAACGCGCGGCGGAAGCTCGCCTTGTTAGCCGGATAGCCCGGCACCCGCTCGCGTACCTCTTCAGCGGTGAGCGGCCGGCTCGTTTCCAAGAGCGCGGAGATGAGGTTCAGGAGCCGTTCGAGCTTGTCCACCGAGGCTGAGCCTACCGGCGGCCCTGGCCGGTGTCGGGGTGGCTCACAGCGAGGCGATGAGCTTCTCGACCCGCTCGTCGCGGGACTTGAACGGGTCCTTGCACAAGACCGTTCGCTGCGCCTGGTCGTTGAGCTTCAGGTGCACCCAGTCGACCGTGTAGTCGCGCTTGCGTTCCTTCGCCTTGCGGATGAACTCGCCCCGCAACCGGGCACGCGTGGTCTGGGGTGGGGTTTCCATGGCCGTATCGATGTCGGCGTCGTCGCACACCCGCTCTACCAGTCCCCGATCCTGCAGCTTGTAGAACACCCCCCGCTCACGGTTGACGTCGTGGTACTGCAAGTCGAGCAGCGCCACCCGCGGGCTGTTCAGAGGGAGGTCGTGGCGCTCGCGGAAGCTCTCGACCAGGTTGTGCTTGATGACCCAGTCGACCTCGCGGTCCAGCTTCAGCGGATCGTTCTCGATGGTGGTGAGGCAGTGCTCCCACATCTCCAGGGCCTGGGTCTCGAGCGGGCTCAACTCACGGCGCTCCGCGTACTTCAACGCCCGGTTGAGGTATTCGCTCTGGATCTCGAGCGCGCTGGCCTCCCTGCCGTTGGCCAGGCGGACGCGGCGGCGACAGGTGACGTCGTGGCTGATCTCGCGGATGGCGCGGATCGGGTTCTCCAGCGTCATGTCCCGCAGAACCACGTTGGGCTCTTCAAGCATGCGCAGCAGGAGGCTGGCTGCCCCCACCTTGAGGAACGTCGAATACTCACTCATGTTCGAGTCGCCCACGATGACGTGGAGGCGGCGGTAGCGCTCGGCGTCGGCGTGGGGCTCGTCACGGGTGTTGATGATCGGGCGAGAGCGGGTGGTGGCGCTTGAGACGCCTTCCCAGATGTGCTCGGCCCGCTGAGAGATGCAGTACATGGCACCCCGAGCCGTCTGCAGCACCTTGCCCGCCCCGGCATAGATCTGGCGGCTGACCAGGAACGGGATCAGCACTTCGGCGTAGTGGCCGAAGTCATCGCGCCGGCTGGTGAGGTAGTTCTCGTGACAGCCGTAGCTGTTCCCAGCAGAGTCGGTGTTGTTCTTGAACAGGTAGATGACCCCGCGGATGCCCTCCTCCCTCAGACGCTGCTCAGCACTGGCCAGGAGTTGCTCGAGGATCCGCTCCCCCGCCTTGTCGTGCACCACCAGGTCGTAGATCGAATCGCACTCCGGTGTGGCGTACTCCGGGTGGGAGCCGACGTCCAGGTAGAGCCGTGCCCCGTTGGCCAGGAACACGTTCGAGCTCCGGCCCCACGACACCACTCGGCGGAACAGGTAGCGGGCCACCTCGTCGGGGCTGAGCCGACGCTGGCCGCGGAGCGTGCAGGTGACCCCATACTCGTTCTCGAGACCGAAGATCCGGCGCTCCATGGGGTGAGGCTACCGGCGCAAACTGCTCCTGCCCGGTACCCGCCGCCCACTCCCCGGGCTCCACCCGGTTTCGGCCTCCCGGTTTCGCCGTCGATCGTTCCCGCGCACCGGGCAAGACTGGGGGTCAGAACCGCTGACTCCGGGCGATCAGGCTAAGAGGGAGGCTCGTTCGTCCTCTTCGAGGCGGCGGAAGGCGCGGCGCGCGTCGGTGCGCTCGAGCACCGCCGCTTCCAGGTCGCCGGCCGTGAGCGTGCGATCGGGACCAGCCAGCGCGGTGACCGCCGCCTTCAGCGCGCCGGCCAGGTCGAAGTCGTCTGTCCACTCCTCCTCGAGGCGGGTGTTGATGGCCTCGGCCTCCCCACCGAGCACGGTGAAGGCGTCTTCGTCCATCACCGTGCCGTCGTAGAGGATGTGAAAGAGCCGGTCACCGGAGCGCTCGCGCCCGACCTCGGCCACGAGGATCTCGACCTCCATGGGCTTCATCTCGTGGGTGAAGACCTGGCCGAGGATCGACGCGTACTGGTTGGCCAGGCTGCGGGCGTCGACGTCCTCGCGGCTGTAGGCGTACCCCTTGAGGTCGGCGGCGCGCACACCGGCGATGCGGAGTTGGTCGAACTCGTTGTACTTACCGACCCCGGCGAAGGCGATGCGGTCGTAGATCTCGCTCACCTTGCGCAGCGTGGACGATGGGTTCTCCGCGCAGATCAACATGCCACCGTCATAGACGACAGCGGCCAGGCTGCGTCCTCGAGCGATGCCCTTGCGGGCGTAGTCGGCCCGATCCTTCATGACCTGTTCGGGGGCGACGTAGAAGGGCATGTTCATGCCTGCAGCCCTCCGTGGTCCGAGGTGGTCTCGGCCACCAGGTCGGCCTGTTCGGCCTCACGCCCGGACATGGCGCCGATCAGCTCGCCGAAGCGCCCGGCGATCTCCGCCTCGGGCACCCGGGTGAAGCCCTCTTCGGTGATGGTGGCCATGCTGGGGTAGATCCCCCGCACGAGGTCGGGGCCGCCGGTGGCCGAGTCCTCGTCGGCCGCCATGAACAGGGCCTTGATGGCCAGATCGAGCGTGTCCGGCCGGGTCATGGCCTCGCCGAACCCGAGCTTGATGACGGTGGACGCATGCAGGCTGCCGGAGCCCGTCGAGGCGTAGTTCGTCTCCTCGTAGCGGCCACCAGTGACGTCGTATTGAAACAGCCGCCCGGCGCCACGAGCCAGGTCGTATCCGGCGAACAGCGGCACCACGGCCAGACCCTGCATGGCGGCCGGCAGATGGTTGCGCACCATGGACGAGAGCTGGTTGGCCTTGCCTTCCAGGCTCAGCGCCGAGGCCTCGACCTTCTCGTAGTGCTCGAGCTGCAATTGGAACAGCTTGACCATGTCCATGGCCGGTCCGGCGGCGCCGGCGATGGCCACCCCGGAGTGGCGATCGGCGGGGAAGACCTTCTCGATGGCCCGGTGGGAGATCAGGTTCCCGCTCGTGGCCCGCCGGTCGCCCGCCATGACCACGCCGTCGGCGTAGCGCACGGCCACCACCGTCGTGCCGTGGGTGATGGTGAGCACCCCGTCCAGGCTGGTCGCCGGCGTGGGCGGCTCGAGGCCGACCCGGCGCAACAGCTCGGCGAAGTTGGGACCGGGGTCATCGGTCGGAGAGAACATGGGCAACGTCACGGCCGCCAAGCTACCGGGTCACATCCCGGCGCCGCGTCAGGTAGGCCAGCGCCGAAGCCACGATGGCGGGATCGTCGCGCCGGTTGCCGATAGCCGAGTTGCACCGAAAGCACCGCAATCCCCGGACCTGGCCCGAGTCGTGGCAGTGGTCGACATGCAGCGCTGCCTTCCCGGGCGGGTCCCCGCAGATGGCCCACCCGCCGCCTTGTAGAACTCGCCGAGCGGCTTGACCTCACCGCAGATGGTACATGGCTTCGTCCCCATCGGGCTCCTCCCGGAGTCGGCCGGAGGAGGAAAGAATCCCGACTGCTTGTCGCTACAGCGTAGTGGACTACTGTCCACCCTTCTGGACGTAGCTCCTAACGAATTCCTCTGCGTTCGTCTCGAGGACACCGTCGATTTCGTCCAGGAGATCATCCAGCTCGGCCTTGATCTTCTCGCCCTTCTCGGACGCCGGAGGAGCTTCCTCGATCTCGGCGTCCTTCTTGGCTGGCGCCGGCTTGCGGATCTGCTCTCGTTCAGCCATCTGGCCCTCTCACCTCACTTGGTCGCGTTCGCCGTCGACGATGACGACCGGTTCTAACTTCCCAGCTTGTCCAACAATTCGGACGAAGTGGTGCATTCGGCCAACAACGTACCCACATGCGCCTCGGTTCCGCGCGTCGGTTCCATCATCGGCACCCGGCGCAGTGGTTCTCGGCCCACATCGAAAACGAGGGAATCCCAGTTGGCGGCCACGATGTCGTCGCTCCACTTCTGCAGGCACTTCCCCCGGAAGTACGCACGGGTGTCGGTGGGCGGTTCGAACTGGGCCAGGGCGACTTCGTCGTCGTTGGTGATCCGCTCCATGCCGAGGCGGGAAAACAGCGACTTCTCGGGCCGCAGGTCGTGGTACTGGAGGTCCATGGCCGCCAGCCGGGCGTCATCCCACTCCAGGCTGTGGCGGTCGCGGTAGCCCTCGATGAGACGGTATTTGGCCACCCAGTCGAGTTGACTGGCCAGCGTCATCGGGTCGGACTCGAGGCCGGTGAGCACCGCCTCCCACCGGCGGAGCACCTCCTCGCCCACCTGTTGGCCAACGCACTCGAGCCCCGCCACCTCGGCGTACTTTCGGGCCCGGTCGAACAACTCCCACTGCACGTCCAGCGCCGACACCGTGGTGCCGTCCACCAGTTCGAGGGGTGCCCGCAGCGTGAGGTCATAGGACACCCGGCGCAGCGCCCAGATCGGTGCATTGAAAACGAACTCTCGCGACAACGCGTCGTCTTCGATCATGGCCAGCACGATCGCGGTCGTCCCCACCTTCAAGAACGTGGCCACTTCGGACAGGTTGGCGTCGCCGATGATCACGTGCAGCCGGCGGTACTTGGTGGCGTCGCAGTGGGGCTCGTCGCGGGTGTTGACGATCGGACGCTTGAGCGTCGTTTCCAGCCCTACCTCTTCCTCGAAGAAGTCAGCTCGCTGGCTGAGCTGGAACGGCACCTCGCGGTGGCTCAGCCCCCCCGCCTCGCTGCCGACCTTGCCCGCCCCACAGAAGATCTGGCGGGTGATGAAGTGAGGGGTGATCTGGCTGACGATCCGACCGAAGGGCAGTTGGCGGTCCATCAGGTAGTTCTCGTGACAGCCGTAGCTGTTGCCCTTGCCGTCCGAGTTGTTCTTGTAGACGACGATCTCCTGGCCGTCGGGCATCACCCGGCGGGCGGCGGCCATGGACGCGATCAGGATCTGCTCGGCGGCGCGGTCGAACACCACGATCGAGCGGGCATCAGCGCACTCGGGCGTCGACAGCTCGGGGTGGGCGTGGTCGACGTAGTAGCGGGCCCCGTTGGTGAGCACTGCGTTGACGAGGTGGGTTTCCACCTCCGGGGCCATGGCCCCGACGCCGGCCGTCCCCCGAGCGTCATTGCCGGGTGACTCATCCTCGAAGTCCCACCCGACCGTGGGAGCTACCACCGGCTCGTTGCCGCGGCGATGCTCGTGGAGGTAGGCGTTGATCAGCATCGACGAGGCCGCGATGGGGTTGGACTCCTCCACCCCTCGGATCACGATCCCGAATTCGGTCTCGACCCCACAGATCTTGCTGATTGCCACCCGTCGACCTTACCGGCGTCCATGGCAACATGGCTGGCCATGAACACCGGATCGGTGCGGCGGCGGTGGACGATGCTCGAGCCTCTGCACGCCGTCGTGTACTTCGCCCCCGAGATCCCCGAGGCCGACACCGCCTTGGGGTTGCGCGGATTCTGGATGAGCTACTTCGCCGGACGGGCCGCGCCCATGGGTCCCGTCGGCCCGGAGCCGGTCATTGCCTCGTTCTTCAACTTCGCCCCCACCATGGTGCGCCGAGCGCTTCCCGACGCATGGGGATTCGCCGGGTCCGACGACGTCCTCGCCACCCGGCTGGAGACGGTGGACACCGTCCTTCGCCGTCTCCTCGGCGATGCGGTCGACGGGCCCGGCGTGGCGGAGGCCGCCGAGCTCGGGACCAAAGCCGCGGCCCTCTGCCCGATCGAAGGTCGCCCCCTGGCCGCGGCGTGGTCGGCGGTGGCGCCATCCGGGTCGCTCCCCACGCATGTGCGGCTGTGGTTGGCATGCACCGTGGTGCGGGAGCATCGGGGTGACGGGCACGTGGCCGCGCTGGTGGAAGCGGGCCTCGACGGCTGTGAGGTCCACGTGATGGCGGCCGCCGCGGGCGCCGTCAGTCGGGCGTCGCAGCAGCGAGCCCGGGGGTGGAGCGACGACGACTGGGACGCGGCCGTGACCCGGCTCGAGCGTCGGAGGCTGCTCGACGGCGACGAGCTCACGGCGACCGGCCGCGACCTCCACACCGCCATCGGGGCGACCACCGACCGGCTGGCGGCCGCCCCGTGGACCGCACTGGGCGACGCCGCCACGGCCCGCTTCGACCAACTGTTGGCCCCGCTCACTGCCGCCATCGTCGACCAGGCGGTCATCACCTATCCCAACCCGATGGGTCTCCCACCACCCGATGAACGGGCCGCAGCGCGCTGAAGACCGACGGCTCAGAGGTACTGGCCGGTGGCGACCCGCTCGATGGAGCGCCCGCCGGCGGTGTCCGAGTCAGGCCTCTTGATGAGGGTGCGCACGTAGATGATGCGCTCGCCCTTCTTGCCCGAGATTTTGGCCCAGTCGTCCGGGTTGGTCGTATTGGGCAGATCCTCGTGTTCCTTGTACTCCTGGTGGATCGACTCGAACAGGTCGTTCACGCAGATGCCGGGATTGCCGTTGTCGATGAGGCGCTTGATAGCCAGCTTCTTGGCCCGTCGCACGATGTTCTCGATCATGGCCCCCGACGAGAAGTCCTTGAAGTACATGATCTCCTTGTCGCCGTTCTGGTAGGTCACCTCCAGGAACTGGTTGGCCACGTCGTCGCGATACATCTCGGCCACCGTGTCTTCGATCATGGCCCGCACCGCCTTGTCGCGATCCCCTCCACCGAGCGTTTCGATCTCGTGGGCATCGAGGGGCAGGTCGGAGGTGAGGTAGCGAGCGAAGATCTGCGCGGCGGCCTCTTCGTTGGGGCGCTCGATCTTGATCTTCAC
>DHIQ01000067.1:11528-12949 GCA_002403895.1 Candidatus Neomicrothrix sp. UBA4742
TCGATGAGGTCCTCGCGGTTGGAGGCGCCGATCACGATGACGTTCTTCAGTGTCTCGACACCGTCGATTTCGGCCAGCAGCTGAGGCACGACGGTCGATTCCATGTCCGAGCTGATGCCGGTGCCCCGGGTGCGGAACAGCGAGTCCATCTCGTCGAAGAAGACGATGACCGGCCAGCCCTCCTCGCTCTTCTCGCGGGCCCGCTGGAAGACGAGGCGGATTTGGCGCTCGGTCTCGCCCACATACTTGTTGAGCAGCTCGGGGCCCTTGATGTTGAGGAAGTAGCTGCGCGCTTCGCGGTCCCCGCTCACCTCCGCCACCTTCTTGGCCAGCGAGTTGGCCACCGCCTTGGCGATGAGCGTCTTGCCGCACCCGGGAGGGCCGTAGAGCAGGATGCCCTTTGGCGCCGGCAACCGGTACTGGGCGAACAGGGCGTGGTGGACGAAGGGCAGCTCGACGGCGTCGGTGATCTGCTCGATCTGGCTGTCCAAACCGCCGACGTCCTCGTAGGAAATATCGGGCACCTCTTCGAGCACGAGCTCCTCGACCTCGGGCCGGGGCAGCACCTCGAGCAACAGCCCCGAGCGCGAGTCCTGCAAAACGGTGTCACCGGCGCGGATCTTGCGACCCTTGAGTGTGTCCGCCAGCTCGGCCACACGCTCCTCGTCGGCTCGACCCAAGATCATGGCCCGATTGCCGTCGTCCAGCAGCTCCTTGAACGTGACCAATTCACCGGTCATTTCGGGGGTACGGGCCAGCACCACGTTCAGCGATTCGTTGAGGACGACCTCGGCCCCACGGGTGAGGTCCGTCTCGCCGAGGTCGGGGTGGACCGCCACCCGCATCTTGCGGCCACCGGAGAACACGTCCACAGTGCCGTCGTCATTACGACCCAGGAGCGTGCCGTAAGCGGACGGCGGTTGGGTCAGCTTCTCGACCTCGTCACGCAGGGCGGCGATGTGCTCGCGTGCCTCGCGCAGGGTGTAGGTGAGCTTTTCGTTCTGGGATACGGCCTGCGCCAACTGCCCCTTCGTCTCGAGCAGCCGCTCCTCGAGCGTTCGCACCCGCTTGGGGGCGTCCTGCAGACGCCGGCGCAGAGAGATGACCTCTTCTTCCAGCGCGACCGCTTGGTCGCGCAGCTCGGCCATCTCTGCATCGAAGGCAGCGACCCGCTCCTCATACTCGGTTTCGTTGACGAGAATCACCTCCTCGAACGCTCATCGCGGACCATACACCGGCCCTTCGGCGATGCCGCGGAGGCCTTGGGATTTGCCGCCAATGGTGCGGCGTAGCAACCTCTCGGCGACTGCCAGCGACCCTATCCGCATCCACCGCACGCTGGGCTACATTTCTCTCGAAATGCCCGTGTTTATTGGTCGGCAGCACTACACTCCGCTCCACGGGTGTCCGACGTACACCCC